>DATCKN010000095.1:0-16736 GCA_036562185.1 Thermoclostridium sp.
ACCCCTTCATGGTGGGCCTTCGGGGACTTGAACCCAGGACCGTCCGGTTATGAGCCGGATGCTCTGACCAACTGAGCTAAAGGCCCTCTAGTATTGGAATTGCCGCCACTACAGGGTGACGGCAATTCCACTGGCTCCCCCTGTTGGACTCGAACCAACGACCCTGCGGTTAACAGCCGCATGCTCTACCGACTGAGCTATTGAGGATTGTCATTTCGTAACGCAAGATTTATTATAATGCCAGAAAGCGATTTGGTCAAGAGGGAATTTAAGAATATTTTTATATTCCAGCTATTTCAAAATCCTCTTGTCGATAACCCTCTTTGCTTTTCCTTCTGTCCTTGGAATGCTCTTAGGCTCAACCAGCCTGACTTTACAGGTAAGGCCCAAGGTGCTTTCAATGTTGTGGCGTATTTTCTTTTCAGCAGCTTCTATTTGTTTTACCTGGTCAGAGAACATTTCCGGAGTCATCTCAACCTGGACTTCAAGGGTGTCCAGCGCGCCAACCCTTTCAACAACCAGCTGGTAATACGGTGCTGAAAGGCCAAGTTCCAGAAGAACGCTTTCAATCTGTGACGGATATACATTTACTCCGCGAATAATCAGCATATCATCGCTTCTGCCCGTTACTTTGCTCATACGTACCTGGGTTCTGCCGCAAGCACATTTTTCATCGGTGACCCGTGCAATATCCCTGGTACGATACCGTATTAACGGCAGTGCTTCCTTAGTAATACAAGTAAATACAAGTTCCCCTTCCGAACCCATCGGAAGCGGTTCTTCAGTTACTGGATCTATCACTTCCACAATAAAATGATCCTCCTGAATATGCATGCCGTTCTGATATTCACATTCTACCGATACACCGGGGCCTATTACTTCGGAAAGGCCATAGATGTCAAGCGCCAAAATACCCATTTGGTTTTCTATTTCCTTGCGCATTGCCTCTGTCCATGGTTCTGCTCCAAATATACCTGCTTTAAGTTTCAGATCCTTTTTCGGATCTATTCCCATTTCCCTCATTGTTTCAGCAAGGTATAAAGCGTACGACGGTGTACATGTCAAAATAGTGGAACCAAAGTCTTTCATTATTTCGATCTGAAGTTTTGTGTTACCTCCCGAAACCGGGATTACAGTAGCGCCTATTTTTTCAGCGCCGTAATGGACGCCCAGACCGCCGGTAAATAATCCATATCCATAAGCCACGTGAACAAAGGATGTTTTATCTGCTCCGGCTGATGTAAGGCATCTTGCCATAAGTTCGGCCCAGGTGTTTATATCCCTTGCGGTGTAACCCACCACCGTTCTTTTCCCTGTTGTCCCGGTGGATGCATGAATCCTTATTACCTCTTCCATCGGTACTGCAAAAAGTCCATAGGGATAGGTATCTCTCAGATCCTGCTTATATGTAAAGGGAAGTTTTTTAAGGTCGTCTACGGTTTTAATATCACCCGGCTCCAAGCCTTTTTCCTTCATCTTCTGCCTGTAGTGAGGAACATTTGAATACACTCGTTGAACCGTATTGCGCAGCCTTTCACTTTGCAGCTCAAAAAGCTTTTCCCTGTCCATGCATTCATATTCAGCATTCCAAATACCCATACCTTTTCCCCCAATTCTAGCTGTTATAACATTCGGCCATTTTATAACCTGCATCGAAAGCC
Organism: Thermoclostridium sp.; assembly: GCA_036562185.1. Taxonomy (GTDB): domain Bacteria; phylum Bacillota; class Clostridia; order DSM-8532; family DSM-8532; genus Thermoclostridium. The sequence continues at coordinate 1,662 of DATCKN010000095.1, forward strand.
TTCAGATTCAGTTCTGTGAATTTCGGTTTTACATTTTCACGAATGGCCTCATACCATGTTTCCTTCTGAATATCTGTTTTCTTTGCCAGGAAACCAACCATAACGATGTTTAAAACCTTAATATTTCCCAATTCCTTTGCGATTTTAAGCGCATCAATTATGTATACATTCTGCCTGGCTGACTTAATTTTTGAAATTATATCGTCCGGGTATTTTTCCTTTCCGATAATAACAGGCATCGGATCAATCCTCTGATCATTTATGATAACCGTACAATCCTTTTTGGCATATTCAAGCCATCTGAGTGCTTCAAGCTTTTCAAAGCACAGCAGAATGTCTGCTTCGCCCTTTTCAATAACCGGCGAACTTACATTTTCACCTATTTTTACATAGGTAACAACACTTCCGCCGCGCTGCGCCATTCCATGAACCTCCGACACCTTGACATCATATCCGGCTTTTACAGCAGCAGCCCCAAGCACACGACTTGTCAGCAGCGTTCCCTGTCCGCCTACTCCTGCGATTAAGATTGATACATTACCCATTGCTGCCACCTACCTTTTCAAATGCATTAAATTTACAAACTTCAAGGCACAGGTCGCAGCCAACGCATAAATCTTCATTAATATGAATACCATCTCCTGTATCCACAATTGCAGGGCATCCAAGGCGCATACAGGCTTTACAGTATTTGCACCGGCTTTTGTCAACCCTGACCTTGCCTGTATACTTCACTGTTTTCAGCAGGGCACATGGTCGCTGGGCTATAATGACCGACGGCTCATCTGCTGCTATTTCTTCCTTAACTATCTTATCGAATTCATCAAGTTTAAAAGGATCACAAACCCTCACCCTGTCAATTCCAATTGCATTGCAAAGCTTAACCAAATCAACCTGTCTTGTCTTTTCACCCTTTATTGTGTAGCCCGTAGCCGGATTCGGCTGGTGTCCTGTCATTCCCGTTATTGAGTTGTCAAGGATAACGACCGTCGACGTGCCTTTGTTGTATACAATATCTATAAGTCCGGTTATTCCTGAATGGATAAAGGTAGAATCACCAATTACCGCCACTCTCTTTTTCCCTGATTCTTTTCCCATTGCCTTTTCCATGCCATGTGCCACACCGATGCTTGCGCCCATGCATACGCATGTATCCATTGATTCCAGCGGTGACATTGAACCGAGGGTATAACAGCCTATATCCCCCGTCACGGTCAGCTTGTTTTTTCTTAAAGCATAGAAGACAGCGCGATGCGGGCATCCCGGGCAGAGTACCGGCGGTCTGACGGGTATGTTTTCCTGCAAAGCATCAGTATTTTCATTTATCCCCAATACCTGTCTCCGTATCAGACTGGCACTGTATTCACCGACTAAAGGAAGTTTTTCCTTGCCAGTGCACGAAATTCCTTTTTGCTTCAAAAACTCCTCAATAAACGGATCCAGTTCTTCAATGACGTATAAAGTTTTAACTTTTGATGCGAACTCAGAGATTAGTTTCTCAGGAAGCGGATAAACCATTCCAAGTTTCAGATATGACACATCTCCAAAAGCTTCTTTGGAATATTGATAGCATATACCGCTTGTTATAACGCCTATGTCGGTGTTGCTCCCCCATTCAATACGGTTTAATTCTGTTTTATCGGCATAGGAAGATAATTTTTTCATCCTCTCTTCCACAACTGTATGGCGTTTCCTCGCCATAGCAGGCATCATGACATACTTGCCGATATCTTTCTGATATGGCTTAAGGGGTATTTCCACCCTATCTCCAAGCTCTACAAGGCTCTGTGAATGGGATATTCTTGTTGTAAGCCTGATTATAAAAGGGGTGTCGAACTCTTCACTAAGCTCCAGTGCCTTTATTATAAAATCCTTGCATTCCTGGCTGTCCGACGGTTCCAGCATCGGAACCTTGGCCGCCTTTGCATAGTGCCTGCTGTCCTGTTCATTCTGCGAACTGTGCATTCCCGGATCATCAGCAACGCATATCACCAGACCGCCATTAACTCCCGTATAGGAAACGGTAAACAACGGATCTGCTGCAACATTAAGGCCTACATGTTTCATAGAACAGATGGCTCGCCCCCCGGCGACAGATGCTCCGATTGCGACCTCCAGTGCGACTTTTTCATTTGGAGACCACTCAGAGAATATTTCGTCATATGCTGCAATACATTCTGTAATTTCTGTGCTTGGTGTTCCAGGATACGCAGTAGCAACTTTTACGCCGGCTTCATAAGCTCCCCGTGCAATTGCTTCGTTTCCAAGCATTAATTTTTTCATCTGCTATTCTCTCCTTGCTAACACATGTATAAATATAAAAAGCTGTTAACAATCAATTACACATGTAACATGACTATAAAATTGCTCTGCGGACTTGTTTGGATTGTAAAGTGTGATGAATGGAGATAAGCTGCAAGACTTCACCGTACTATCCCATACTTCCATTTGCTATCTAATCCTGCCCAACCATTTTAACCCCGTAAAACCATGTTACATATAAAAATATATTATTTATTCAATTATAAATTAACCTTAATACTATATTATACATTAATAAATCTTTATGTAAATAGAATTGTTCCATATTTAAGGGCAAACTAAGAAACAGCCCCGTTAAAACAGCATGAATATTGTTTTCAGCAGCACACTGTTTCAACGTGGCCAAACTTCATTTTATATGCATTAGATTTCCGGAATATAAGAACAAAGCACGGTTATTCCTTTATTGTAACAATGGTTACACCTGTTTCGCCCTCACCGTATTTTCCAAGCCTGAAGGATTTAACATGCGGGTGCTTTGACAAAAATTCGTGCACGCCTTTTCTAAGGGCTCCGGTACCTTTGCCGTGAATTATAGATACCTCATGCAGCCCTGCTATTACAACGTCATCGATATACTTGTCAATCTTAACCCGTGCTTCTTCAATGTTTAAGCCGCGAATATCCAGTTCAAGCCCCACATTTCCAGACTTGACGCCTGAAACTCTTGTATTCTGGATACTGTCAGTTATGTTTCGCTGCTCATCCACAAGCCTTAACTGTGTAATATGCATTTTTATTTTCATTATTCCGGCCTGGATAAGAACATTCCCATCCTTATCAGGTGCTTCAAGAACCGTTCCCTTCTGGTTCAGGTTTATGATCATCACGGTATCACCCGGTTTAAGGCTCTCAGGAGGTTTTGCATATCCTTTTCGTGGCAGTACCGATTCGGCCATGCGCTCATCCAGTTCGTTGATTTTCTGGCGTACGTTTTGTTTAAGCTCCATCATTTCTCTTTCAACGTTTTGCTGGTGGTATGCCTTCTCCAGTTCTTTAAGCCTTTCCATTATAGCTTCTGCCTGGCGCCTGGCATCAGCAAGTATGGATCTTGCCTCTTTTCTTGCCTGGTTCAGGATGTTTTCCTTTTCATCTTCTATTTTCTTCTTCTGCTCCCTGGCTGCTTCTTTCAGCCTTTCAATCTCCCTCATCTCCCTGGTGGCCTGTTCGCGTTCCTTTTCTGTTTCAAGCCTGTTTTTCTGTATATCAGACAACAGTTCTTCAAACTGTATGTCTTCCCCTGTCAGGAAGTTTTTTGCATCTTCAATTATGCCCTCGTCAAGACCAAGCCTTTTGGAAATGGAAAAAGCATTGCTTCTTCCGGGTATTCCCACCAGAAGGCGGTAGGTTGGCCGTAATGTTTCTACATCAAACTCACAGCAGGCATTCTGGACACCCGGGGTTGTCATTGCATAAATTTTCAACTCACTGTAATGGGTTGTAGCCATTGTTCTTATACCGCGTTTGGTAAGCCTGTCAAGGATCGCGGTTGCCAAGGCCGCACCTTCGGTCGGATCTGTGCCTGCCCCCAGTTCATCAAAAAGTACAAGGGAGTCCTCATCGACCTCATTCAGAATATTTACTATATTTTTCATATGGGATGAAAATGTGCTAAGGCTTTGCTCTATACTCTGCTCATCCCCGATATCTGCAAAAACTTTCCTGAATACACACATTTCGCTGTTTTCAGCAGCAGGAATATGAAGCCCTGCCTGAGCCATCAGCACGAAAAGCCCCGTGGTTTTCAGTGTCACTGTTTTACCGCCTGTATTAGGCCCCGTAATTATCATTGTTGAAAAACTGTCACCAAGACTAATATCAACGGGTACAACAACAGCCGGATCTATTAATGGATGCCTTCCTTTTTTGATAACTATGCGGCGCTCGGTATTTAGAACCGGTTCAACTCCTTTTATATCAAGGCTTAACCGTGCCTTTGCAAACGCAAAATCAATGCGTGACAATAACTTAACATTTTCGGTCAGCAGGTCGGCATTATTCGCAACTTCACCCGTCAACTCCATAAGAATACGCTCTATTTCACGTTCTTCCTTATTTTTAAGCTGGCGTATTTCATTATTTGCCTCCACTACTGCCAGCGGTTCAATAAAAATTGTTGCGCCGCTCTGAGATATATCATGAACCAGCCCCGGGAACTGGCTGCGGTATTCTGCCTTCACCGGCACAACGTAACGATCCCCTCTTAATGTTACAACAGCATCCTGCATGATTTTTTTATTCTGCGCGGAACGAATAATACTGTTAAGTTTATCCTTAATTGAATCCTGCAAACGCCGTATATCCCTTCGTATTGATGCAAGTGCAGGGCTTGCGTAGTCCGACAGCTGATCCTCAGACTCAATTGACTGGTCCAGTCTGTCTTCGAGGGTTCTGTTTGTTCCCAGATTGCTGCATAACAACAATATTGTATTGGTGTCCTCCAGCTCCATTTTGTCCTGAGTAATATACCCCTTCAGTTTTCTCGATGCACGAAGCACATCCGCCACTCTTAACAACTCACCGGGGTTCAGCATGCCTCCTGCGACTGCACGCTGGATGGAAGACCTTATATCATGAATACCTCCAAGGGGAGGAGACCCCTTTCGCAGTATGCAGGTTACAGCATCGGTGGTTTCTTTCAAGGCCTGTTTTATTTCGTCAAAATCGGTTGAAGGCATAAGCTCTCCGGCCAGTTCCTTGCCAAGATTGCTTGACGCTCTGTCCGCCAGCCTTTCAACGATTTTATCATATTCCAATACCCTTAAAACTTTTTCGTTCATCATCAAAACCTTTCTAAAACTGAAACGGGTTGTAAAGTGACACGATTATAATTATAACATACCTCAAAATAGCTTCAAGCCGTTGAATGGGTTAAGAATAATTATAAAAAAAAGACGGGAGGTTCCCGCCTGTTACCGGAGTGCTTCAATTATACTGTTAAATAGTGATTTTGCGGCCTGATACTGAAATTCATATGTAATCATCCGCTCAAGTTCGGATTTATTTGTCATAAACCCGAGTTCTGCAAGGACTGCAGGCATCTTTGTTTCTCTTGTAACAACCAGGTTTGGCCTTGGTATAATACCCCAGTCTTTTGCGTTTAAATCTTTAACCAGATTCTTCTGTACTATCTCGGCGAATTTTTTCCCGTTCATCTTCGTATTTTTTGAAGATGGATAATAAAGTGTCATTACTCCCTTAGCTCCTGAATTGGGCGATGCATTGTGATGAATACTGATAAACAGGTTGGCGTTAAGATTATTGGCTATGTCGGCTCTTGTATAAAGCCCTACATACTTATCCTCGGTCCGGGTCATATAAACTGTGGCCCCTGCCTTTTGCAGCATTTCATTCAATATCTTTGACACCTGAAGATTCAGGTCTTTTTCCTTGATATCCCCTGCCACTGCTCCCGGATCACTTCCGCCATGGCCCGGATCCAATACAATAATCTTATTCTTCAGCACATCAACCGTCTCATCTTCCTGTTTTGATTCATAAAATTCCTTTGGTACTTCTCCTGTAGTTGAAACAAACACTGAATTGGATTTGCCGTTCCACCCAACAATCGCTCCCAAAGCTTCAGCTACATATCTGATTGGAATCATTACAGTACCATTGTACAATGTAGGCTGAGCAGGCATTTTTTCAAGTCTTGCAATGTTTGCACAATTATAGTTGGCGATATACATGGTTAACTTCCGGCTTTCTGTCTGTATTCTAATTCTCCATTCTTCAGGATCCCACTCGTATGTAGCACCCAATAGTTCTACTGTTTCCAGGGGCACCAGCATACTGTTGTTTTGCATTAGAAATCCACTATCTGTTTCGACCTGTTGGCTGTCAATCCAAAGGCTTGTATCGCAGGAGTAATATCCACTTTTCTCCTGGGCTGTAACTTCAAGCACTCCAAATAATAAAACAATAAAAACAAATGAAGTAACAACCTTTTTCAGCACAAACAATACAGCCCCCCATATGACATATGAGTTCTTTATCTTCTCAACTTCCTGTTTGGTTTCAAGCAGGATATAATTGAGCTATATATATGTTTACATAAATAAGCCAAAGCGACAAGGGAATTAAATTAACTGTAAGAAAAGATAAATACTTTATACCAAAATGTTAATGAAATGAAATATTTGGTGGCAAACTATCATGAGTTCACATGTATCCTGGGATGGATCTTTTGGATATAGTATTGTGTCCATAGGGAAAAAAGCCAGTCGAAAAGGAAAAAAAGCACCTGGAGTATTATAACTATTACAACAGCAGGCAGAATTTCAAACAATCTGCCTGGTATTAACCCTAAAACAGAAACTGCGATATTCCAGAGAAAATACAGCGAAATATTAAAGAAAGCAAATTTCAATATCCACTCAATAACTAATTTATCCAACCGTTCAATATGACTTTTTACAAGAGCATATATCCCAAAAAACATAACATAAGGCAAAACAGCAGTTTTTTCAGGAACAATCAAAAAAGAAATAACCGATGTTGCAATATAACTTATCCAGCCATAAGATATACCACACTCCATTATAACAACAGAAAGCAAAAATGCAGCCAGTACATAAAAACCCAGTTTCCCTGTGGGCGATATGTTTTCCAGCAGCAATGCCACTGAATTCAATGCCGTTAATATTCCTGCAAGCGCTAATTTTTTCGAGCTGAATCCTTTCGAGTTTCCCATAAACAATTCTCCTGATGTTTTACCAACCTAAAAAGCTGATTCATCTTGAAACCAGATAACCCGTTTCTGTTTAACAGCAACTGATTAAATCTCCTCCGAAGCATTCACATAAACTGTCTGCACACCATAGGGTTGTACAGATGGAGCACATATCAGGATTATTGTTATATCCTCCCCTGTAAAAATTATTATTATAACGATAGGTGTTATATTGGGTATTAACACGGCTTAATGCATCACGGTACTCCATATTGTTGGGTTCCATTTCAACAGCCCTGCGTAAATGTGCATTCGCCCTGTCATACCACCCGCGCCTCAGGAAAAGCAACCCCTGAAGGTAATTCCATGTTGCATCACGCACAGGCATGGCATCAAGCATTTTCTGGGCTTGTGCATAATTACCGTTCTGTATCATCATTTTTATCTGATAAACATAGTCGCTGTTACCTGAATATCCGCCGCCATAGTAGCCTGACCCCGTGTTCTGGCTTTGCTGCTGGCGCTGATACTGTTGCTGTTGTTGCTGCCGCTGGCTGGAATTATTGGCATTCTTCATTAAAATATCATAAGCCTCATTAATTTCACGGAGTTTCTCCTCAGCCAAATCAGAGAGAGGATTATCCCTATACCTGTCGGGATGATACTTCTTTACAAGTTCTCTGTATGCTTTTTTGATTTCTTCTACGCTTGCGCCTTCTTTCAGCCCTAATACTTCATAAGGATTCTTCATGACACCCTGCTCCCATCTGCAATACATTACGGGTTTTTATCAATAACCCGCGGTATATAATATTATCCAAAATACTCTTGTTTTTCTTTATATCTAACAGGGAAAATGCCTTTTCCAACTCACTCAAGGAATAAACAAGGACAAACTCTGTTTTCTCTCTGATTCTTTCCCTGAAAGATTCCACACTTTCATTTTCACTGTATTTATACTGTACAACCAGTGGATTATATGAGCCATTTTTTATATTGTCTTCAATATCGTCATAAGCATCCAGCAAATATATCCATTTTCCAAGGTTGTACCCGACCCATCCGAGTACCTTTCCTGCACTTTCACACTTCTTTCCATACAGAAACACTTTCTGCATTATTCTTGCAAAGGGTTCACTTACTTCATCTATACTGTCACAATTCCGCTGTTCCAGTTCCCGCAAAGTTTCAAGTTCTTCTTCCACTTCCTTAACCAACTCAGGATATTTCTTTTTTACCTTTTTATACCCTTTTTTCAGAACAGCCATACCGGCAGGACCTAATAAGTTTCTTTCATCCTGCCATTTGTCTTTCAGGTTATAATACGAAAGAAGTATGTTAATGTCTGATGCATACTCCACTGCCGAAGTATTATCTGCAATATATCTCTTTTTCAGGGGATGAACCAGGCATCTTTTTTGCTTACCTGAAACAGGCTCTTTCTCCAATGAATCCAGAAGTAATGCCAAAAATGCACAGTCATAGGTAAGGACAATTCTCCCCCTATGACCTGCCCGTTTTGCCATTGCCTTGCAGACACCACAGTAATATCCCCGGAAAACCTCAAACTCCCATATTCTTAAATCGGGTTTATCCGGTATGATATATCCAAACATAATAATTTATTTTGCATCCTTTTCGGTTTCTACAACTTCAGGCTCTGTCTTTTTGGATTCCTTTTCAAAGCTCACTCCCTGGACATGGACATTAATTTCATTTACATGAAGACCAGTCATACTCTCAACATTTTGTTTTATACGTTCCTGAAGCTTCCATGCCACATCGGGAATCCGAACTCCGTATTCTACAACAATATGAAGATCAATATTTACCTCATTATTGTCGGCAATTTCAACTTTTATTCCCTTAAAAGGATTCTTTCTGCCAAGCACCTGGGATATATTACCTGCAATCCCTCCGCCAAAACTGGCTACACCTTTAACTTCCATAGCAGCATTGCTTGCTATAACAGAAACTACCTCACTGGAAATCCTGATTTCTCCTAATCCTTCATTTTCAGTTGTAATAGGTTGCTCCTGATTATCAGTTTGATTTAAAGCCTTGTCCTTTTCTTCGAACATTAAACTCACCTCTCCTTATACATTACAGCTACCACACTAATACTATACGATAAAAGTCCGAATCATATTTATCCGGGAAAATCCCTGCAATAATTTATTTTACAGGTATAGCGGGCAACGAAAATATTATACCATATCCCGGTAAAGCTGCAAACATTCCATGCTAAATCTTTAGAAAAAACTGATATTGATGTGGCTTATTCCGCTTGGACATAAACTTAAATCAAAGTCATTATATTTTAATCTGAACCATATAGTAGTATAAGACATTGGGTGTACTTTTCCAAATAGAAAAAACGGAGAAACGGGCATGGAAAAAAACACAAATATCCGTGGCTTTCTGATAATAGCTATGCTGGTTGGCCTGTTCATATTATTAATCATAGATACCGAAGGAGTGTTATCTTCGGGACAGAAGGCGGTTGAGCTTTGCTTAAAGGTAATTATCCCGTCCCTCCTGCCGTTTTTCATTATATCCAGGTTAATATTAAACACCGGGTCAATCCGCACCATAAGCCGCTTGTTCGGACCGGTTATCAAACCGCTGTTCAATCTTCCGGGCTCTGCGGCATTTCCAATCATTGCCGGATGGTTCAGCGGTTATCCGGCCGGTGCAAAATATACATCCGATCTTTACAAAGAAGGTCATTTAAGCAATACCCAGGCAGAAAGACTTCTTTGCTTCTGCAACAATTCGGGGCCGTTATTTATTGTCGGAGCTGTCGGGACAGGATACTTCAACAGTCCCAGGCTTGGGTTTACCCTTCTTGTCTGTCATATACTGGCAAGTTTCACCGTAGGAATCCTGCAGCGCTTTATTTTTAAAGACAGACCCGCAGATGATAAAAAGATTAAAGATGGGATGTTAAAAATAAAATTTTCAAGTCATATGCTCACAGATGCAATCGTGGATTCAATGGCGGTGCTAATGCAGGTATGCGGAACTATCATATTTTTTGCCATTCTTGTTCAGACTCTTGAAACAGCGGGGATTTTTTCAGGTTTAAGCAAACTGATAAGTTTTGCGTTTAAATTTGATACATCGGATTATATCAAAATACTGACAGCAGGAAGCTTTGAAATAACCTACGGTTTATTCCTTCTCAGCCGTTCAACAACGATACCGGTTAACGTTAAAATTCTTTTGACATCATTTATTTGTGGGTTCGGCGGATTCTCGGTTTTTACACAGGTCACGTTTTTTTGCCCCGAAGAAATCAGGCTGAAAAAATATTTATATGGAAAACTGATGCATGGATTTATTGCATCAGTTTATACATCACTGTTTCTGATTAATCGTGCCATTCCGGTAATGACTTACACCGATGAAATATATAAAACCGATATTTCAAAGGAGATTATGCCTGGTTATATTTTTCTGCTGCTGACAATAATTATGTATTTATTAGTTGCAAATTACCGCGATAAAAAACTCAGCAGGTAGTAAAATCAAAACAAAGCTATTTTAACTCATTCCGGTTCGCTTTAATTACTTCCAGCGTATCCTGAAGAATTTCTTCCACCTTGCTGAGAATATTATCTGCATATTCCCGGGTTCCGAGGCGGATTTCCCTGGCATTCTTCTTCGCGTTGTTTAGGATTACTTCGGCCTGTTCATATGCTTTTCGGCATATTTCATGCTCGTCCACCATCGAAGCTATACGGCTTTCTGCGTTTTTAATTATATTGTCGGCTTCCTGTTGCGCCTCTGCAAGAATACGGGCACGCTCCTTGCTGACCCATTTGGCCTGCTTTAAGTCATCCGGAAGCTTAAGCCTGATATCCTGAATGATTTCCAGAATTTCAGCCCTGTCTACCATACATTTACCGCTGAAAGGTACTGAAACGGCATTCTCGATTGCATCTTCCAATGCCTCCAATAAAGATAAAATCTCCATTCTTTTTCCCCCTGGCATTAAAGTCATTTACCTTGCTAAAAATTCCTGACCGCAAGGTCGCAAGGTCAGAAGTGATGGCACAATCTATTTGGTTCTGAATTTCTTGTAAATCTGATCCACAATCTTTTCGGGAACCAAATCCCTGATGTTTCCTCCATAGGAAGCAAGTTCCCTTACTGCACTTGAACTCAGGTAGGAATAATTTATGTTGGTCATCATAAAAAGAGTTTCAATATCGGGGTCAAGATTCTTGTTCAATAAAGCCATCTGAAATTCGTACTCAAAATCCGATACTGCTCTGAGTCCTTTTATGACCGTCGTCGCATTATGCTGCCTCATAAAATCCACAAGCAATCCTGAAAAAGGAATAACTTCAACGTTATCTCTTCCGTCAAGCACCTGCTCAAGAAAAGAAACTCTCTCTTCCATTGTAAACACCGGCGTCTTGCTGCGATTTTTCAGCACTGCCACAATAAGCTTATCACATAACTTTGCTGCACGGTCTATTATATCTAAATGTCCGTTTGTAACGGGATCAAAACTGCCTGGATATACAAATATTCTCAACTATAAAAACTCCTCTCGTAATTCATTGTATGCCATACAAAGCATTATGTAGTTGTTACATGCGGCTTTCCGGCAAAATTAACCATTAACCAAAAATGAAACCCGGGTATCGCCGTATTCTTTTGTCCTTACCTTTCTTAAACTGCCCACACTGTCTGGGACAATCTCATTTTTATGGTGTTCGGCAACTACAATTCCTTTATCATTTATTATATCATTTTCCAATAAAAGTTGTAGTGTTTCCTGTATAAAATTATTAGAATAAGGCGGATCCATAAAAACAATGTCAAACTTTATATCTTTCCTGCCAATCTCCTTCAGGAAGTTGCTTACTCTGCGGCAATAAACAAATCCCCTGTCGATAAATTTCGTATGGACCAGATTATCCCGGATTATACTGCAACAATTCTTATTCTCATCCACAAGATAAGCTAATTCAGCCCCTCTGCTTAATGCCTCAATAGCCAGTGCACCGGTTCCCGAGAATAAATCAATTACTTTGCTTCCCGGTATATATGGGTTTAATATATTGAAAACCGATTCTTTAACACTGTCAACTGTTGGGCGGGTATTAAGCCCTTTTGGTGTTTTTAGCTTCATTCCACCGGCCTGACCGCCTATTACCCGAATTATAACAATTCCCCCTCTTATGAAAATCATAGCTAAAAATACTTAATTCAATGCAACTTCTTTCAGTTTATCCTCAAACATTAACAGCAAATGCTCTTTAAGCCTCTTATAGTCTTCCCTTTCAACAAGCTTCTGATTCTTTACAATATCTTCTGCGGCTTTCTGAACCTCTTTCAGGATCTCAATGTCTTCATACAGGTTGGCTATTTTAAACTCGGGCAGGCCATGCTGACGAACCCCGAATATATCACCCGGGCCCCTTAATTCCATGTCCTTTTCAGAGATCTTGAAACCATCACTGTATTTCGTCATTATCTCCATGCGTTTTCTTGCAATTTCACTTTTGCTCTGGCAAAACAGAATGCAGTAGGACTGGTGACTGCCTCTGCCCACTCTTCCCCTCAGCTGGTGGAGCTGTGCCAGCCCAAACCTTTCGGCGTTTTCAACCACCATTATGCATGCATTTGGAACATTAACCCCAACTTCCACTACGGTTGTCGACACCAGAACCTGAATATTGCCTTTCGAAAAATCGTTCATTACTTTTTCTTTGTCTTTCCACTTCATTTTGCCATGTACAAGGCCTATGGACAAACCTTTTAAATCCTTTTCCGCAAGTCTTTGAGCAAGGGACATTGCCGCTTCGGCTTCAATTTCCTCGGATTCCTCAACCAAAGGACAAATTATGTAAGCCTGCCTGCCTTCCATAACTGTTTTTTGGATGAAATTGTATACTCTTTCTCTCATGGACTCATCAACCGCGTATGTCTTCACAGGCTTACGGTGGGGCGGCAGTTCATCAATTATGGATATATCCAAATCTCCGTACAGTATAAGGGACAGCGTTCTTGGGATAGGTGTTGCCGTCATTACAAGTATATGAGGGTTGGCTTTGGATGATAATACAGCTCTTTGCTTTACACCGAAACGGTGCTGCTCATCGGTTACAACAAGACCAAGTTTTGCAAATTCCACATCCTCCTCAAGCAGGGCATGGGTTCCGATGATTAGCTGATATTCGTTTTTCCTCATTCCTTCTTTTATTTTTTCCTTCTCTTTTTTTGATACGCTTCCTGTAAGCAGTGCTATTTTAACATTATAATTTTCAAGCAGCGGCATAACACTCTGGTAATGCTGTTCAGCAAGTATTTCAGTCGGCACCATGAATACAGCCTGGTAGCCGTTAAGTATTGCCAAAAGGATCGCCAGCACTGCCACTATGGTTTTTCCCGAGCCCACATCACCCTGGATAAGCCTGTTCATCTGTTTTTCACTCGTCATATCCTTTTCAATTTCCTGGTACACTCTCAGCTGTGCATTAGTCAGTTTAAAGGGAAGCTGATTTATAAACCGCCTAACTAAAGGTTTTTCATCCATTTTAATGCCAGATACAGTTGCCTGGTTGTTTTTAAGCTGCAAAAGACCCAGTTGCAGCATCAGCAATTCATCAAAAACAAGGCGTTTGCGTGCCCTTTCCTTGTCTTCAAAGCTCGTTGGAAAGTGAATGTTTTCCAGTGAAAAATTTATCTCGGCAAGGGAGAACTGTTTCCTGAGTTCTTCAGGAAGTATTTCGGTTAATTTTCCTATAACAAGGTCAAGGGCATTCCGCTGTATCATACGAAGAAAAGACTGGGTGATTCCTGCAGTTAAAGGATATATGGGCTGTATACCCGTTGTTTTTTTTCTTTCTGAATTTACCTCTTCATATATTGGATTTGTCATTTCCACGTAGTTGCCTACCCTTTTAACCTTGCCAAAAAACACATAGGTTTTTTCTTTAAATACCTTATCCCGTATATAATCCTGATTAAACCAGGTTAATGTCACAAGACCGCTGTCGTCACCCGCCACTGCCTTGTATATTCTAAGATTACGCCTTGGCCTGTTTAATGAAACATCGGACAGTACCTTAAGTATAACAGCACATTCATCCCCGTCTGAAAGTTCGTAAGCTTTCTTCTCCTTGTTCCGATCCTCGTAATCCCGGGGATAATATGTTATAAGGTCGCTTATGGTTCTGATACCCAGCCTGTTAAGTTTTTGAACCCTGACTTTTCCTACCTGCTGGATGGTTTGAATACTTTTTTCCAGTAACGGATTCAGCCTTGCATAATCCAAGAAAAATCTGTCCTTTCCAAATTCCTTCCTTCATATTCCGGTGCTTTGCCATCTGAAAATACGCAAATTTCTTGTTCACGAACCTCATATGATTTTTGCTTTAAATATATTTTATATCATTAACTCCGAATGGAAAAGTAATCTGGTACGTTTACAATAATAAAATTCATTGTATTTTATATACAATTGTGGTAATATATGTATAGGATCATATTTAGCTTTTGAAAGGAAGGAGTTTAATGAAAAAAATTTCTTTTATAATCATGCTTATTTGCATTATGCTGTTTACATCCGGACCGTCTTCTGATATAGCCGGTTCTGATGCATTGCCGGGTACAGGAAGGATGCTGTCTTCTCTTAGTGAGGATGAATGCCTCGAATTTCTTTTAAACATGGGTGTTAACATTCCAGATGAGTTCAGAAGCAAAACTAATATCGGAAGTATGGTAAAAGAACTCATTACAGAGCTTGAAAGTGATCCTGATAGAACATATGCCATAAGCTATACTGTTGCTTATAATTTTATAGAGGATGTTCGTACTGCAGTTAAAAAATATCAGGAACAGTTCAATGAATTTTAAATCCAATATTATATATGGTAGAATTTATGATGCCTGTATTAAAGGTTTTGAACCGTATTAATGCGGTCAGTTGACAGGTGTCTTAAATTCACGTGGTTGGGAAGTTGTAAAATAAAATGCCGTAATATATAGAAAACTCATGGTAATCCATTGTAAAATGTTTAATAACCAAAGAAAAACATTAGCAAAGGAGTACCATGAGT
>DATCKN010000113.1:0-3247 GCA_036562185.1 Thermoclostridium sp.
AAATTTCTGTATGATTTGATGTTTTTCAGATGTCGATTTGGCTTTTTCAAGCCCGGCGGGAGTCAAAAATACTTCCTTGTATTTCTCGTTAATAACCAGTCCTTTTTCAGCAAGCGTTGCCATAGCGCTGTTCACACTTGCCTTTGAAACCCCAAGCCTTTCGGAGATATCTGAAACTCTCGCTCCGGAGGTACCACCGGAAAGTTCGTATATAGCCTCAAGATAATTTTCCATAGTAAATGTAAGTTCTGGCATAGAACACCTCCGTAGCTGCCAGAAGATTTAAAGCCTGATTCTGAATATATTACTACCATATATTATAGCACTTCAAACACAAAATATAAAGGTACAGGGAAAATATAGATTTATTAGAATAAACATACTGGTTCCCAAAGGAGTATTTTGCGCTGATTGGTCTACCGTGTAAATCTTTGTTCCCATGTAAGTTTACAAAAAATGAAGAATATGCTCTTGAAGATTTGTGTGTTATTGACATGGAGCAAAAGGATTGTTAAAATAATAACAGAATTGGTCGGACCAGATGCTTTGCCCTGATAAATACAACTCAAGGAGCGATTCAGTGAATAGTGTTAAAAAGGCGCCGGTGGTAACAAATAAAGAACTTTTTATAAGAAAAATGACCAGGGAGATCCTGTCCGGAAAATGGAATCCGGGTGACAGGCTGCCATCAGAACGCGAACTGGCAGCCGAATTTGGAACAGGAAAAACCGTGATACATTCAGGTTATGAAAAACTGGCAGCCATGGGATTGGTGGACATCAAGCCCAAATCGGGTGTTTTCGTAGCTGACTATATGAAAACAGGAAATATAGAAACACTGAATGCTATAGTCCGGCTCAGCGGAAATGAACTAAGCAGGGATGTTGTTACCGGCATTCTGGATTTACGCCTTGCTATTGAGGGCATGGCATTCAGGGAACTTTGCCTTTGCCGAAGTGATGAGGATATAGCACATCTCAGGGCTTTTACCAGTGTGATTCGGGATATTGCCAACAGTGCCCGGGAAGAAGAGCTGGCCGAATACTTCTTTTTATGGCATCGTGAGATCTGTATTCGAAGCGGTAAAAGTATCCTGGCTTTGTTCATGAATACAACCCATGATGTTTCAATTGCCTTCTGGGTTAATTACCTTAGAATGTATGGTATTTCTTTTGCCGTTAACCGCCTGGAACAGTTTGTTGATTATATTGAAGCCCGCGACGGGGAAGGTGCATACAGCCTGTTGGCGGAAGGCATTTCGGATTATCTTGCCAGGCTTGAAAATATATAGTTATTTGCCAATATTACAGAGATGATGCATTTCATACGCAGTAATGCGTTTAAATATAACAATGATACAGGGAAGGAGCGTAATTTTATGGATAAGCAGACCAGGTCAAACATGCCGTTGGATGAAAGCAAACTGTCTTTTAAAATTCCAAGGACAGATGAGCCGCGGGAGAAAATAATCAAGCTCGGTAAAATGATTACAGACCGTGTACCCGCAAAACTTAAAGGAGTCACAGGAAACGATCCGGAATACTGGGGTCTTGCAGGATTAGTTACCGACGAGATGGCAGATATCGCACTGAAGATGGGAGTCCGAAAACCCAGGACATTGCCTGAACTGGTGAAAATAACAGGCAAGGATGAAGAATATTTGGAAAAAATACTGAACGAAATGGCCTATATAGGGTTAATCGAGTATAACTGGGAAAACCCGCGGCACGAAAAGCAGTATGTATTACCACGGTTTGTCCCTGGAAGCGCCGAGTTTTTTAACATGCGAAAATCGCAGATAGACGAGCATCCTGAAGTTGCCGCATTTTTCGAACGCATGACATTCCTTCCGCTGGAGAAAATTACTCCGATGGTTCCCCCGGGAGGGGCAGGCATCGGTATGCATGTCATACCCGTTGAAAAAGCCATTGAGACAGAAAACAAGTCAATAAACATTGAGCATATTTCTTACTGGTTAAAGAAATATGACGGTAAATACGCAAAAAGCCTGTGTTCATGCCGTATCAGCCGTGCCAAGCTTGGTGAGGGCTGTGGTGATGATCCCGAAAACTGGTGTATTGCCATTGGAGACATGGCTGATTACATAGTGGAGACAGGGCGCGGAGAGTACATAACCTGCGAAGAAGTGCTGGACATCTTGAAACAGGCCGAAGACAACGGTTTTGTACATCAGATCACCAATATAGACGGTGAAAACAAGATTTTCGCCATATGCAACTGCAATGTCAATGTCTGCAATGCCCTGCGCACTTCCCAGCTTTTCAATACGCCTAATCTGAGCCGCAGTGCTTATGTTGCAAAGGTTGAGAAAGAGAAATGCGTCGCCTGTGGCCGTTGCGTAGAACATTGTCCTGCCGGTGCTGTTAAACTGGGGCAGAAATTATGTACAAAAAACGGTCCTATAGAATACCCGCGTGCTGAACTTCCGGACGATACACCATGGGGCCCTGAAAAATGGAGTATAGATTATCGCGATAAGAACCGTATTAATTGCCATGATACAGGTACATCTCCATGTAAAACTGCCTGTCCTGCGCATATCTCTGTACAGGGTTATCTGAAACTGGCTGCGCAGGGAAGATACCGAGATGCGCTTAAACTTATTAAACATGACAATCCATTCCCTGCAGTCTGCGGGCGCATCTGCAACCGCCGCTGTGAGGATGCATGTACCCGCGGTACCGTTGACCAGGCCGTTGCAATAGATGAAGTGAAAAGGTTTATTGCACAACAGGATTTGGATTCTGACACCAGGTATATTCCCGAACCGGTTATTCCGAAAATCGGCGGAGGTTTTGAAGAGAAAATAGCCATAATCGGAGCAGGTCCTGCCGGTATGAGCTGTGCATACTTCCTGGCCCTGAAGGGGTATAAGCCTACTGTTTTCGAGAAGGAGAAAAGGCCGGGCGGTATGCTGATGAATGGAATACCAGGCTTCCGTCTGGAGAAAGAAGTTGTTGAAGCCGAAATTGATATCCTTCGCCAGATGGGCGTTGAGTTCAAATGCGGTGTGGAAGTCGGAAAGGATGTTACCATCCAGGAACTGCGGCAACAGGGATATAAGGGCTTCTATGTGGCAGTCGGACTTCAGAATGCTGCAAGGCTTAATATTCCGGGAGAAGACAGTGAAGGTGTGATGGCGGGTATCGACTTTTTACGCAGGGTTAACCTCGAGGGCGAAAACAAGCTTTCGGGCAAGGTGGTTGTAATAGGAGGCGGAAACGTG
>DATCKN010000115.1:0-26024 GCA_036562185.1 Thermoclostridium sp.
GGAACTTGGTTCATGGGGAATAACCTGCAATGCGGTAGCTCCCGGATTTATTGAAACCGACATGACCAGCCTGCTATCCGATGAGATAAGGGAAAAGTTCGTTAATGCAATACCGCTCAGGAGGGCCGGGACTCCTTCTGAAGTGGCTGATGCAGTATGTTTCCTGTCTTCGGATTTGGCTAAATATATAACCGGGCAAGTAATCCATATTGACGGTGGAATGGTTATGTAATATTATCTTAGTTGAATGAAATACTATAGCATATGATTCCTGTCTGGAAGGGGGTGAAAAGTGTGGTATTTGAGAAAGTTAAGGAAATTATCGTAGATCAGCTTGGCGTAGACGAAAGCGAGGTAACAATGGAAGCCTCCTTCATCGATGATTTAGGGGCTGACTCTCTTGATATTGTAGAATTGATTATGGCTTTGGAAGAAGAATTTGACCTGGAAATACCAGACAAGGAAGCTGAGAAAATTACAACGGTCGGAGATGCTGTTGAATATATTAAAGCTCACTCCTGACTCTAAAGTTGAATAAAAAAAGTCCCACAATCGGTGGGGCTTTTTTTATGATACCGGTTATATATTTTCTGAAACTCAATTACCTATAAGAGGTTTAGGGAGGATGTTTGAATGGCAAGACGTGTAGTAATAACAGGAACAGGCGTAATACATGCTCTTGGAAAAGATACGGCAACATTCTGGAATGCAATAAAAGAAGGGAAAAACGGAATATCAAAAGTTACAAAGTTTGACTGCAGTATGCTGGAAACAAAGGTTGCCTCTGAAATCACGGATTTTGATCCAACCTTATATATGGATAAAAAAGAAGCCAAAAGAATGGATCAGTTCACTCAATATGCAATGGCGGCTACATCTATGGCAATAAAAGAAGCAGGCCTTGATGTTTCAAAAGAAGATCCTTTTCGGGTTGGTGTTTTGATTGGCTCGGGAATAGGTGGAATACAGACGCTGGAAGAGCAAAAGCAAACTCTTATGGAAAAAGGTCCTTCACGGGTAAGCCCGTTCTTTGTCCCGATGATGATTGCAAACATGGCATCAGGACAGGTGGCAATAAGGTTTGGTTTTTGCGGATACAACGAGTGTGTGACAACTGCATGCGCAACAGCAAACAACGCTATAGGAGATGCTTTTCATGTTATTCGCAATGGTCTTGCTGATGTTATGATTACAGGTGGAGCCGAGGCAGCTTTAACACAGTTGTCCTTTGCAGGGTTTGCTTCAGCAAAGGCGATGGCAACCGATCCGAACCCTGAAACTGCTTGCAGGCCTTTTGATAAGGACCGTAACGGATTTGTTATGGGTGAAGGAGCCGGCATACTTGTTATTGAAGAGCTTGAACATGCTCTAAAAAGAGGAGCTAATATTATAGCCGAAATTGTCGGGTACGGATGTACATGCGATGCTTATCACATTACGGCGCCTCATCCCGATGGAATCGGCGGAATAAAGGCAATGCAATTTGCCTTGCAGGATGCAGGGATAAGACCTGAAGACATTGATTATATTAACGCCCATGGAACATCTACTCCTCTGAATGATCCATCAGAAACCAGAGTTATAAAGAAGGTTTTTGGCGAGCATGCCTATAAACTGGCCGTAAGTTCAACAAAATCCATGACAGGGCATCTGCTGGGTGCAGCAGGAGGCATAGAAGCAGTTATTACGGCAATGGCTATAAAGGAAGGATTCCTCCCGCCAACAATTAATTTGGATACACCTGATGAAGAATGTGATTTGGATTATGTACCCAAAAAGGGCAGGAAGAAAGAGATTCGTTATGCATTATCCAATGCTTTGGGATTTGGAGGGCATAACGCTGTTATAGTACTTAAAAAATATGAGTGATGATAAGGCTCGCCACAGCAATAAGCTGTGACGGGCTTTTGGACTTTCCCTAAAAGGAGGTTGACGGTTTGAGAAATACCGATTTGGAACGGATTAAAAAGCTGGAAAACAACATTGGATATGTTTATAAAGATAAAAACAAAGCATTGCAGGCCATCATTCATAGTTCCTATGCGTATGAGCACAGGCATGAAGGGCTTGGCAGCAATGAAAGACTTGAATTTCTTGGGGATTCGGTTTTAAACTTCCTTATAACAAACAAGCTGTTTAAAGAAGTTTCCGACATGCCTGAAGGTGAAATGTCAAAGCTGAGGGCTTCAGTCGTATCAGAAGCATCTTTATCCCACTGTGCCAGATTATTGAATATCGGTGATGTCTTGCTGCTTGGAAAAGGCGAAGAAATAATGGGTGGGAGGAAACGCCCGTCAATACTTGCAGATGCTGTGGAAGCAATTATTGGCAGCGTTTATCTTGACGGCGGTTTAGAAGCTGCCGAGGAATTTGTGAACCGTTTTCTCAATGAAAATTATGAAAAAGCTATAAATGGCACGCTTTTCCGCGACTACAAGACAAAACTCCAGGAAGAGGTTCAAAAAGGAAGCAATTGCAATATAAAATACTCGGTTATAGAAGAAAAAGGCCCTGATCACGACAAGGTGTTTACTGTAGCGGTATATGTTAATGGAGAGCAAATGGGGCAGGGAACAGGAAAAACAAAAAAAGAGGCAGAACAGAAAGCTGCAGGGGATGCATTAACCAGGATTAAAGCAGAGGCTTTGGAATTATGAGCAGGCATATAAATATTCCCGTTTTCATACCCCATGAGGGATGCCCTAATGATTGCATCTTCTGTAATCAAAGAAAAATAAGCGGTTTCGTCCATGCTCCTGATGAGCAGGAAATCAGGAGAATTATTGAGGAGCATCTTGAAACAGCCGGTTCAGAAGATTATTGTGAAATAGCTTTTTTTGGAGGGAGCTTCACAGGCCTTCCGGAATTTCAACAGGAAAAATACCTTAAAATTGCCTACCGTTATGTAAAAGAAGGCAAAGTTAAGGGAATCAGGCTGTCAACCAGGCCAGACTATATTAATGAGAGAATACTGGATCTTTTGGAAGAGTACTCGGTTAAAGTTATAGAGCTGGGGATTCAGAGCCTGGATGAACAAGTATTGAAAAAGAGCCTTAGAAATTATCCGCCCGAAGTGGCCATATCGGCCTGCAAAATGGTAAAAGAGCGGGGTTTTTCGCTTGGGGTCCAGACAATGATTGGACTTCCCGGAGATACGTTAAAAAAAAGCATTGACACAGCCAAAAAGCTTATAGAGCTTAAGCCTGACATGGTTCGCATTTATCCTACGCTGGTTATAAGCGGTACCTCTCTTGAACAGGAATACCTGAATAACAGATACAGTCCGTTGTCACTTGACGATGCGGTTTTTTGGTGCAGTATTTTAGTACCGATGTATGAAAATGCCAATGTAAGGGTTTTAAGAATCGGGCTTCAGGATATGGATGAACTAAGAAGAAAAAATGAAGTTGTTGCAGGTCCTGTCCATCCTGCATTTGGGGCTCTTGTTTACTCGAGTATCTGGTTGGATCGAATCAGAGACAGACTTGAAAACATGGATATAAGTAAAAAAAAGCTTATAATCCATGTTGCGCCTTCAGAGGTGTCGCCGGTAATAGGCCAGAATAAACGAAATATTAGTTTTTTAAAAGAGAATTACAGGTTTGACGATGTGAAAGTAATAGGGGACATGAACTCCAAAAAAGCTTTGGAGTTTGAATTCAGGGATTAATACCGTATGAGTTGTCATATAAAATCATATCAGTTATTTCAGGTTTCGTAATAATTACCACAATGGAAAACAGCCGGGCGGCATAATATTAAATTTCGGTAAATTTGCCGCCTGATGCATATACAATTGCAGCACCCAGTGCAGTGGCATATTCTGCATGCTCAGGTATATGAAATTTTACAGGATGGATTTTAGTCAAGCCATCAAAAATATCACGGGATTGCGGAACATTTGTAAGATTTCCTGTCAGGACAATGTCTTTCGTTCCATCAGTGCGTGCCGCAAAAACGGACATTACACCTATTACCTGGAACACCAGGTTGATAATCCCGAGGGCAATATCGGTTTTTGTTGCAAGGTCGCTTATTTTCCCGAAATTTGATGCGGTTGATTCGGGCGGGAGACCAACTATTTCTTTGTTTGTAATATCCTTAATAAACAAGTCAACATTCTCCAGATTTCCTCCCCTGGCCATTCCAATCAGATCATCAAAATGCCGGATGTTTAACATCCTGTTTGACAATCCCAGTAAAGTGCCGCCACCAACACCTGTTCCTCCAAGATGTTTTACAATTCCGTTTTTTTCGGCTTTCACAAAGGCAGTGCCCGTTCCCATGCTTACAATAATTGCGCTTGAAAGACCCGAAAGGAAAAGACCGCCCATTCCAATCGCATAGAATTCCTCAACCTTTCCGGTGGGAATTTGGTAAATTCGCTCTTTTACATATGACGACCCCACGCCTGTGATCATAACATAAGAGATGTCTGTAAGCTGCAGGTTGTTTACGGTGACAAATTTGCCAAATGCTCCATACAATGAGGAAATTGGGTCGGTTGCGCGTACAAGTATCGGGCTTATAATTTTATTTTCATAAAATCCTGTTATTTTTGTAGTACTTCCTCCAATATCAATTCCAAGAATCATACAATCATACTCCTGATTTATTTAATAAGGTGAAACATCATCCATCATATTAAATTCTTATTTAATTTAACTGATGATAAAAAGTTCCGGATTGTTCAATTCCGTATCCTGCGTATAGCAAATACCGCAGGGATGCACAATAAAATTGAAGCAATAACTTCGGCAATATAATTTGGTATTGCGGATAAAAAGATATATGCAGGGCTGGTTGTTTCAGGCAAGCCAAGCATGGATATCAGAGAGGCAATATATTTCTTAGCATAGAGAATGTAAATCATCCCTAATACACCCACGGTATTTGCAGTGGTGGACAAAACCGCAGATACACCAATGGATATTACAGTACGTTTACTGCCCAGTGCCTTATCCAATGAATGGCAGACATAATATGCCACTACACCAACCAGGATTCTTGGCAGTACCGAAACCAATGGGTTCAGGAAAGCAAAGGCTATAGGCAGCGGTGAAACAGCAGCGGTATAAAAACTTGACAGCCCGAACACCAAGCCAATGAATGCTCCGATTATGGGGCCTTCCAATATACCGCCTATTATTACGGGTATGTGCATTAGTGTGATCTGAACCGCAAGACCGGGTAAATAGATATACCCTAAAGGAGTGAAGTTAAGAACAATTGACAATGCTGAAAGAATGCCTGCAATGGCAACCTTTCTTGTGGTAAACCTTGATTTGACATTTCCGCTATTCATTTTTACAGCCTCCGTTCTTATTCCGTAATGGATATAAGCCGAATAAATATAAAACAATATATTTAATTTTTGTCCGGTTTCTCTAAAAGAATACCGGCATATAAAATTATACCATCAACATAACACTTTTTTCATTATTGAAATGTCTGCTTTATAAATTGATTTTAATTTTTATCTTGTGTATAATTGTTTCAATCAACGGGAACTTTTTACAGCAGGGGCTTTATGCCTGTAAAACTATAATGAATTTATAACCGGGTATGTGATAAACGGTTTATGTGAGGGCATGATTTTTATGAAAGAAATACATGTAAGCAGAATAACGGATTGCGTTGAAAAGCTATGCATTGATGCTAATTACAATTTAAATCCAGATATTTATGAATCTATAAAATCATCTTTAAGCAGTGAAACCTCAGAAAACGGCAGAACGGTGCTGGATATTCTGATAAAGAATGCCGATATCGCAAAGAATGAGAAGATTGCCATTTGCCAGGACACAGGTATGGCTGTGGTATTTCTCGAAATCGGGCAGGACGTACACATTGTTGGTGGAGGCCTTTATGACGCAGTCAATGAAGGTGTTCGCAGAGGATATAAAAAAGGCTGTTTAAGGGCATCGGTGGTGAAACATCCGCTGAAGCGTGTGAATACCGGTGACAATACTCCGGCAGTTATTTATACCGATATCGTTGAAGGCGGCAAAATAAAAATTGATGTTGCTCCAAAGGGGTTTGGAAGCGAGAACATGAGTGCTGTAAAAATGCTCAAACCTTCGGATGGAGTTGCCTGTGTCAGGGAGTTTATAATTAAAACCGTCAGCGATGCAGGCCCAAATCCTTGTCCACCCGTTATTGTCGGTGTTGGTATAGGCGGAACAATGGAGAAAGCGGCGCTTCTTTCAAAAAAGGCGTTGCTGAGGCCTGTCGGTTCAGTATCCGAAGATCCGGATATTGCTGAACTGGAAAAGGAAATCCTGGCACAGATAAATAAGCTGGGGATTGGGCCCGGCGGCCTTGGGGGTAACACCACTGCGCTTAGTGTGAATATTGAAGTTTATCCGACTCATATAGCCGGTTTGCCTGTGGCAGTCAATATAGGATGCCATGTAACGAGGCATGCTTCTGCTGTTATTGAATGAAAGGAATGTCCCAAATGGAAGAGACAAAAACAGGAACGCTTTATCTGGTTTCCACACCGATTGGCAATCTGGAGGATATAACCTTCAGAGCGTTAAAAACCCTTAAAGAAGTGGATCTGATTGCAGCTGAGGATACCAGACATTCTCTTAAGCTTTTAAATCATTTTGAAATTAAAAAGCCCCTTATCAGTTATTTTGAGCATAATAAAAATAAGAGGGGAGAAGAGTTAATAGAACATTTACTGAACGGAAAAAATGTTGCCCTTATAACCGATGCAGGTACTCCCGGAATATCCGATCCCGGCGAAGATTTGGTAAAACTCGCCATAGAAAACAATGTCAATATTACAATGGTACCGGGTTGCACCGCATCAATTATGGCTTTGGTACTGTCCGGGCTTCCATGCAGAAGATTTTCTTTTGAAGGTTTCCTGCCACATGATAAAAATGAGAGAAAGAAATTTCTGGAATCAGTCCGCAGAGAAGACAGAACAATGGTTTTCTATATATCTCCCCATAATTGCTTAAGCGTATTAACAGAAATGGAAGATATTCTGGGTGACAGGAAAAGTGCCTTATGCAGAGAGCTAACAAAAAAGCATGAAGAGATAATCCGGGGGCGGTTGTCAGAAATAATTGAAATTTTGACTTCAAATAACAAGGTCAAGGGAGAAATGGTGCTGGTTATTGAAGGTGCACAGGAAGAGCAAACCGATGAATCGGAAAATTGGCTTTCTGTAAGCATAGATGAGCACATGGATTTTTATTTAAACCAGGGAATTGATAAAAAAGAAGCGATGAAAATGGTTGCCAGGGACAGAGGCATTACCAAAAGAGAAGTGTATTCGCTTTATATGCGTAAATAGCACAAAACCCGACTTTAGCAGTCGGGTTTTGTGCTATTTACTACTTATACATTCTTTAATTCATTCAAGCAATCTGGACAAATGTTTTTACCTTTGAATACTGTAATGCCCTTGGCATTATCACAGAAAATGCAAGCAGGTTCATATTTCTTCAGAATGATTGACTCCTCATCTACGTATATTTCGAGAGCATCCTTTTCTGCAATGTCAAGAGTTCTTCTTAACTCTATTGGTAAAACAACTCTACCCAGTTCGTCAACCTTTCTAACTATACCTGTTGACTTCATATAGTTCCACCCCCCTGAAAACAAGTTAGTCATACATTGTTCGACATATTTCTAATCTTATAGTACCATAAATACCAATAAACGTCAATGTTTTTTTGATTCGTTTCAAAATTCCAGTTAACATAGATTTACTGATACAAAGAATAGAATAAGTACCACTTAATACAATATATATCCAATTTATAACTGATAAAACAAAAATTAAAGTTTTTGTTCTAAGGTTATTTGGACAATAATATTATAATTGGGACAGGTTTTCATTGCAACAGTGTACTTAAATTTGTGAAGCATTTTTCTAGTTTTAAATAAAAGGTGTTTAACATGCTTAATTATATCTGGGTTGGAATGATTCTTATAGGTGTTCTCTGGGGGCTTGTTACCGGAAGAATGGAACAGGTAACCGAGGCGGTTATTTCAAGCTCGGAAGAAGGTATCCAGCTTGCCATTGTTCTTTCGGGTGTTATGTGTTTGTGGTCGGGGCTTATGAAAATCGCACAGAAAAGTGGTTTGGTGAATGCCATTACAAAAGCTTCAAGGGATCTTTTTAAAGGATTGTTCACCGGGATTCCCGATAATCATCCGGCTATCGGAGCAATTGTTCTGTCATTTGCAGCTAATTTTCTGGGGCTTGGAAACGCTGCCACACCTCTTGGAATAAAAGCAATGGAAAACCTTCAAACCCTGAATGAAAAAAAAGACACCGCTACCGATGATATGATTCTTTTCATGGTTATAAATGCTTCATGTTTGCAGCTGATACCAACCAATGTGATAGCTCTGAGAGATGCCGCAGGTTCAAAAGATGCGGCAGGAATCCTGCCACATGTATGGATATCTTCGCTAATATCAACAATAACAGCTATTTTGTTTTATTTCATATTCAGAAGCTTTGACAAAAGGCGGGACTCAATATGACAATTGTTATGGGCTGGCTCTCGAAAGCTGCTATACCGGGACTCATAATGATTATTCTGATTTTTGGAATTGTAAAAAAGGTACCTGTGTTTGATGCATTCCTTGATGGAGCAAAGGAAGGCCTTGATACCACAGTAAGAATTCTCCCGGTTCTTGTGGGGATCATGCTTGGAATTGAAATTCTTAGCGAGTCCGGAGCCCTTGATATGATAGTCATGCTGCTTAAACCAGTGGCCGATTTGCTGAAAATACCCGAGGAAATTCTTCCAATGGCTATTATCAGGCCTATATCAGGAAGCGCATCGCTGGGGCTTCTGAATAAACAACTGAAAGAATACGGACCTGACTCGTTAATCGGCAAAACTCTGTCCGTAATTATGGGTTCAACTGAAACAATATTTTATACAATTACAGTTTATTATGGGGCGATAGGGGTGAAAAAAACAAGATACACTCTTTGGGTTGCACTTATCGCAGGTTTTGCGGGTTTAATGTCTGCAGTAATTGTATGTCGCATCCTTCAGTAAGTTTGGCGTAAAAACCTTCCATTTCTCTTTCGTCTAAGAATATTTATAATAAAGTATCTTCTGAAATTAAATTAAAATACGGGTTTAGGCCAATGTTTTTAATTTAAAATCTCTATTATTCAATATAACAATTTCGACAGCAAATAAACCAATCTTCCGTATGGTGTTTGCAATCAAGTTTTTGAAACCACCTTAAGAATTTACTATATTAGCCGGTAATCAGTGTGTCATCCCGAATATAATTTCAATGCTGGTTCAGCAAATTAAAATTTACCTGCAACAAATTAAAAACTTCATTCATATTATCAGGAACATGTTGTTTCAACAACAATAAGGATTTGTTTGATTTTGTACCTTGTGTCCGGTTTTGTTTAATATATCATACCTTATAAAAGAAGTTATTACGTCTTAATTATGCAAAAACCCATGTGAACCTAATTATACACGGTAATGATTTTCGCTGCTTGTCTTGAATTTTAAAATAAGATAATAGATAATATATGTGGTATATTAAGTAATGGGAAAATATAGACTATATAATGGTTTGAGGTTTAGTATGAATAATAAAACGCGAATTCTCATTGTTGACGACGATACTAATATATGCCAGCTGTTAAAGCTTTATCTTGATAAAGAAGGATATGAAAACCTTGCTGTACATAACGGAAAGCAGGCGCTTGAAGCATTCAGGGACTTTACCCCAAATCTTGTTATTCTTGATATAATGCTTCCCGGAATGGATGGGTGGCAGGTTTGCAGGGAAATACGCAAATTCAGCAGTATACCGATTATAATGTTATCAGCAAGGGATGAGACATTCGATAAAGTACTTGGACTTGAACTTGGTGCCGACGATTATGTTGCAAAACCTTTCGAGCCGAAAGAGCTTATTGCAAGAATTAAAGCTGTATTGAGAAGATATGACAGGCAGGATAATTCGCAGGAACAGCTTATTTTTCCAGGGCTTGTTGTTAACAAGTCGAACTATACCATCCGTGTCCAGGGAAAGGAAATGGAATTACCGCCTAAAGAGCTGGAATTGCTTTATTTTTTGGCATCCAACCCAAATAAGGTTTTTACCCGCGAGCAATTGCTTGAAAACGTTTGGGGGTTTGATTTTTATGGAGATACCCGTACGGTGGATGTACATGTTAAGCGCCTGAGAGAAAAGCTTGAACCGCCTGATCCTCACTGGCAGCTGAAAACCGTTTGGGGTGTTGGTTATAAGTTTGAGGTGAAATAATGTTCCGTTCTGTTTTTCATAAAATTATGGCCATTTTTTTAGTGGTACTGCTGCTTTGCTTTTCTCTGGCAGCAGTATTTTTTAATATTGCCATAAACCGTTATGTAATTGAACAGCGTACCGATGTTTTAAATGTTTATGGGAAAAGGATTCTGTCAGCCCTTGACGTTATTCTGGATAACCGTCTGGATCCAACGGCATCATTTGTATTTCAGAATTTATTGGAAGGTGTTGCCAATAATACTTCATCACTTATCTGGATTGTTGATGACAGGGGTTATCTTTTTGCATATTCATCCATACCATATCAGTTTCTTAATAAGTTAAACGAGGTTAACGGAATACTTCAGCTTCCTGATCAGAAGCAGTATGCTGTAAGCGAATCTGAAGAAATAACAAGCGAAATAGGAACCTTTCATGGTTTGTTTGAAGAGACCGGCATGAAATGGCTTACTGTAAAAATACCCTTTTACTTTCATGACATTGTGATTGGTGGCAGAGAGTTCAGGGGAAATGTTTTAATGCATACCCCGATACCTGAAATACAGAAAAGCGGTTATACCATTTTCAGCCTGTTAGTGCCTGCCATATTAATTTCATTGGTTCTTTCCTACATCCTGGTTTATATATTGTCAAAAAGAATTATAAACCCGTTAAAGCAAATAACCGACGCTGCCAGGAGAATATCTTCAGGGGACTGGAAGACAAGAATACATCTTAAGGGAAATGATGAGATTACCGTTTTGGCAGACAGTTTTAACCAGATGGTGGATAACCTGGAAAATCTCGAAAAGATGCGAAGGGATTTTATTGCCAACGTTTCTCATGAGCTCCGTACACCAATGACTTCAATAAAAGGCTTTATTGAGGGCATACTTGACGGCACCATACCAGAAGATAAGCAGGAATATTATTTAAATATTGTGAAAGAGGAAGTAAAACGCCTGCATCGCCTTGTTTGCGATCTGCTTGACATTGCAAGAATGGAATCGGGTGAAACAAAGGTAAACATAACTGAGTTTGATATATGCGAAGTCATCAGGTTAAGTGTTATTCAGCTTCAACAATTCATTGAAGAAAAAAATATAAATTTCAGGGCAAACTTTGAGCAGGAAACCATGTATGTTTATGCCGACAAGGATGCAATACAAAGAGTTATGATCAATCTTATCCATAATGCCATTAAATTCACTCCGGAAGAGGGGAATATAACGGTATCTGTACGGAATATAAAAGGAAAAGCCGAGATTACAGTGTCCGACACCGGTCAGGGAATACCTGCCGAGGACATCCCGTTTGTATTTGATCGCTTCCACAAAGCCGATAAATCAAGGGGGCAGGATAAGACAAGCGTGGGACTTGGTCTTTATATAGTAAAGAACATCTTAAAAGCGCATAATGAAAATATAACCGTCGAAAGTGAATACGGGAAGGGAACAACCTTTACGTTTTATCTTCCGCTGGTCTGATATAGTTAAATAAAAAAGCCCGGAAAACTTTTTCCGGGCAAATCAGACTGATATTCTAGTATGCGTAAATCATGTTACCGGATTTTAATGCGATTTTCTTTGACCAGAGCCATTTGTTTGTGGCAGTGTTGTCAAAAAAGTACAATGCGCCGTTTGTAGGGTCAACACCGTTTAAAGCATCATAAGCTGCCTTAACTGCTTCCTGTGACGCCGGCTTGTTTATCATGCCGTTTTGCACAGGCGTAAACTGATAATATCCGTATGATTTTTCATAAATTACACCACTAATTGTATTTGGAAAATCTGAATCCTTTACGCGGTTTACTACAACAGCTCCTACTCCTACTTTTGCAGTATATGGCTGGTTGTTAGCTTCTGCGGTTATAAGTCTTGCAAGAAGGTCAAGATCGCTCTGGGTATATGGTATCGCACCATTATTTGCTGTTGCTGTTGATGTAGCACTCAAAGTTGTGGTGCCGGATGCCGGCCTGGGAATTATCAGGTTCTGTCCGACGTATATTACGTCATCCCATTTGCCATTGGCCTTTCTTAAAGAATTCAGTGAGATCCCGTATTTTTTTGCAATCAGGTATAAGCTATCACCTTTTTGTACTGTATATACATCAGCCGAAATGTTAAGTTTCTGACCAGGATATATTACAGTACTTTTTAGCCCGTTTTGACTCATAATGGTGCTTGATGTTGTTCCGAAAAGCTGTCCGATTGTGTAAAGAGAATCGCCTTTCACAACTGTATAAGTGGCTGCACTGGAAAGAGTCGGAACTAAAGATGATAATACCAGCACTGCAAAAAATACCTTTGCTTTTTTATTCATTCTTTCTCCTCCTTATTAGCCTCCGAGGTTAGTTGACGGGTTTGGGCCGAGGCGCCCTACTTTATCTGAAATAAAGATTCACCCCAAAGTTATCCCCCGTATTCCTGTGAAGGAAATTCGGCATTTTTATGCCCATCATTTTAACAGGGATGGCTGGTTATGTAAACCTGAAATATGTAGTACCGGTGGAAACAGAAGGAAAAATGTAATTTAATTAAAAAAACAATTCACAAATTATTCATACTGATGTAAAAAATCTTGATTAGAATAAAAGCGTAAAATGAAAATATATAATAATAAGTTTGTAAAGGATGTTAACCCGAATATACATAATCAAATGAAAGGAGAGATCATGATGAGTGAATTCAATAATAACAATTACTATGAAACCGAAAATAATACCAATAGCAATAATTCATACTCATACCAGGGTTATTCAAATAATCAGCAAGATTCCAACCCGTACTACAGTTATTATAGCTCTTATAACCAAAATAGTTCTTATAATCAGAACAGTTCTTATAACCAGAACTATGACGACCTGAAGACGTCTTCTTTTTATTCAGAGCGCTATGATAAGCCACGCAAGGGTAAAATACGGGAAATGATATTGCCTTTGCTGATTGTAGCTCTTATTAGCTCTGTTATTGGCGGAGCTTTGGTCGGAGCCTGGTTCCAGTTCGGTGCTCCTGCATTGGCAGAGAATAATAAACCATCGAACAGCAAATCTCAAACCGAATTGCAACAGGTTAAGCAGATTGAAATTGTTAACAATATCGAATCTCCTGCAACAGCTATTGCAGAAAAGGTCAGTCCTTCAATTGTTGGCATCCAGGTTAATTATTATGTGCAGGATTTTTGGTTCGGCTCACGTGGTTCTGGTTCGGGTATAATAATAAGAAGTGACGGGTACATCCTTACTAATAACCATGTTATTGAAGATGCTATAGATTCAAATAATAAAATTGCAAAGGGAGCTTCAATCCAGGTCATACTTCCCAACCAGCCAGATCAATATTACAATGCCACGGTTATTGGACGGGATGAAAAAACAGATATTGCGGTACTTAAAATTGATTTGTCCGAATTGCCTGCTGTTGATATTGGAAACTCCGACGAACTGAAAGTAGGAGAACTGGCAGTGGCAATAGGCAACCCTGCAGGTCTTGAGTTTATGGGCTCTGTCACACAGGGGATAATAAGCGGGTTAAACCGTGAAATACAGGTCGCAACAGGAAAGACACTGAAAGTTATTCAGACCGATGCGGCAATTAATCCCGGAAACAGCGGGGGAGCACTGGTTAATGCAAAAGGAGAAGTTATCGGAGTAAACACCGTTAAAATAAGCGGTTCAAATTATGAAGGACTGGGATTTGCAATTCCGATTAACACAGCTATGGAAATAGCAAACAGCCTGATATCAGACGGATATGTCAAAGGGCGTCCCCAGTTGGGTGTTTCAATTGATACAAGATTTAATGAAGAAATGGCCGAAAGGTATAAAGTTCCTGCTGGATTGCTGGTTGCTGATGTTGCTCCTCTGAGTGCTGCATATAACGCAGGTATTAAAAAAGGAGATATCATAACCGAGTTTAACGGAGTGCCTGTTAAAACATTTAATGAGCTGGAAACAGAAAAGAACAAATACAAGGCAGGCGACGTTATAAAATTAAAGATTTACCGCATTGAAGGCTCCGATGTAACAAAAGGGCAATATCTGGATATAGAACTTGCTCTTGGCGAGGATAAGGGATAACCGTTTTCACTGGAAAATATTTAAAAAGGCGATCATTATCGCCTTTTTTTATTAGTACACCAGGCAATGATAAATCATCTGATACGCCGGTTACATTTAATTTCCTCTCTGATTAACCAGTTTTTATTGAACTATTTTATAAAATATGGTAGATTAATTTTGATGGGTTAATTAACAGTGGTAATCTGTGTTAATGATATAAGGGGGATACCTCTATGAATTGCTATGTTCATGCCGAAAAGGAAGCAATAGGTACATGCGTTGGCTGTGGGAAATTTATCTGCAAAGAGTGCTGTATTGAAATAAAAGGAAAGTATTACTGTAAAAACTGTGTAAATGAGCTTGTAATTGAACGCGAAAGAAAGATTGAGAAACTGGAAGACTCAAATAAGCAGCATCAAACAATGGTGTTTATGAATGCCGGCGGGGGCGGAGGAGCAAGCAGCAGTAGCAGTTCCTCAAGCAGTGTGGCTGCGCAACCAACACCTTCTGCAAGGGCTGTTCCGGTTAAAAGCAAAATTGCAGCGGGGTTGCTGGCAATTTTCCTTGGATGTATTGGAGCGCATAAGTTTTATCTGGGAAAACCTCTAATGGGTCTTTTGTACCTGATATTCTGCTGGACAGGAATACCCGCAATAGTTGGGCTTGTTGAAGGTATAATATATCTGTCAAAAAGTGATGCGGAGTTTGCTGCAAAATACGGTGCTAAATATTTTTAGTACATAAAGGAAACGAGCGGCAACGTTGATGATAAAAAGCATTCATTTGTTTAATTCTTTAATTTTGATTTACAATCCGATGAAAATAAGTGTATTATTTATTATGTGTATTTTTAGCCATGAAGCTGAAAATACACTTTATTATTTATAGCCTTTAAGAGTCAGAATGAGGTTAAAAAGAACATCTTTGAGCTTTAAATTTTACAGTTAACATTTACATACTATAAAAAGAGAGGAATAAAAATGGCTGTTAGAAGAGTATATGTTGAGAAAAAACCCGGTTTCGATGTCAAGGCTCAGAAACTCCGGGAAGAAATAACCGAACTCCTTGAAGTAAAAGGAGTAAAAAATGTCAGGATTCTTAACCGGTATGATGTTGAAGGCATAACAGATGAAGATTATGAAAAGGCAAAATCGCTTATTTTCTCAGAACCTCCTGTCGACTTCATATATGAGGAGGATTTGCCGGCCAGGAATAATGAAAGGGTATTTGCAGTAGAATACCTGCCCGGTCAATATGATCAGCGTGCTGACAGCTGTGCCCAGTGTATTCAGCTTATATCAGGAACAGAAAGACCTGAAATCAGGGTTGCAACGGTTATAATAATTGACGGGAATATAACAGATCAGGAATTTGAAAAAGTAAAGGACTATTATATAAATCCAATTGAAAGCAGGCAGGCCGGTTTGGAAAAACCGGGAACACTTCGCGAAGAATACCCGGTGCCTGACAAGGTTGACATAATAGAAGGATTTATAAGCATGGACAATGAGGAACTGGGAAAAATGATCCCGGAACTGGGACTTGCCATGTCCATGGAAGATCTCCTGTTTTGCAGGGATTATTTTAAAAATACCGAAAAGAGAAATCCTACAATTACTGAATTAAGGGTACTTGATACTTACTGGTCTGATCACTGCAGGCATACAACATTTCTGACCGAAATTGAGGGCGTTTCTTTTGATAAAGGTCCAATTTCGGAAAAAATATCCGATGTATACAATTTGTACCTGGAAACACGGAAAAATATATATAAGGATAAAGATAAGCCGATTTGCCTGATGGATATTGCAACACTTGCGATGAAAGAGCTTAAAAGGACAGGTTATCTGGATGACCTGGACGAATCCGACGAAATCAATGCATGCAGTATCGTTGTTGATGTTGATGTAGACGGCAAAAAGGAACAATACCTTGTTATGTTCAAAAATGAAACCCATAACCATCCCACCGAAATAGAGCCTTTTGGCGGAGCTGCAACCTGCCTTGGAGGAGCTATCCGTGATCCGTTGTCAGGAAGGGTTTATGTATATCAGGCAATGCGTGTTACCGGAAGCGGTGATCCGAGAACTCCAATAAGCCAAACTTTGCCTGGAAAACTTCCGCAAAGAGTTATTACAACCAAGGCGGCACTTGGGTATAGTTCATACGGAAACCAGATAGGCCTTGCAACGGGCCAGGTTAATGAAATATATCACGAAGGTTATGTTGCAAAAAGAATGGAAATAGGCGCTGTTATCGGAGCAGCTCCGAAAAGCAATGTGATCAGGAAAAAACCTGAAGCAGGTGATGTTGTCATCCTTCTTGGCGGCAGAACAGGACGGGATGGATGCGGAGGTGCTACAGGATCATCAAAGGAGCATACCGAGGAGTCATTAACCAAATGTGGAGCAGAAGTCCAAAAAGGAAACCCTCCCACAGAAAGGAAAATACAACGTTTATTCAGAAATCCGAATGTTACGACGCTTATAAAGAAATGCAATGACTTTGGTGCAGGCGGGGTTTCTGTTGCCATTGGCGAACTTGCCGATGGCCTGGAAATAGATTTGGATGCGGTACCGAAAAAATATCAGGGCCTTGACGGTACAGAACTTGCAATATCGGAATCCCAGGAGAGGATGGCTGTATTGGTTGCCGGGAAGGATGCTGAAAGGTTCATAGCTCTTTCTGCTGAAGAGAACCTGGAAGCAACTGTTGTTGCAAGAGTTACAGATAATAATCGTTTGATAATGAACTGGCAGGGAGTTAAAATTGTTGATATAAGCCGCGAGTTCCTGAACACTAATGGTGTCAGGCGGAAAACCACGGTATCAGTTAAAGAACCTGAGGCAGTGAAAGACAGTAAATCAGGGCCAAAAACAGGAAATGGATTTTCTGAAAGGTTCAGACAAAATCTCCGGCAACTGAATGTTTGCAGCCAGAAAGGCCTTATTGAAATGTTTGACAGCACTATAGGGGCAGGTACGGTTTTAATGCCTCTCGGCGGTAAAAACCAATTAACTCCTGCTGAAGGAATGGCTGCAAAGATACCTGTTCCAAATGGTGACACCAGAACCGGGACTTTAATGTCTTTTGGCTTTAATCCCGATATTTCTGCGAAAAGTCCTTTCCATGGCGCAGTATATGCTATTGTTGAATCAGTGGCAAAAATTGTGGCAATGGGAGGGGATCACAGGAAAATACGCCTCACACTGCAGGAATATTTTGAAAAACTGGGAAATGATCCGGCTAAATGGGGAAAACCATTCAGTGCGTTAATGGGCGCCTTTTATGCCCAAATGAATTTAAAGATACCTGCCATTGGCGGTAAAGACAGTATGTCTGGCACTTTCATGGATATGCATGTTCCGCCCACACTTGTATCATTTGCGGTTTGCACAGCCGATGTTACAAAAGTGCTGTCGCCTGAGTTTAAAGAATCGGGCAGCTCTGTGGTTTTAGTAAAAATCAGAAGGGATCAATTAGGGCTTCCTGATTTTGAACATTTGGACAAGACATATGCCAAAATCCATGATTTAATATCAGGGCACAAGATTCTGTCTGCATGTTCGGTAAAATATGGAGGTATTGCTGAAGCCATATGCAAAATGGCATTTGGTAATGATATTGGCTTTAATTCATATAAAGGGACAGATTCGATTGACTGGTTTGCACCCGATTATGGAAACATTGTGGTTGAGGTTTCTGATAAACTCAGTATTGATGAGTTGTTTAAAGACCTCGATTACGAAGCGCTGGGAAAAACAACCGGTGAACCTGTAATCACAATTGAAAATGATAAATGGGATCTTGTTGAATTAAAGGATATATGGCAGTCACCATTGGAGGGCATATTCCCGACAAAGACAAGGAATGAAGCAAAGAAACCAATGAACATTATGTTCAATAAAATGAAGCCAATACATCACAGCAGTGTATTTGCAAAACCCCGTGTATTCATTCCTGTTTTTCCGGGAACGAACTGCGAATATGATACTGCTGTTGCCTTTGAAAAAGCAGGTGCTGTTACCGATCTTTTTGTCATGAAAAATTTAACCCCGAAAGATATAAAGGAATCGGTAAGGGTTATGAAGGAAAAAATCATGAACAGCCAGATAATCATGATTCCCGGAGGTTTTAGCGCAGGTGACGAACCAGACGGCTCAGGAAAGTTTATTGCCACGGTTTTCCGTAACCCTGAACTTGCCGAAGCAGTTATGGAATTCCTGAAGGTACGTGACGGGCTGATGCTTGGAATATGCAATGGTTTCCAGGCATTGATCAAGCTTGGTTTGCTGCCATATGGAGAAATTCGTGAGTTAAATGAGAAAAGTCCTACATTGACGTTTAATAAAATAGGCAGACACGCTTCCTGCCTTGTAAGAACAAAAATTGTATCTTCGCTGTCGCCATGGCTGGCCAAATCTTTGCCCGGAGATATTCATACAATAGCAATATCCCATGGGGAAGGCAGATTTGTTGCTGATGACGATGTTTTCGAGGAATTGGTAAAGAATGGGCAGATTGCAACCCAATATGTTGATTTCGACGGCAACCCGACATATGATATCCGTTTCAATCCGAATGGCTCAATGCATGCAGTGGAAGGGATAACGAGCCCGGACGGAAGAATATTCGGAAAGATGGGGCATAGTGAACGCTACTCCGGATACACATTCAGAAATGTACCCGGAGAGATGGATCAGAAACTTTTTGAAGCGGGTGTGGAATATTTCAGATAACATATGAATTTGTACTCACAACCATTGCCTTATGCATAGAATAATATGAAATATTTTTCAGTAAGGCGATGGTTGTATGTTATTGATTAAGAGGCCTGTTGATATTATTATCCGTGTATATCGCAGGCCGAATATTACCATGTTGTATCCTCAGGTTACAGGACATGAGAATGTGAATGCAATTGCGCTGATGAATCTGAAAATCAGGAATGCGGTTATGGAACTGATCAAATCCCTTGATCAGCCTGATTTGAAAACCACAATCGATGGCTCATTTGAAATTAAGAACAACCAAAGAGGAGTACTCAGCATATTACTGATAGGTATGGCTGATTTCGGCGGAGCCCACCCCATGACCGTGACAAAGTCACTGACAATGGATACCGGAACAGGGGAGGATTACAGCCTGAATCAGCTTTTTAATCCGGGGTATATGGATATAATAAATGCAGAAATAAGGAGGCAAATAAAAGAGAGAGACATACCAATACTGGACAGTTT
This sequence comes from Thermoclostridium sp., assembly GCA_036562185.1. GTDB lineage: Bacteria > Bacillota > Clostridia > DSM-8532 > DSM-8532 > Thermoclostridium. The sequence goes on from DATCKN010000115.1 coordinate 19,567, forward strand.
TAAAGGTATTTCTCCTGATCAGGACTACTATGTTTCAGACCATACTATAGTTATATACTATCAGCTTTATGAATTATCGCCTTATGCTGCAGGATTCCCATATTTCCCGATACCGTTGTACATGCTGTCCAATGTTATACCTGATAATGGTTTATTGGATCGATTGAATTACTTTTAATAATTAAAACACTTTCTTTTAATCTGCCATGCTTTGCATATTTTTTGAAACCGGTACAGATAATATGGTTGATAATAGTATGGCAGGTGATATACATGGAAGATATGAATGATGTGAAAATAACATCCTATGACAGGCTTATGAGAGCATGGGAAAACTCCAAGGAATTAGCAAGGGATTTTGAAGTATATTCCAAAAGAGTGGACGACGATGAACTTAAGGAAGTTTTTAAGAAGTTTGCCGAAGATGAAGGTTTACATGCTTCAAAATTTCGTGAACTGTTGCTGAAGTACCAGAAGGAAAACAAGCACTGAACTGACTGCTTAGCTTATAAAATCTGCAAGAATGGGTGGGTTTGGATTAATTACGGACCCACCCATTAGCATATGTCAGTCTGTCTTTTTATTGATTGTAACATGTATCTCATCCTCTGAAACAGATATTCTTATCTCGATCGGATAATCCTTTGTGTTTTTAAACCGCAAGTCTTTTGAATTATAAACAACAGCCGCATCCTTTCCTTCTTCCACATATGAAACTTCTCTTGAGTGGCGATGACGCTCAATAATTTCCAAATCAGCTTCGAGGGCGGCGTTATATAAAGTTGTGCTTACCTGGCAGACACCGCCTCCAACCCCTTTGCTTTTCTCACCATCAACAAAAATGGGAGCCTCTTCATATCCTTTTTCCTTTGAACGCCTGCCGACAGTTTCATTGAAGGAAAAAACCTCGCCGGGTTCTATAACCGTTTTATCCAATTCTTCCGCAGCAATCTTTATATTGTTAACCCTGTTTTCATTCTTATCGTAAATTGTAGTTGCAAAACTGCTTATCTCATTAGGATTTTTCGTAATTGTAGGCTCAGGCGTTATTGCAGTGCTTGCTCCTGGTGTTGATAGCGGTATCGGAGTACTTGCCGGCAGCGTTGGAGTGCCGGTTGTTTGCATTTGTCTTTCCTCAGATATTTTATCACCGGTATTTTCATTTGTTATGGAACAACCCATAAAAAGAATAACAACCGACAAAATTATGCAAAATCCTGCTTTTCTCAATCAAATCACCCGGAATATATTCTTTGAATAATCATATTAAAAAATGTTAAGCATATTATTGATTAACATAAAAAATCAGGAAAACATAGAATCTTTAGTTATAAAGTTTTAGATGATATAAAAAGGAAATCAATCATATAGTAATAACAATAAACTTATTTGCTCTATTTATATTACAGAGGGATTTTTTATGTTAATTTTTATCAGGGCAAAGCGTTTGGCAATAGTTGTATCGTTGCTTATTACTGTTGTTTTTATTTTCCTGTTTGCATCAAATAATCAGGATTATTATTCCTTGATTTGGGATGAATCGATACCTGTAAGCAGCGATCTTTCAGAGGAGTTTACCGGTTACCTGGAAGAGATTATCCTTACTCGAGATAAAGCCATGCTTGAAAATAATATAGAAGAAATAAAACCATTATATAACGTTAGGACGAGGCTTGGATTATATGCTTTCGAACATGAACAGAAAAAAATAAACTACCTGCACAATTGGGCAGAAAAGCAGGGGGTAAAGTTTTTGGATATAAACACTGTTTTCAAGGTCAGATGGGTAAAAGAGCAGAGCGGCAAGGTAACTATTAATTTTTCCGCGATAACAGAATATACATATGAGTATATTAATATGCCCGATACTCCGAACAAATTCAGGATTGCCACTTACCATGTAATGGATCTTACAAATGATGCCGATCAATGGCTTATTACACGGGAATGGTACACCGATCCGTTTGCAGATTCATTGAATGCCGAAACACTGAAAGCTGAAGATGATAAGGCTTTTATACTAAGCCAGGCTTCCAGGGATTTTTCAAATCTGAACCAGAGGAGAATCAAAGCCGTTCAATACGCAGATCTGTATTGTGGCGCCAGTGATAATGAAGAATATTACTTCCGTTATAATAAAGAATATAAAAACTACAACCCCCTTGGTGGTGATTGTGCCAATTTTGCTTCACAGGTACTGTATGAAGGAGGGTTTAAAAAAACGGGAAGCTGGAATTATGATAAGGACGGAAGCCGTGCCTGGGTAAATGCTCAGGGGTTTAAGGACTATTTGATTTACAGCGGCCGCGGTTCCTTAATTGTCCACGGAACATACGATAAAGTTCTGAAGCTTTCATACAAGCTGTTGCCTGGTGATATAATTGCTTATGAAAAGAAAGGGAAAGTGGTTCATGTTTCTGTTGTAACAGGTGCAGATTCACGCGGTTACACCCTTGTAAACTGTCATAATACCGACAGGTTTAAAGTACCATGGGATTTGGGATGGAGCGATAAAGGAATTAAATTCTGGCTAATCAGGGTAAACTATTAAATTTAATATTGGAACAGTATAAAAAGGACTGCTTATGCAGTCCTTTCTCATGCAATTTCATTCTGCTGCATTTTTTCTTTAATAGCGTTGAGGGCGTTTTTTGCTGCTTCCTTTACGTTTTCTTCGCTTTCTCTTTCCAGCATGAACCTGACAAATTCAATTGCTTTTCCTGAACCGATTTTTCCAAGGGTTTCAACAGCAGCAATACGAATTTCAGGATTAGGATCTCTGAGAAGATTAACTAATGAATTAATTACATCAAGGCTATCAAAACCAGACAAGGCACGAATAGCATGAATACGCACTTCATGATTGTCGTCGTTAAGTACACTGAGGAGTTTCTTTGATTTCTTCTTTTTTTCCCATTTCTCAATTTTTCCCAAAGAAATTCCCATGATAACATACCCTCCTTTTAAACTATTAACTATATTATATAGAATTTTCCAATCCATTTCAAACAAATTAAATCAAGAGATTTTATGGAAACCAAATTTGTACAGGCCGCATAGTATATATGGAGAAAAACTTATATAAACAATAGGAGGTGCACAGGATGTTTGATTATGAAGAGCTCAAAAATCAGCTGAAGGCCGAAATCAGGGCAGAACTTGAATCTGAATTAGAATCGGAGCAGGACGTTAAAATCAGAGAAGATGAAGATACCAGGCAGAAACAATCTAACAAACAGATCAACTACAATATCCTGACCCAGAAACAGTATCAGGGACAGAACTCAAAACAGAAAACAGAAAGTGAAGCCGAAAGCGAAAGCGATGCAGAGTCTGATTCAACTAATGTAACGGTTAATGCCGCAGAAAACGTAGCAAAAAACAAGGCAAAGCAGGAAAATGAGGCCATCGTTAAAGCAGAATCTGATAAAAAGCCTAAGTATTTCTAAAAAAGCAACTTTGGGAGTAGTATTCTTAAATACTACCCCAAAGCTTACATATTGAAATTCAAAATAATATCAACATGAGGTGTATTATATGGAAGAGGTTAAGAAATGCTATGAAAGAGAACATGTACAATTTAACTCACAGGATATGGATCAGGAGCAAAATGTGCAGTTGGATCCAGTCCAGTTAAATACCCAGAATGTTCAGATTGTTATAGGCAGGGAAGATTATTCCTCTGTTATAACCGGTAATACTTACAAAGGGAAAAACAAGGATATTGCAACGGATGTAAACATAGCGCTTTTTTTCGGCTATGAAGGCAATATTCCTGTTTACAGGACAAAATCCGATTCAAACGGGAACTTCAGAATTGAAGATTTACCACCTGGATTTTATTGTATTGCAGCGCAGTACAGCGATTACCCGGTTAAGAAACAGTTTATAAAACTTCTTCCAGGCCAGAAACTGCATCAAACTATTGCTTTCTGAACCGTGAACTTTACTTAATTTTATACCTGCAGCTAACTGATTCGGTTACCGTTTTTCACTTATCTTTACCATTCCATGCATCGGTATCATTGTTTTTGGAGTTATCTTTTTCAATACCCCAGCTGGCATCGGCCATTCGCTCATAGATTTCCCTTGGAAGCAAAGGCTTTGCCAGGTTTTGCCTTGCCGTTTCGCTGATATTCCCGCCTGCAAACTCTTTACCTGCAGTTTTTACGGTATGTAAATACTCACCTGTACGTTCACTTAATTCAGGAACGCAGAATAACTCACCCTGCCCGCAAAAAATATAGGTGTAGTTATTTTCACCATATATTCTGTCAAATTGGGCTATAACAGAAGAGTAATTTCCCTCTGCGGTATAAAACCCACAGGTGGAAATGGTGACATAGCGTTTACTGCAGTTCCCCCAATTTCTGACGCAATTTTAAGTCAATTCAATGCACATATTGACATACCGGACTTCGGATGTGAACTTATGGTATTGTATTTTTAACTATTATACACATAAATTGGCATTTGGCAAATATAAATGTTTCGGTTTTATCCCGGTGAACTCATGGAATAAATCGAATGACTGTGGTAGGTGATAATGAAGAATATCAGATTTATATTATAACCTATGAAATATATCAGGGGGGAGGGTAATTGCTTAACTCAGACAAAAACGCCGGATAGCAAAACAGGAGCAACCTTTTGGTGCTCCTGTTAATTGGTGCGGATGATGGGACTTGAACCCATACGCCATGCGACACACGCCCCTCAAACGTGCCTGTCTGCCAATTCCAGCACATCCGCATGTTTATTAATTTCTGACGGCAAAACTAATTATACTAGGGAACATATCCTGTGTCAAGTGTTTTTTTTGCATTCAGATCGAGTCAATTTGGCTTTATAAGTTTGAGGGTGTCCTTTGCCTTGTGGCTGCATTTACTTTATCAATCAACATATATGTACTTTTCAACAACATCTGAACTTATCTTCTTTTTTTACCGCCCATTTTATGGTATATATATCGGCAATATTAGCTATTTTTTGCTATAACCTTGTATTATAATCATGCATTTGCCCTTTAATAACTTGATAGTGTTCATTCAGGGGTTATGTGATGTTGGGTATATGTTGTTCAGAATGCGAATATCAATATTATATTTTACCTCTGATGTTGCAATCATCAAGATTATATAGTTAAATGTAATGAAGGGGTGAAATAAATGATTACATATAAAAGGTGCACAGAAACGGATGAAGATGCTTTATTTGAAGCTTTTCAAACCGGATTTTCGGATTACATAATAAGAATTGAAATGACTAAAGATTTATTTATAAAACACTTTTTCGGGCCCGAAGGAAATCGTCCTGAATACTCGTTTATAGCTTTTGATGATAATTTACCGGTTGGACTTGTTTTAGGCGGTATCAAAGTATATGAAGGAATAAAAACACTTCGCTGCGGAGCGCTTTGCGTTCATCCCGATTATAGGGGAACCGAAGTAAGCAGGGAACTGTTCAATCTCCATAGGGAAATTGCTCTGGAGAATCATTGCAGGCAGATGTTCCTGGAAGTTATCGTTGGCAATGACAGGGCTATAAACTTTTACAGGAAAAAGGGTTATGAAAAGGTGTATGATTTGGTTTATTACTCTCACAATAACCCGGCTGAAATTAATGCACCCTTGCCAAATGATGTAACTATAAAAAGAATGGATTTGGATGGCTTAATAAAGCTGAGTGAAGAAACCAGGGACATACATATCAACTGGCAGAATGACTTTGATTATATCAGTCACATGAATGATCTGGTGCATTATGGGGTATATAAAGGTGTAAGCTTAATAGGCGGGCTTAGTATCCATCCTAAAGGCAGGATTAATTTTCTATGGATTGAACCAATGTTTCGAAATACTGGTGTAGGGAAAGGGCTTATCAGCCGCGCAGTAAAAGAGCTTAATCCGGGCAGGCTGACCATAAGTTTCCCCAATAATGCAGCACTTTTGGGCTTTGTAAGACATTTAAACTTTACGAAAGACCCAATTTCACAGTATGAAATGTATTTTACACTGTAAGGAAACAGCGAATTTATGTTAATCAACAGACTGGGGAATGGGAGGACAATAAAACTGGCTTAACCTATCAAAAAAGCAGGAATCAACTAAACCAGGTTTTGGCATTTTTTCCGCGGCAGAACCAAACATCAGGCAGAAAGAGAAAGGATTGGCTTGAATCAGTGATATTTTAAATTAGTCGAGGTTAGCATGAATATTGAAATCAAAGAATTAAAGAGAAAAGATCACAAAAAAGCAATCCTGTTTGCCGTAACGGGTATGCACTTCAACTGGTATCTGGATAATCAGTTTTTGCTCAATTTGTTTGGGAGATACTTCTGGTATCAGGAAATTACCCGTGCAACACAAGTGCTGGCTGCCTATGAAGGTGAACGGCTGGCAGGTGTTCTGCTTGCAGAAATGAATGGTGAAAAGAAAAAACACAAATCTTATTGGAAA
>DATCKN010000116.1:0-16197 GCA_036562185.1 Thermoclostridium sp.
GCCCGAAGGGATTTTCAGGTTTATGTTTTTAAGTACCGGTATTTCTGTTTGCGGATATGTAAATGTTAAGTTCCTTATTTCTATATCGTAATCTTTTATATCATTTTCTTCGCCATCCAAAATGTCACTGGTTTCACTGAATATTTCATTAAGCCGCTTGGCCGATGCTGCACCTTTTTGCCATGTCTCAACAATTCTGCTGATATTTATAACGGGTTTCATAATTGTAGCCATATATGTATTAAAGGCTATAAAATCACCTAGAGATATAATGCCTGTCGCAACCAGCTTGCTTCCGTATATGATAAAAAACAGGAAGCTGAAGCTGAAGCATACCTGTGTAACCGGCCCAAGCGCGCCCGATACCCTTACCATCCGCATATGTGTGCTGACATTGTCCCTGCTTAGTTTGTCAAACTTAACCATCTCATGTTCTTCCTGGGCAAAGGCTTTAAGAACGCGAATACCCATTATATTTTCCTGAACCCGCTCAGAAATGGTAGCAAAAGCTTTCTGAACTTTTTCAAAACGATTACGGATTGTCTTTCTTAGAAGTATTGTTACAGCCACAACTACAGGTACCGGCCCTAACGCCATAAGAGTCAAAACCGGTTCAATCGTCCTCGCCATATAATAAACAGAAACGGTATTAATCAATACTCCTTCAATCAATGCTACAAAGCCAAATCCGAAAACCCTGCGTATTGCATTTATATCGTTTATTGCATATGCAACAAGATCACCTGTTCTGTGGTTATTATAGAAATTAACCGGTAGAGACTGGAGATGGGCAAACAGCTTTCTTCTAAGATAACTTTCAACATGCCGGCAGTTTCCAACAAGAAAATACCTCCAGCAAAATCGAAGTACAAATCCTAAAATTGCAAAAACAATCATTAACAGAAGCTGAAGTCGGATTTCTTTAACAGTTCCTTGCCCTTTATTCAACATATCGGTTACTTTGCCGAGTATTTTGGGAATACGAAGTGAAATAATCGAAGCGGCAATAAGAAGCAAAATACCAGCGATGTAGGATAAAATACGTTCTTTAATAAAGTTTGTCAGGATTTTTTTAACTTCCATACTGTCTCCCTTAAGCCAACAACAAGATGAAGGATTGAATGATAGTTATTTCATTTTTTTATTATAAGATACTTTTTAATATTTGTCCATAGTTACGTGATATGTTCAGTGAGTATTACACATATTGGAACCGGGCTGCATCAGAAAATAACTCCACGCCTGTGCTGCTGAAAAGTGAATCAGCCATATAAAGCATTGAATTTTCGTCTTTCAAAATTATTATACTCATACCGGCAAATGCCAGAACAGCTGCCGGTGCGCAAGCAAGCTTATACGAAAGGATAAATCCTTGTGAATTATTTATAAGAGCTTTGACTGGATTTTAAGTGCCTGATGATAATATAATTAATTATAGGATCGTAAGTTGAAAATCGATACAGTCTATAACTTTCAGGAGGGTTATGCTATGATCAAGATACGTAACACCTCTGTCAGGCGCGAACCTTTTTCCTGCCAGCGTGACGGTTTAACCATTCGCGGCCATGTTTTCCGAAAAGAAACAGGCACCCTGCCTGCGATAATTATCTGCCATGGGTTCATGGCAAACCAGCAGTCAGTAGAGCATTATGCCGGGATGTTGGCGGGTCTTGGCTGGGCTGCATTTATTTTTGATTTTTGTGGTGGCTGCCTTAAAGGAAGCAGCGACGGCAGGCAGGCTGAAATGTCGGTTCTGACAGAGTTGGAAGATTTAAAGGCTGTTATAAGGTATGTGAAGCAACGCCCTGATGTGGATGCTGAGCATATTTCCCTGATGGGATGCAGTCAGGGTGGGGTTGTCTGTGCATTGGCGGCCGCCCGGCTGAAAAACGAGATTGAACGCCTGATCCTGTTTTTCCCGGCACTTTGCATTCCTGATGATGCCCGCCGGGGCAGGATGATGTTTGCCAAGTTCGATCCCGGAAATATTCCCCCTGTGGTCAGCCGCTTCCCGATGGAGCTGGGTGATGTGTATGTAAAAGACGTTATAAACATGAACATCTATGATGAAATCAGCGGATACGACGGGCCTGTTTTGCTGGTGCACGGAACAAAAGACAAAATTGTGGACATTAACTATTCAAGAAAAGCAAAAGAAGTATACAAACAATGTGAGTACCTGGAGATCGACGGTGCAGATCATATGTTTAAGAAAAGGCACGACCGCAAAGCAATGGATGCTTTGGCAAAATTTATGACGGGCACAGGTATGGGGTCAGGTACTTCTTCCGGCTATTAATGCCGCAATTCAAATCAGATGTAAAGATTTTCCCTTACAGCCGTGAAGATACAATAAATTACAGTTACGGCCATGTCCAGGCTTGTAAATGTAATACCGTTTAACATGCTGTAACGGTGGCAATTCAGCAAAATGAAGCCGCCAGGATATTCTTTTTAAGAAATACTCTCGGCCCGTTTCTCAAATAACAGTATGCCCTTACATGATCTGCATCAATTCCGATTACATGAATTTTTCGTTGTGTTATTTCGGTTCCTTTCATATAAATAATCAGACAGTCTTTATCTTTTGAGGCATTCAATACATAGTCCACCATATTTCATACCTCATTTTCCATTAATCTTCATTATTATTTTATACCGAACATTTGTTCTCAGTCAAGTAAAAATTAACAGGAAACTGAGGTTAGAAATGAGATATCCCGGCGGCAAATTCATAACTGAATCATGGAATTGAAATATACGGTTTCTGCTATATAAACACATCGGTATATGGATTAAATTAAAATTTTCATCAGCTCCATGGGTTTTTCGATAACTGCATCAGCGCCGGCCCGGAGCAATTCCTCCCTGCTCCTGAAGCCCCATAAGGCTCCAACGGCATACATGTTTGCGTTCCTTGCTGTTTTTATATCAACATCGCTGTCACCTAAATATATGCACCGGGAAGGGCTAATGCCGAGCTTATCTGCAATCAGTAAAGCGCCTGACGGATCGGGCTTTTTGGGAAAGGAATCCCTTCCACCTGCCATATATGAAAAATAACCCGGGAAATATTTGTCGATGATTAATTTTGCGATATCTTCATTCTTGTTTGTGTTTACTCCCATCTTTATATTTCTTTCTGACAGGGAGTTGAGCAATTCAATAATACCGTCATAGACATACATTTGATAATCCCAGTTTTTTGAATATTCTTCAACCATCCCGCGATAATACAGGTCCAGCCTGTCATCACCGGTACTGTCTATTCCGGCTGCTTTTCTTACCAATTCTTTAATACCGTTTCCTACAAATGATTTGCACTGATCTGCATTTATCCTGTCCAGTCCATGCCTTTCAAGAACATTATTCATTGAATTCATGATAGCATATATGGAATTAACGAGCGTTCCGTCCATGTCAAAAATAACCGCCTTATACTTCATATCTATCTCCTTTCCGGGCGAGGAAACAGGAATTTTGCCCTGCACGGATTCCACCTGTACCTCTCCTTCAAAAGATGTATGTTGCAAAGCACTTTAACCTCCCTATCAGTATATATCCTTACGGTTTGTCATTAACCAAAGGGAGCTGTTCCCGATAACCCAGTATATCAGAAAAATCCAAATTGATGAAGTAAAACATTACCCGGAAAACCGGACATGAGAAGTATCCTGGCAATTCAATCAATTTAACTGAAAAAGCCAGGGATTATAGCCCTGGCTTTTTCAGTTGAGCATCATTTTTACTTGTTGTCCTTGTAGTACTTGTTCCCGTATTCTATAATTTCTCTTCCCCCCGCATTGAGCCATTTTTCAACCATTTCATCCCATTGCTTGTCGAAATTATCGTAGTCCACTACAGATTTCAGCCATCCCTCGGCAAATATGCTTAAAAGCTTCTGCTCGTCACCCAGAAGTTTGTCATCAAATACATTCATAAGCGGACTGGGTATTGAATAATTTGTGTTCATAATCTGCCAGTTCGCAAACTGACCTTTCGCCATATCTTCCGGCTGCCAGGCTTTCACATTCTTGAAAGCTTCGTCATAATCGAAATTGTACTCTTTTATCGGTATGTATGCGTATTCATAATAGTTAAATCCACCCCATGCCAGAGGATATAAATATCCGTTCTTTTGTGTATCCCAATCCTTATCACATTCAGCCTTGTTAATATAATAGATCCTGCCGCCGCTGCCGTTATCAGTGTATTTTGTAAAATGAATCCCCTCTATGCCGTATTCGGTTAGTTCTCTTCCTTCGGGTGTAAGGCAGTAATCAAGCAGTTCAAGAACTTTTTCAGGATTTCTGCAGGTTTTGGGTATGATATTTCCCCACCAATACCCTCCATTATTTCCGGAATTGGCCGGTACGCCGTTTTCACCGTTTAACGGAGGAAGGAAGGCAACCTTCGCATTCGGGTTTACCGATAGAAGTTTCTGGTTAAATACATCGGGTACTGATGTTGGAGCAATACCATACTTTCCTGCAGCAAAATCGTCTGACTCCGGACCTTGTGCAGAATCTCTCTTAAGGCTGAGCCAGTCCTTGTTAATCAGGCCATCCTTTATAGCTCTCGCTATGAATTTGGCTCCCTGTTTTGCAGCATCGGAAACCTCATACCTTGTAACAGTTCCGTCTGGCAGCTCTACCCAGTTGTTTGCTCCTGCATTTACCGCATAAGCCCGCAGAATGTATGAGAAAGTCTGCAGTACTGTCGGATCTGAATCACCGCCGGCACGCACATACAGACCGTATGTATCATTCTTATTGTTTTTGTCCGGGTCATTGTATGTGAAAGCCTGTATCACTTCATAAAATTCATCTATATTGGTCGGAATATTCAAGCCCAGGTTATCGAGCCAATCCTGCCTGATAAGATAACCCCACTGCTGCGGGCACAAGCCCAGTGGCTTATAATATGCCTTTCCGTCAACTTTCAAACCTTTGTACATTTCAGAATTGATTACCGAACTTACATAGGGGTATTTTCCATCTTCCAGGAATTCGTCATAGGATAGGATAATTCCGTTTCTCGCCCATTCTATAAGAGTTTTTCCATGTTCGCAGTTTACCAAATCCAGTTGCTCTCCTGATGCCATCATAATGTTAAGCTTGTTCGGAAATTGATCCCATGGTATGCTAACTATCTCAAGTTCAATATTCAGCCTCTTCTGCAGTTCCAGAAGTATTCTGTCTTTTTTCGGATCCTGTTCATTTCCGGCCCTTGCCCATCGTATTGGAACAGGTGCATCGCCGCCGGCTTCTTTTGATGCTGTTTTTGTGCCTGTTTGGTCCGGCACTGACGGATTACCACCTTTGCTGCCATTATTAGTGCCACAGCCTGCTGTAAACATAAGGAGAATCAGCACAGAAATGATAACCATCGAAAACCTGAATTTCTTTTTCACTTTATACACTCCTTTGCATTATTAATTTTATACCATAATCCGCCTTACAGGCGCATTATTTTTACTCCTTGACAGCGCCAAGCATAATACCTTTTGTGAAATATTTCTGAACGAACGGGTATACACACAATACAGGAATAATACCAATAATTATGCAGGCCATCTTAAACTGCTCGGGATTTGATCCCACTGTCTGAACCCCTACCTGGGCTAAAACCATGTTTTGAATAATCATCTGCCTGAGAACTATTTGCAGCGGGAACATTTTGTTTGAACTTATAAAAAGGGTAGCCATAAAATAATCATTCCAGTACCCTACTGCGTAAAAAAGGCTTATAGCGGCAATAACAGGTTTCGAAATTGGTATGATAATTTTGTAAAGAATCTGTATATCGTTGTATCCGTCAATTTTGGCCGATTCTTCAAGGCTGACAGGCAATCCTGTGAAGTAATTTTTCATGATAATCAGGTTATATGTTGAAATTGCAACCGGCAAAGTCAGTGCAAATATTGTGTCATTAAGCTTTAAATTCCGAATAAGGATATAGAAAGGGACAAGTCCTCCGCTGAAGAACATTGTGAAAACCAAAATGCGGAATAATATCGTCCGGCCCGGGAGATCCTTTTTGGACAATGTGTAGGCGCCGCAACATGTAAGAAACATGCTTAACGCAGTTCCCAGAACCGTTGTCTCCACAGATATTAGCAATGCTCTTGCTATTCCCCCTATACTATGAAAAGCCCTTTTATACTCCGCCAGGCTAAAGCTTTTTGGTATCAGATGATATGGATCGGTTATGTAAACTGTAGCGGAGGAAGTGGATATGACGAATATATGCCATACCGGTATCAATATGATCAGAGCAAAAACAGTTAAAAACGCATAAATCAAAAAACTTGCCAAACTGAATCTTTTCCTGGACACCATATAATGCCGACCTCCCTGTTCCGCATCAATATATGCTTTCCTCGCCGAGCAGCTTTACAACATTGTTTGATACAAGCAGCAGTGCCGTACAAATAACCGATCTGAAAAGCCCGGCAGCCGCGGCATAGCTGAATCGAATGTCTGCAAGCGCAGTCCTGAAAATGTAAGTATCCAATATATCACCGGTATCATAAACCAACGGATTGTAAAAATTATAAACCTGGTCAAACCCCCAAGTCAGAATCTGCCCTAAAGTAAGAATGAACATGATTACGATGGTACTGCGGATACCCGGCAGTGTTACATGCCACATCTGCAGCCAGCGCCCTGCCCCGTCAATTGTGGCCGCTTCGTATAGCTGAACGTCAATACCAGCGATTGCCGCAACATATATTACAGTCATCCATCCCGACTCTTTCCAGATATCAGTCAGAATAAGAACACTGCGAAAAGAATCTGCTTTGGTCAAAACATCGGGAATCTGCACTCCCATTGACGCGAATAATGTTGTTACCAATCCGTCTTCCGGACTGAAAATGGTGATAAATATGGAAGCTACAATAACCCATGACAGGAAATGAGGCAGGTAAATTATTGTCTGAATTGTTTTCCTGTAATTAATATGCCGTATTTCATTTCAGGATAGCTGCGCCACAACTGGGATCCGAAATTATTGCTGATGTAATCAAGGTCCTTCTTATTATCAAGCCGTGTAGTAAACGGATGTCCGTACGTGGATGAGCATATAAGCCGGTATGAAGTGTCATAAACCGATATATTCGCTATTTTTCGCCCAAGCAGATTATTTGAAAGGATTACCTCGTTCAGTTCATTTTGCATCTTCTCGCCTACATCAGGAGATGTCAAATCACGCATATATGACTGTATGGTCTGGTTTACCATTGATATTTCAATAGCCGTGCTGCCGTAATTATGAAAAATGAAATCCAGCTGTTTATACAGGCTTTCGGCGCTGTATTCAAAAACCGAACCGATTTTGCTTTCCACAATGCTTTTCGAGGATATGTACGAGTTTCCGGTAATTAATATGACAGGAATTGTTACCATGATGGAGTAAATAAGAAACATGGATTCTCTTAAACTGATTTTTCGCGGTCGAAACGTAATGGGCCTGTTTTCTATATCGTTACGGTTCAGCAGCTTAATCTGTTCCTCCATCCGTTTTACCGGCGCGACAAGTTTTCTTCCCGTGAAGAACAGCAAAATCAGTGACAGCAGAAAGCATGCAGCTCCGATATATAGATTGCAGAACAGGTTTTCCAGTATGATTCTGTATATATTTTCAAAGGTGTATATATTTGAAATGGTCCAGCCCATAAAATTCAGGCTGTTACTGTATATAAACCGGTCATCTGAAGGTTTGCCATTTGAAATATCAACCAATACGGCAGAGTTTCCAATGTTGTCTGTAAGAATAATCCTGTTTCCCGAAGAACTTAAGTCCTGCGACAATTTCCTGCTTAAAACTGCCACAATGCAAGCCCGTACACCGCTCCCGTAAGGTTCGAGGACAGGACATATAATAGCTATCCTTTCATAATCCCGTTCTTCATATTTGTCAAGGAAAAACTGGCTGGCCGGGTTCTCCTGCGAATATATCCTTATACGGCTGTAAAATTCGGGCAACCGGTATTTTGCATATTCCTTTCCTACTGAATTGGCGGCGCTGATGAAAACATTCGTATCCTCTTTTACAACAATAAGGGCATCTATTTTGTCATTATACAAAATCATGTCCCTCAAATAGGCAGTATAGTTCTGCTGCACGCTTACAATCTGATTCGGGGACAGATTGTCGGAATCGATTATAGTGTTGAAGTATGGACTTTTCATGGACAAATTGATAATATTTGCAATCTCACCAAGATAAGTATTGGTTTTTTCCGCAGCAGCACTTGTAGCTATCCGGTTAACATATTCAAACTGGTTCAGAATAACGCTGTAACTGACAAAATGGCATGTGAATGCAGTAATGACTACAGAAACAGCCGAAAGAACTGCTCCAAATAAGACAAGTCTTTTCTCAAACAATCCTTTAAACCCGAACAATCTCATAATGGCCACCGACATATCTGTTAAATTTTATATTTCTCGCGGTATTCCAGCGGCGTCAGCCCTGTCATAGCCTTGAACAGGCTGCTGAAGTAGCGCGGTTTTTCATAGCCTACCATTTCAGAAATTTCATACACCTTATTATCCAGATTGCTTACCAGTAATTCTTTTGCTTTTTCCATCCTGATTTCGGTCAGTACTCTCTTGAAGGTTTTCCGCATTTCACTTTTAAACAGTCTTGAAAGGTATACCGGATGCAAATTTACATGGGCTGCCACATCTTCAAGAAATATCTGTTTTGAGTAATTTGAATGGATAAAATTCAGGGCTTCTTCCATTATTTTTCTGTTTTGCGCCAAGTTGCCGGATATCAGAACAATAACCTCATTAAGGAACAACTCCAGCTGCCTCAGGGCGCAACTTAAGGTATCGCAAAACCCGACTGTTTTTATCAGGCAGGAGGATTTCAGGAGAACTTCATCGTCCGAATTAACCCTCATTTTTCTAACTTCTGCCATGACAGACAGGACCACTTTCGTTACAAAAGAGGTTACTACGTTCATATCAGTAATCCTGCATTCTGCAAAACATATCCGGACTGACTCGATATACTCTGCAATTTTCTCTGTGTCCCCATCAAGTATAAGGGCAAGAATTATAGCAGCCGCTTTATCTTCATCGGGTAAGTTAGAGCAATTCCCGGTACCGAATGAGACTTTTTCGATGTCTATGATTTGTCCCCCTCCGATGTATACCCTGTGACACAGAGCTTCCCTGGCCTGGCGGTACGAGTTTTTCAGCCCGTCGACACCGTTTCCCGCGTTGCCGACAGCACAAGTGATACTAATCTGTGGTTCTTCACCGTTATCATACAGCTGGATCTCGGAGCAAAGATCGGAAAATATCGTTCCAAGCCGTTTCAATGCTTTTTGCTTTTCAATGTTCCATATAACACAGACAGTTGAATCCGATACAAGGACATAACCCATTTGCTTTAATTCTACCCGGGAAACCAGGAAGTTTCTGATATGCAAAACCAATTTTGAAATATATTCGTTATTGTAGCAGTAATCCAGGTATTTCCTCTCATCAAGTTCGAAAATCGAAACCGTAAAATTTCATATGTAACCGGAAGACGTGCTTTTTTGGCGATATCCCTGACTTGATCAGCAGAAACTGAATCATCTTTTACAATGTGCTGCGCGAAGAGCTCTCTTTGCCGCCATATATCCCTGTTCTCATAGAAGAATTCGTTGTCGAGCGTTTCTTTCAGACTTCTGAAGTACTTCTCAATTTCTTCTTCACCCTCGGATTTCAGGATATAACCATATACGCCGCAGTCTATTCCTTTCCTGGCATAATCAAACTCATTGAAGGCACTTAGCAGGATAATCTTTGTAGCCGGGTAACGGTTTTTCACTTCCATAGCAAGATCCAGGCCATTCAAGACCGGCATTCTGATATCGGTCAGTATTACATCTGCCTGCTCTTCCTGTAAGTATTCCAAAGCCTTCCTGCCATTATCCACAACTTTTACGATCTGGAAACCTAATGCATTCCAATCAATTATTTCAGGCAATACCTTCCTGAAAATTTCCTCATCTTCAACAAGAACTACTTTATACATACATGTTACCCCCCAGAACCCCAATGCTTCATTCGCTTCGTCAAGAAGCCAGGTCAGACTGAACTCCGTCCTACCTAAGGAGTTATTGTTTTTATCTTTGTTTATCTGTAAAAGCCGGCATCTTCTAAAAACATTATTATATATAAAACTGATATCCAATAACAAATTATAGCATATTTGTGTCACTAAAAACAGCTAAACCGTAATACAACGGCAAAAAGCCATATAAACCCACAGTTCAGGTAATGGTTTCATCATAAAAACGTTTATGCGGAAGATGATTCAAGTATATTATATCCGTATATTGACTTATTCAGACTATTGTGATAGTATATAGACTATAATAATAGTCTGAGGATGTGGCCGCCATGGAAAAAAAGCTGTTTGACAGCGAGTTAAAGCTTATGGACATATTATGGGAAAAAGAGCCAATCAGTGCAAAAGAACTTAGCATTTTAGCAGCTGAACGAATCGGGTGGAATAAAAATACCACTTATACGGTGCTGAAAAAGCTTGTTAATAAAAAAGTAATATGCAGAAGCGAACCCGGTTTTATATGCACATCGCTGATAAAGAAGGATGAGGTACGGAAGGCAGAAACCGAAGGGTTAATTAAGCGGCTTTTCAATGGATCAAAGAAAGCATTGTTCTCTGCTCTTCTGGAAGATGAAACTTTATCCGAGGACGAAATTGCCGAACTTAGGGAAATGCTTGAAAAGAGGTGATTGCCATGCTCAGTGACACCTTTTACTGGGTTTTAAACATGAGCATTACAGCCACACTTGCCGGCATGGTTGTTCTGCTCATGAGGCAAATCAGGCACATTCCAAGAACGGTAATTTACCTGCTTTGGCTGCTGCCGATTGTACGCTTTATTATGCCGTTCAGCTTAAGCTATAAGTACAGCATTATGAATCTGCTCGATGGTGTTTTGGTCAAAACCGTGCCTTTGACCACTAAGGGTGCAATGTCCGAAATGACCATGACAAACTGCGTACGGGCAGCCGAAAGGTATTTCCCAAATGAATATAAATCAAATATACTTCAGAGCGTTTTTTCTGTGGTATCTGTTATTTGGCTGGTTATTGCGGCAATTGCTTTTCTGGCATCAATTATATTTTATTGCGCAGCAAAATCCGAAATCAGAAACGCGAAGCATCTGGAAGGAAATATATACATTTCGGATAAGCTTCTTTCGCCTGCGGTTTTCGGCATTTTCCGTCCTAAAATAATGCTTCCCGGATATTTTAAAGAAGAAAACATGGAATTCATTTTAAGGCATGAAGAAGTACACATAAAGAGGTTTGATAATTTCTGGAGAGTTGTTGCGGTTGTTATATGCTGCCTGCATTGGTTCAATCCCTTTGCCTGGCATTTCCTATGCAAGTTCCTTGAGGACATGGAGCTGTCATGTGATGAGAAAGTTTTAAGATATTGCAGTGAAGATCAAAAAATTCGTTATGCTGAATCGCTCATCGAATATGAAACAAGGAAAACGGTTTTTTCTTCTGCCTTTGGCGGTGTTAAGACCCGGACACGTATTGAAAAAATACTTTCTTACAGGAAACTTACAGTTTTTTCGGCATCATTTTTTACTGTTCTGGTCATTGCCGTTGCAGTTGTGTTTTTAACTAATGCGATAATTTAAAGGGATCCTGAATGTTTTACAGATTGGAGGAAGGCAAATGAACAACAGTTATAAAAAATTCTACATATCATCACTTGTTTTTATCGTTTTACTGTCGGTCTATCCAATATATATGGGAATATCAGTGCTTTTACAGTACATTCAAAAAGGTTCAGTGTGGTCGGAAGCTTACCCGAAATATATTATTCCATACACACCCATTTGCATTGCTGTTATGGTTTCGGCCGCATTACTTCCTGTATTGCACAGGTTGTCGGGGAAATACTCGCTTATCATGGACTCGGCTATTGGTTTGGTCATATTTTTTGCTCTGGAGCTGAGTTTTGAAAAAATAAAAGTTGTTCAAGGATACACGGCATTGCCTCTTGAATCCTGGCAATACAGTCTTTGTGCTATCACACCCGAGGTTATTCGTTCCATAGGAGAACCGGTATATGCAGAAAACAATCCGGCTTTCAAATTACACTTTTACCTGATTTCAATATTAATCATACTAAGCATAACCGGTGTTCTGTATGGATTTTTGAAAGTTCTGAATGAAGGCCTTTATCAGAGAAAGAAAGCTCTCATTATTCAGGCCGTGTGTGTTGCATTGTTCGTTGGTTTGTGCATATTTGCATGCTTTACTGCGTTTTACCGCACCGGAACACTGTATATTTCACCGTTATCAGCGTTCCTTACCGGGCTGTTTTTCATTGTATTTGGTGTTACATCGGGTATGTACTTTGCCAGCCACCTTTATATGAAGAACAGTTTAATCAGTGTGCTGGTTCCTTCAGTTGCTGCAATGCTTACAACAATAGCCATGTATATCGGGGAACTTGTACTTATGGATGGCAAATTATTTGTATTCGGCAAGGGCTTTTTCTTTGAATCCCTGGGATCAATCCCCTTCTCAATGTGTGATATATTGATTATTTTAATTTCAGGATTAATAACGGCTTTTTTAGCAAAAAGGATTGGGCATGTATCGGCTTAGGTTTATATAAGAACAGGGACTTATCAAAGTCCCTGTTCCATTATATGGCATAGCTGTCCAAACATTCGTTAATTTTCTTCCGGCTAAGGTTCCTGCCAATGATATTAAGCATAGCCCAGCCTCGGTCCAGAATTTCAAATTGCCTGTCGCTTACAGTGCAGTTTACAGCTATTATACCATCCGGTGCCTTTACAAATCCTTTGATGCGGGAGATTTCCCCGTATTCTCCGCTGTTTGTCAGATGTTCAATACAGCGCCCGATACTCTCTATGGTATAAACCTTATCCGGGTATATTCTTGCACTTTGAAAAATCATTGCATGGTCCGTATATGTTCTTGTGTGCATTCTGTGAACAGGACCGAATTTCATAAGCTTTTCAAAATCCGCCCCTTCAAGCATATGTGACGGAGTTGGGTAACCCGGAATATCCTCCTCAATACATATGCTCTTTACAATATCCCGTATTTCGCTTTTTACTCCATTCAGGTCAACCAGGGGCGGCATGTCCATTTTAGTCCACAAAATACATCCCATGTTGGCCAGCTCGGATGCCAAAACAGAACGTTCGGACTCGTTAAGCCTGCCAACCGAATGAGGGTCGACAAGAATTATGCACATTCCGGGGCGGCATTTGCCTTTTAGGTCCGGACTTGTGATTACATCAAAAAAGTCATCACTGTTAAATATCCCCGAAGGCTCCACGATAATCCGGTCACAGGTTTCGGACAGCTCACTGATCAGCTGATGGAAACCTGTTTTCATTGTACAGCAGATACACCCTCCCGCTATCTCGGATATATTGCCAAATTCGTTTTTTAGAATAGCCGAATCAACACCTGCTGCCCCGAACTCATTTTCTATAACTGCAAAATTTATATTCCTCTGTTTTAGAAAATTACCGTATTTTTTTATAAATGTGGTTTTTCCCGCACCCAAAAAGCCTGTTACAAGATCAATTTCGGTCATTTTTGATATCTCCCGTATGTTTTTGCAATTTCTATCATACGCTGAGCACGATCAAAGGTAGCATTCGCCGGATATTCGCAGCCGGTCGCAAGCATAAATCCGCCGCCTTTTGCCATGGCATCAATCTGTTCACGGCATTGCGCATCCCATTCCTCGTCAGTGCCTATAACAGCGTTCGCCGGAGTTACACATCCTATAAGTGTGACCTTGTCGCCATATTTCTCTTTGCATTCAGCAAAGTCCCTGCAATCATCGGGCGGGTATAAAAACGATATTGCCACAGGGTTCATGGTTTCTATCTGAACATCAAAATAAACTCTTTTCCCGCAGTTATGAACCATTGTCAGGCAATTCTTCTGACGGATGACATCGGCAAGCTCTTTTACAAAGACACCCTCCATTTTATACCATAATTCCTTTGACATGATTGAGCCCGAAGCAAAAAGGGTGTCAAGCATAACAGCATCCACGCCTGTGTCACACAGCGCTGCAACATAATCCTTCAGCGTTTCATTGACTTCTTTTACCGCTGCGGTTACGGCATCAGGATCGTCATAAATATCCATATACATGTCCTGCTGGCCACGAAGCATCGAAAGCACACCAAGAGGGCCAAACACAAACGCAACTACGGGCTTTTTGCCCTTAAGCTCGGCTACAAGGCGGCGGCATACATCAATATGCATCATCATGCGCTTGGATGTGCGATAATCTGCCTTTTTGATTTTTGCATAGTCTTCTATATCCTTGATAATGCTGTTGGAATAATCGGGACGCGCAGCCTCATTTTCCGGGAATATGATCTTCTGCCCCCAGGCATCGCATTCTACCGATAAATCAATAAGTGTAACAACACAATCTATATCAAACTGCTCTGTTGATTTTATAAAGGCCTCTGCGCAAATTTCGGCATTGGTTGACCACTGCTCATATGTCGCATTAACCAGTTTTCTTGTTATACCGCTCAAAATAGGATACACAGGCACCCTGTCAGCCTCTTTGTGGGACAGTGCTGCCACAACGCGTTCATACGAATTCATAAAAGCTCTCCTCTTTTCAAATAAAGTTTATACAAGCGAACAGATATTGCGTAGCAATCCCGCCGCATATGAAAATTTATGTTAATCCAGCTCCATACTGAAATTGTAAAGCCATAAAGAAATATTCTCTTGTAAAATATTAATAAAATTAAGACAAAATTGATGACTTTTGACTATATGGCTCTAGAGGAAAGCATACCTGATTCATTGACATATCAATTCATTGGCCTTGCCCTGAAATTAATCCACCCATTTTTTTATGTTGTATTTGTCTGAATATATCCTTTGTTTCGTCTGCATCTTTCATATTGAAGATAATATTTATTAGTTTTAAGATAAATGAACGGCGGGTATTGGGTATTAACATGCATCTTCACCGTTCCCATTTCCGCGATTTTAAAATACCCTTTCATGTTTGAACCTAATTCTGAACCGTTTTTGCTTATTCAGTATCCGGCAAACGGCAGCATTTATTTGAAATAAAGCATGATCATTTTTACAATTCCACTAATAGAACCTTAATTGAGTATTTCTGTAGGACTCAATTTTCCTGTCTGTTATCTTATCACCGGGTTCAATATTTCCAATTAGCATCGGAGATTTGGGATCATGCTTCATGATGTTGTTTTTAACCGTGTTATCGCTATAATTGGCATAACAGTACAGGCACCCGTGTTTACAGGTATTGTAGGCCCCTATGTCTATGCTTTCTGCGCAACCACATATATCACGCTGATTTTTATCTTTTTTAACGTTTATATTTTCACCTGCTATATCCGATATCAGCCTGGCATCAATACACTTTGCAGGTTCTATCCCTGCGGATGACAGATCCACCGACTCCGAGCACGCTTTAATTTCCAGCCCATACCGCGATGCTATCTCAGACAGCGCTTTTCCGGTTTCAATCATATCTCTTTCACTTATATCAGCAATATTAAAGCCTTTCATATTCCTTTCGGATTTCTTATAGATATCCATAAAACTGATTATGCAGCGCTCGGTATAATCTTTCAGCCTTGATGCCAGCATATCAAAATATTTTTTATGATATTCAATATCCATCCTGTCTGTCAGTATAATGGGATCATATCTCCATACCGTCCTCTTTTTTCCTGTTAAATCAGACAGCTTTTTAAACGATTCGATAATATGCTTTTTCTGAGCGACGTTCCTTTCAATTTTACTGTCATACGGAGTAATTGTTATTTGAAAATAATAGTTATATTCCTTTAACAAGTCTAACTTATCAAGCATGTTTGACGGGTCCTTCGTCCAGAAAACAATACAGTCGGTTATATCAGGGGCCAGGATAACCCTGCTCACCTGATGGTAGTTCATAGGATTTCTCACTAAAACAAATCCTTCCTTTAACCGGTTGAAAAACCATTCGGTATAAAAAGCCGGTATGTCCGTCCTCCGGCTGACACTTAAAATCAAGTAAATTCCTCCGTCCTAAACAATCCAGTGTTATTCCGGTATTCTGTTACCTATGAAGATATACCTGTTATCAACGAAATTT
>DATCKN010000126.1:0-2456 GCA_036562185.1 Thermoclostridium sp.
CTTCATATGCTCCGGCTTTTGAAAAAAGGCATGAGATACTGCCTGTATCAGCTTCGAAAGCTTTATTCCAGTACTCGATGGCTTCATCATATTTCTTAAGGTGCCAGCATATATCTCCGGCTCCGGTATATTTCTACCCCCTCAATATCATAGTCACTGTTTTGCATCAGCTCCGCTTTTTTCAAATATTCATATGCCATTTCATAATCACCTGCAAAATCGTATGTAAAGGCAACAGACATACAGGCAGGATAATTATCCGGTTCTCGTTCAAGCCAGGACTTATGGAATTGTATGGCTTCGTTTGCCCTGTTGCTCCGTACAAGATTCAGTGAAAGTCTTGTGTTAGCTTTCTCACAAGCGCCGCACTCCATACAACGGTCCTTATCTTTAATCTGTGCTTTCTTTCCGCTCACACTGAAAACTCCATGGGGGCAGATCTCAGACCCGCAAGCTCCTTACCAGAGAGGCGCGGCCCATATTTTAACCTATTATTGTCTGAAAAACACTAATAATATGTTTGAATAAACTGATCCGAAACCCGCCAAAACGTCGTTCCTGTCTGAACCTATTCGCTCAGATGGCTAGGTATTTTTCTAATGATTGATATATTGTATACCATTATTGGCAAGACTCCTAAAACCTGCATCTTTAAATGCTTCTTTATCACTTAAACAATAAACAAGGGTTCCGTTCATTGCCATGAGGTAATATTTTTCATACTTTTTTTCATATTCATAAAAAGCCGATTCAGCATTTTCCTCTGTCAAATCATAGCAAATATCGATGAACTTATTGTCCTTCGTGGCATAAATTCTATTACAGGAAATATCACTATCAAAAACTGAATCAAAGTATTCGATATTATATCCCTCTTTTTCGAGATTCTGCAATAATTGCTCCAGCTTCGGCACAGCTTCTTCCGGCTTAGTGGAATCAACTCCGTTTGAGGTTATATTTGCTTCAACATGAGAAATCCCATAATTCCTTTCTGTTTTCTCAATTTTATCATCCTTTTTTATCAGTTTAAATGATATAAATATTATTGCAATTAAAGCTATTACTGAAAAAGATACTGATATCTTTCTTTTTTTCATACCAAAACACCTTTTTATCTAAAGTATAGTTTATCATCTTTTACATTTTTACAGGATCAATCCCGGCTTACCGCAGGTTATTACCCCTGATAAAAATACGAAATTTATATCTATATGTTTATTTTTTGTTTTCATTTTACTAATTTATCTTATTGTATGAATACTTCCTGATTCCGTCAGATGTGATATAGGCGTTAATCAAATATCGGGTGAACCAGCGAAATATCTATCGTTGGCGTAACCGTTACGATAAGATAATCGAATCCTTGAGAAATCGATCTCGCAAGCCCAAAACGACACACTGCCGAAGAGATAAAGCAGAACACTAACATCCATACCATTCATAGCTTTACCTTAGCCCCTTATCCCCATCTTTCTCCTTAACGTCGAACATTAACTTATCAGGACGACATTTTTATATCGGCATATACATTTCGTACTGCACAATGGGGTCTTTCACAAAGCCCAGGCGTTTTACAAAACCAGTAAGTGATGCATTATTGGGAAAGCTTATCGCCAGCTTTTTAAGATCAAGTTCCCTGACCGCATGACTAATAAGCCCGCTCCCAATACCTTTATTTCGAAATCCGGGATCGACCCACAGAAAATTAACTCTCCCTGAAGGATGGATGCTTAGTCCTCCTGCCATGTTCGCTTCTTTGAATACTGCATAATATATTTGCTCATTAAAGTGACTTGTATAATCAAAATCATTCTGCCAGTTGATATGTATATCCCGGATTCCGCACCTGAATCTTCGCAAAGCATCGATGTCTGTTCTTTGGGCTGTAAACCCGGACGGCAAATTAGTGTTGATATCAGACGGATCGCTGTGGGAATAATAAACCAGATCATACACTTTTTCGTAACCTTTTTTGCTGTAAAATTTTACTGCCCTTCCATTGCCTGCGATGACCTCCAAAAACATCTGGCTGCAATTGTTTTCCAGGGCTGTTTCCCTGTGAAGATCAAACAGTTTGTGGCTGACCTCAGTTCCCCTGTAACCCGGAATGACGCAAAGCGCTCCGCACCGAAGCGTTTTCAAACCTTCATAGACCTTGATGCCGCCGAGGATAAGCCCGACCGGTTTGCGATCGTCAAAAGCTATCGCTGAATATTCATGGCTGTTGCCCTCTGGTCCGAAAAAATGCTTTAGGAAATCTTCTTTTGGCATATCGATCTTAATGATATAATCTGAGAAACCAGCGATAAAAGCTTCGTATATAGCATCTGTGTCTGCTTCTGTACATCTTTTGTATGTAAACATGTGTTTTCCTTTCTTCGGCACTTTATTACCTGTACAACAGCACTAGACATAATGTCACATGCTGATCCATCCCTGCAGAGGAAACATGCCAA
>DATCKN010000137.1:0-18656 GCA_036562185.1 Thermoclostridium sp.
TTTCAATAATTTCATTATCACTTTTATCTAATTCACTGGTAACTATAGCATAGTAACCGTCATATTTTTCTTCTTCACGAATTTTATCCTCATCCAAATATAGCTTAGTGTTTGTTTTTACAATTTCACCGTCTTCGTTTATTTGAATGCCTTTAATATATGAAGCAGCACTATATGATATAGAACGGGTAAAAGCAGAAGGAGTTTTAAGATACCTTTTGGATTTTTCGATTACGCGGCTCCTTTCATAACGGGCTTTTTCTGCATAATCCTGGCTGTAAAAAACAACTTGTTTCTGGTCAACACGTATCTTTTGCTTTTTACCATTCCGGTCAGTAAAAGTAATTTCTCTGGGATAAATGCGGGATTTACATCTAAATTCCCCATTACCCTGATATCCGCTTTGGTCCAATACATATTGCTTGAACTCCTGATCTGCGCCTCTTATGGATTGACTATAGATATATCCATTGCCTGAGGCTATTTGATAGGCAATATTATCACCACAGTTAAGTCCTTTATCAGCTACAACCACAATACGACCGAATTTGTAATCTTCTTTGACTCTGTTCAAAATTGGATTTAGAGATAGTTTTTCCGATTGATTACCAGGAAAGAGATGGAATGCTAAAGGCAGACCTTTACTATCAAGAAGCAGTCCCATTTGGACAATAGGATTTGGACGTTTTTCTTTGCTGGGACCTCTCCGTCTTAGTTCATCTTCTTGATCTATTTCAAAATAGTAATTGGTAACATCGTAATAGGCCAATTCATGATCCCGGCCATATTGTTCCAGGATAGCGTTATTGAGCCAAGTCTGAAGATCTAAATTAAATCTGTCATAGTAGTCAAGACTGCGATAGACAGCTTCTAAAGAGGGGGCAAAAGTCTCAAAAAAACGATCCTGCTTTTCGTATGCTTCTTTCTTGGAACCTGGATACAGTACACGGGAATAAACAAGCAGGCGAAAGATAGCATTTAAATTAAAATCAATTTTTAGTCTGTTTTCACGCCGTTGAAAAAAAGTATGAATACCCAATTCATGGTAAATTTTTTCGAGGAAGACATAACCAAGATTTTTCAATCCAATTTCATGCTCTGAAATTTTAGTATCAGGATTCAGTACAAGTTTAATGGGCTCAGAATTGCGAGTTTCTTCTGCGGTACGCTGTTTAGCAATTTCCCGAAAATGGGCGATAGGGTCAGGATAAATTTTTTCCAGTTCATCGAGATAGCCGAGTACTTCAACATGCTTTTGCTTAACTTTCCCGTTTTCTCTGTATGAACGAGTAAGAGTCAGTAGTATACGTCCATTTTTGCATCTGTTTTTTTTCACGAACATAGGCCAAATACCTCCCAAGAAAGAGCCTTTATTATATTATACCACATACTACATCATACTACAACACCAAAATAATACAAAATTTTAACAAAAAAATAACCGCTTTTTGCGGTGTATTTTTGCCTTTGGTAATTTTTCTTTTAAACTATAACTGCAAAAGAAACGAGATAACTAATAAGCATGCATATATTGCTAACGCTCAGCATTTACTGTATAATAAATATAATTGGCATCACAAACTTTACTTGTATTTCCGGTTATTGGTAGTTATTAAGGTTCACTCAATGCCGGAAAGAGTATTATATCTTTAGGAGGGGTTTTTTATGTTTTGTCCAAAGTGCGGACAGGAGGTCGGAGATTATACCAATATTTGTCCGGCTTGTGGTGAACTGCTTGAGAATAACAGCGGAACCTACCAGGCAAATACAGGCCCGGAATATCCACAGCCTGAACCCATTATGCAAAGAATTCCTGATTATAAAGCTCAATCCATACTGTTAATCGTGTTCAGTTCGGTATTATGTTGTATATCATGCCTTACAATCATAGCATTGCCCTTTGCCATAGTTGCCCTTGTGAATTCCAACAAAGTGGAAGCTCACTTAGTGGCCGGAAACTATGATTTGGCCCGTAAAGCATCCGAAGATACAAAAAAGTGGTGCTGGGTAAGTTTTGGTATTCTTATAGGCGCAATAGTAATCAGTATAGCATTAACAATTATCTTCTTACGCAGTAATGCATACATGAACTTCATTAATGAGTTCCTTAGGCAATATGAATATTACTATGATTTTGATATATATGAATAAGAAAATCGCAAATCGCTTAAAAAAATGGCTTACTTTCCTCAGTAAGCCATTCATTCGTTTAATATTGATGGTTATTACAAGCGTGACTGTTATTATGGCCTGTATAATAGTTTACAGGGTAGATCCGTCAAAAGTACCCATTACGCCGCCATGTTCGCTGCGCTATTTTACAGGTCTTTACTGTCCGGGATGCGGGATGACACGTGCATTGCATTCTGCCTTGAATTTAAGGTTTGCTGATGCCTTTTCATATAACCTTTTATGGCCTTTTATTCTAATTTTCATAGCCGCATCATTCTATATGTGGTTTTCTTTTCTGATTACAGGCAAAAACCCGTTTACACCTTTTAATGAATTTTTCAAAAAGCATTCCATGGTGGCATATACAGTAGTTATCGTACTGTTTGCTTTCTGGATTTTCAGGAATATTCCCATATATCCTTTTATTATGCTTGCCCCGTAAAAATGGCCTTGATTAGGTCCATAAATGTAAATCCTGCTATTGTCATTGCTACAACATATGAAGCAAGAAGAATTATCATCCAAAGCAGCGATGCCCGGGCTAAATTCCTTCTATGCACATTTCCCTTTGATGAAAAAGCCCACAATGCCATAAAAACGATATTTATCACCGGAAGAATAAATGCAAATATTACCAGCATCCATTCTCCAACGCTGAGAGCTCTATGATCTTTGTCAGATACGGCAATGGACGGATTTTCCCTTTTCACTTCCGGAATATCATGGGCTCCTGCAGTATTATTTTCAGTTTCTTCTTTTCCTGAAGAGTTCATCTCATGATCCAGTTGAGCATCCAATGCTTCATTGCTTTCAGCTTTGTTAACATCCATGTTAATACCCCCAAACTCAATTCTTAGATTTTTCATATAGCGGAATCAGGCTTCCATAATCATATATTATGCCATAGCCTAAATTTACCCACCTTACATTATGTTCATATAAAAATTCCTTTATATCATCTTTGCTGTCCAGCCTGTCAATGTCTCCGGCAAAAGCAAGCACATTTTTGCTTATAAACCCTGCAACACCGCCAATAAAACCGTAATTGTACCCGGGCAGCAGAATTTTTTTCTGCGGAGGGATTTTTAGTACTTCAAGCCCTTCCATACGGGCAGCCTTCTCAATTGAAGGATCATCTGTAATAATGCTGTTATCTGATACAGGCAATACCGAACATTTTGCATAACCCTGATTAACGTGCACCAACCGTATATTAAAACGTGAAAGCAATTCCATGATAACCCCGTCGGTATACTTTGTGTTATGGAATGCCACACGCCCTATAATTGCAACATTATATGCCACATCAAACGGATAATCCTTTTTTAATACCGTATCTCCGAAATATATATCAAAACCATATTTTTTCAGCTTTTCATAGATATCTGAAGGCAAATTCGGTTGACAGACCAAAACATTATCATGGATGTGAATCAGCTGCATGTCGACATGCCCGGCCACCGGTTCCCCAATCCCATAATGAGGAGGTATCTCAATAAGGCATATTCCACAGGCCTTAAGGGCATCTTTCATATCTTTATCCATGCGTGCATCAACAGCCAACAGGGAAACGTCATCTTCAGGCAATAATGTTTGCTTTAAAAAACCCAATATGCACACCTGCCCACTATTTTGCATATGATATAAACAGCCGGAGGTTTTAGGGGCCCTGAACCTTTTGGCTTTTCAGATAGAGCGCCGCATCCTTTTTCCAGGGGGTGCGGCATTCATTCTTCTACATTCTGAAGAATGCTCTTTAATTCCGAAATTGCTTCCATCGGTATAGCTACACCTTTTTGGCTGGGCTTATATGTATCATCATTGGAGTCATACCAGAAAGTTCGGATATCCACGTAGTCTTTCCCGTTTTTCGAAACCTGCTTTACGTGTATTTCTTCACGACTGTTTTTGGTTATTTTACCCAGCAATTCTTCTTTGTCCCAAAACGAAGCCATAGCTTTATCTCCTTTTTATAAATTCGAACCATATTAAACCACTAAAGTTTAAAGTTGATGGACATCTTGAATCGCATTCATTATAACACAGCGGAGCAAATCGCTGCAATAATCAATGATTATGTCCGAATTACACAAAATTTATATTTATAAACTGTTCACGAAATACTATCTATATTCAAAATCAAATAAAAAATTAATAGAAATTTTGTCGGGTATTTTTTTAATGGATGCAGGTCATACTAAACTCGGGATCCTATATTATATTTTTATTAATTATGGGATCTAAAGGTTTCCGGCTGTAAGGCAGCACAGAATCCTTGCACTCTATGGTAAAGGAGTTGTCACTATGAGATCATCTATTGACAGATTGGCAGTCCTGCTTATGATTGTGGGAGCATTAAACTGGCTGACGGTCGGGCTTTTTAGTTATGATTTTGTAGCCAGTATATTCGGAGGAGTTGATGCGCTAGGCAGCCGAATTGTTTATACGCTTGTAGGTATTGCCGGAATCTATAGTATCAGTCTTTTATTCAGAGAAGCTCCTGCATCCGAATAATTCTGGCTTCATAATCTGCCTCAGCAGAATGTATAATGATTAGGCGCATTATAAGTAATGCGCCTTTTTTCAATTGCTGCTTTTATTTAAGCACATATATTCGAATTGATGGTTTTAAGATTGATAATCAAGAACGGCCTTTCGTCAAATGTAAACTCAATTTTCCCCACTTGAAGATCCATTGGTTTTAATGCCTCGTTAATTTCATTTACAATGAGTTTTTCCAAAACATCTACAATTAACGCTTTATCCATACGGAAGACTCCTCTTTATGTAATAAAAGTATATGGAATATTTTTCTTAATTATGTTTTTATATTTTATACTATTTCCCGAAAAAGAAAAAGGCTTGCCCAAAATGTAAGGCAAGCCAAATCAAGAGAGCCCTTCCTTAATTATATATATTAGAGAGTGTTGTTACTTCATAATCATAAACTCAATTCTTCTGTTCTTGCTACGCCCTTCAGCGGTACTATTGTCTGCTATCGGCTTGTGTTCCCCGCAACCTGATGCCGTCAGTCTTGCAGGGTCAATACCAAGTTCATTTACCAGATAGAGAACTACATTTGTAGCTCTTTTTGTGGACAGTTCCCAGTTTGTTGGAAACATAGGGGTTTTAATTGGCACCGTGTCTGTATGGCCTTCTACAATAATATTGTTATCCAGCGCCTTAAGTGATTCACCCAGTACATTAAGGGTATTTTTACCTTCCTCAAGAATTTCAGCGCTTCCGGATTTAAACAATATCTGCGAGTTTAATCTTACCAGCAGGTAATTATCTTGCTCTATAACATCCACTAAATCATCCGGTATTCCAAGCTCAGAAAAATCCTTCTCTATCTGTTTTTTTACCTGCGCATATTTTTCTTCCCTTATTCTTTCCTTGTCATCAAGGATTATCGACTCTGCAGTCTCAATATAACGTTCGTTGTCAACTATTTTTTTACCCGTATCATCAGGATTAACAAAATTAACAGTAAGTATTCTTTTCCCCATATTCTGATGCAAGAGATTTCCATTCATGCTTGTATTGTTCACAAGCGAGCTTCTAAGCGATTTCGCTATGGCTTCAAACTTCTGTGCGTCTATTACCGACATGGAGAAAAGCATAACAAAAAAGCATAGAAGATTTGTAACCAAATCACTGTATGTAGTCAGCCAGTTTCCACCGACATCCAGTCCTTCTGCTCTTTTTCTTCTTATACTCATTTCTGCACCATCCTAATACCACTGAACAGATCTTATATATGAGCTCTGTTCGGTTGGACTTCACTTCGAACTTCATTTCCGTTGATCAATCTCTCATAATTTTCCCTCTGTTCGGGTGAAAGGAATGTTTTCAGCCTGTGTTCCATAATTCTTGGGTTTTCTCCGGACTGTATTGACAAAACTCCTTCTATAATCATTTCTTTTATTCTAATCTCTTCAGTACTAAGCTCTTGCAATTTTGTCGCTATAGGAGTACATATCCAGTTGCCCAATATACTTCCATAGAAAGTTGTTACAAGGGCAAGCGACATTGCCGCTCCTATCTTGGAAGGATCATCCATAGCTTTGAGAAGGTTGATCAAACCGAGCAAAGTTCCTATCATTCCCCATGCAGGAAACTCTGCTGCCATTGTCTTAAAAATAGCAATACCCTTACCATGTCTTATACTCATATTGTCCAGCTCGAGCTGCATTGAATCGCGGATAATTTCAGGCTCCACGCCGTCTACAACAAGCTCCAGTGCTTTTCTTAAGTAGTTGTCCTCAATTTGATCCTGGTTCGATTCCAATGCCAGTAAACCTTCTCTTCTTGCTTTCTGGGATAATTCCACCAGCAACTGAATAATCTGATATGGCGATTGATTTTTCCGTCTAAGTATTTTTGGAAGAGCTCTAAAAAGGTTTTTAAAGTCTTCAACCGTAAAGGCAAGAATTGTAGATGCCAAACCTCCTCCAAATGTAACAGCTATTGAACTCAAACTCCAGAATGATGACGGGTCTCCTCCATCATACATTCCCCATATAATACAAGCAAATCCAAGAATAATACCTATCAATGTTGCAAGATCCATAACCATACTCCCATTTTCGATGCTTTTGATTTGTTATTATAATTAAGCTTTCATAAGCATATATCGTAAAATTTTTTCATTAACTTAATAAAAATAACACAGATTACTGTTACTCATTTATAATTATCAAAACAGATGGCTTTCAAAATATAATGGAACTCACAAATTTCTTTATTCTGCGTGGTTAATAATTCTTGTAAAATGCACGCCTAAAGGCCGGCCTGAT
The DNA here is from genome assembly GCA_036562185.1 of Thermoclostridium sp. GTDB lineage: Bacteria > Bacillota > Clostridia > DSM-8532 > DSM-8532 > Thermoclostridium. The sequence continues at coordinate 6,972 of DATCKN010000137.1, forward strand.
TAATAATTTCTTCATTTAGGATTAAAAATTTTATATAACGCATTGCATTTTTATGCATATTAATGTATAATCATACAATAAAATTCCTTTTGGAGGGATACGATGAAACATTTAGTATGTTTAAAAGACTGGACTTCTGAAGAGATTACCGATGTTTTGGATTTAGCTGATAAACTGAAATACGAAAATAAGAACAGGATTTCCCATAATCATTATCTTCGCGGTAAAACACTGGGAATGATTTTTTCCAAATCATCAACCCGTACGCGTGTTTCATTTGAAGTAGGCATGCACCAATTAGGCGGATATGCTTTGTTTTTAAGTTCTGCGGACATTCAGATCGGCCGCGGTGAATCAATTTATGATACCGCGAAGACATTGTCACGTTATTTGGATGGAATCATGATTCGTACGTTCAGCCAGAAGGATGTTGAAGACCTGGCGTCGTATGGTGATATTCCGGTTATAAACGGATTGACTGATGAATTGCATCCATGCCAGATACTGGCCGATTTAATGACAATACGAGAAAAGAAAGGCAAGCTTAAAGGCTTGAAGCTTTGCTATGTCGGTGATGGAAATAATGTAGCACATTCATTATTGATAGGATGCGCAAAAACCGGAATGGACATTTCTGTGGCAACACCTGAAGAATATTCATGCATGGATAAATATGTAGATATTGCACTAGGAATCGCCGGCAGTACCGGAAGCAAGGTTGAGATATTTACAGATCCAAAAGAAGCGATCAAGGATGCTGACGTGGTGTACACAGACACCTGGGTAAGCATGGGGATGGAAAATGAAAAAGAACAACGTATTAAGAAGTTTTCCCCTTACCAGGTGAACAAAGCCCTGTTTTCAATGGCAAAGCCTGACGCTATATTCATGCATTGCCTTCCCGCATACAGAGGATATGAAGTTACAGAAGACATAATAGACGGACAAAATTCAGTGGTTTTTGATGAAGCCGAAAATCGTCTCCACGCTCAAAAAGCCGTGTTGGTTAAACTTTTGGCCGACTAACCGGGGAGGTTTTAATTTTGGACACATTATTTGTTATAAGGCATGCCGTTGTATCTGATGCTCATGATATTCATGCCGTACTGCAGGATGCTTTCAAGGAGTATGCTAAAATAGCAGGCATAACTGAGCTGGATGCTTTAAAAGAAACGATATCTGATATAGAACGTGAAATTATCAATAAAACGGTATATGTTGCTATTATTGATGGCATTATTATTGGCACAATCCGTGTAGAAATAACCGGTGATGAAGCATATATAAGCAGGTTCGCCGTTAAATCATCCCATCGTAAAATGGGCGTCGGCGAATCCCTTATGAACCTTGTTGATATGTATCTTAAAGCAAAAGGCATAAAAAAGGCTTTTCTTTTTACCGCCTTTAACAACACTAATCTTGTCCGGTTCTATCATAACAGGGGGTTTTATATTGAGTCTGTAAGCACCGAAAGGGGTTACCCCCGTGCCAAAATGGTTAAGGATTATTCCGATACTGATCTTAAGCTCCAACCTCTGATGTCATCAAACAAACTCATTCCATAAGCTAATAACATGGTTTCGCAGCTAGCCTTGTTCCCCCGGAACAAGGTTATGTTATGGGACACAAAGTAAAAGGTCAATTTTCCGATTCCAGCCGGATATCCGTCTACATACAGCCAATAGATACTTGTGGGTACTTTCCAATCATCCGGTTCTTTCGCCTTGGAAAAGGCATCGCTGTGGATAAGCCAGGGAACCGTGCCCTGCTAAGTGTTGCAATTCCATATAAAAGCTTTTGCTTATGACAAAAAAATATTATAATGTTTTCTGAAATTCATGGAATAAAGCAGTCAAACCCGGCAAATTTCATTGTAGTATAACGCAACTAAACAAGCAAGTTCTGAGACGCGCCCCTTAATGTGGCTGTTAACGGTGTAACGTCTGTTGAAGTAAATCCCTGAAACCTCATAATTTAACGGCTCCAGGGACTTATTTATAATGAAAACATTATAATTCAAAAAGATATGTAAAAGCATTTTCAGTTACAGTTAAATATTCAATCAACCCGGTAACGCTTATCAAGGTACTCGTTCAGTTCCCGGACGAAATCTGTCTGGATCACATCGGCGCCATGGTCGCAAAGCCATCCCCATCCTTTGTCAGGGTCATCAAACAGCGAGCACATGTCATCATGATATCCGCATAGGGGGAAACTTAACGTCAATGAATTGATCCAGACCTTTATCCCCATTTCATGGAAGCTATCAATTACCTCTTTTGAGACCATGCGGTGCGAGTCATCTTTAAAGACCAGTTCTACTGCGGGATAAGGATAGTATCGTGCCGTGTCAAGCACGAAGTCAAGCGCATCTTCATCATTATTTATAATAGGCATGAACTGAGGCTCAAAATTACTTTTCTCAAGCCATTGAAACACCTTATCCAGTTCCCTGGGAGATTTCATAAGCACCTGATCAGTCATTTCATGCTGCTTGACACATTGCCATGCCTCGGGCAAAAAGTCAAAGCACCGATCCAGATTGATTATACATACATTTTTGAATTTCTTTAAAAATTCATCCAGTGTGAGAATCTGGCAGTCATTATTGTAGCCATTGTCTGTACGAAGATGAAGCTGCATGATTTCATCCAGTGTATGGTCAATGATAGGTCCTTTTCCATCGGTATACCTGTCCAGGTTGGGGCCATGCATCAGGATCATCTTGCCATCACCGGTAAGGCTGACATCAGCTTCTATAATATCAGCACCTTCACGCAGCGCAAGTGTAAATGAATTTGCTGTGTTTTCAGCAACGAATCCGCTGTTTCTTCCCTTGTGAGATGCTACAAGAGGACGTTTTCCCCGGTATTCCCGCAAAGCACGGATTGATGGTTCTAAATATTTCATATTGCTCTCCTTCTTTAATTGTATTTCTGTGCAGTATAATCGTCTTTCCTTTAAGCACTCATACTAATTCTATCACATTATCGTTTGCTAATCTCAGTGCTATGGAGAATAACCGGTCTTTTATCAATATTTTTTCTTTCCGCCCGTCGGGAATGGCATTAAAACAATAGTACACTCCGGCCATTTTTCCTGCAACAGCGGCAATTGTACCGGCATCACCGCCTAGATTGGCTGCCTCACAAATAACATCCCCAAACGAAGAAGCGTTAATAAAACACCATAATGCTCATATCAGCGTATCAATAACATACCCTGGAGACTTTAATTTATCATGCTTTATTACTTCAATTATTATAATTGCAGCTGCTTCTGACTATCAATTCCTTGAAGTTTTCCCCGCTTAATATAATGAAGTTTCGCCAGCAGGTCAGCTTTAAATGGTTTGCCTTCATCCCGCTGTATCTCAATACCCTGGAACCTGGCATAGTTTATTTTTACCCCATTATCCGGATCTATCTTTATTCCCCTGTCTGCAGCATGGGAAATTGCCTGATCATACTGCAAACACTCTTTCATCTTATCCAGTAACTTCTTTCTTTTTCTTCCGGCATTGTTTTTTTCTATTTGTGATAAATTCGAGTGAATCATAATATCCAGCTTCTCAATCTCCATTTCATAAATCTTATGCAATTTATGCAGGTAATGGGTTCTTACTTTCTCTACGGTAAGTTCATCATAGCGGTGCATGTATATAAGGGCTTTAAAACCATCCTGCCTGCCCGAATCAAAAAGCCAGTAGATAGGCCTTCTCCTGTATGCCTTTACATGGTCTTTATAGAATTCCCTGAGAAAATACCTTCTAACTGCCTGCCTTGCCGTTTCAGACGGCTTTCTTCCCAAAGCGTCAGCGATATAGTCAAGGTTTTCCTCCAAGGAATCTTCACCAAACGCAGCCTTTACAAACTCAACGAACCTTAGGACAATGTCATTTTCAAAGTATTCTTCATCAGTAACAGGCAGCACATTATCCATGTCAGGCGCAAAAGAAGCATCCACCCATATATCCTCAATTAAATTACCATATTCACCTTTTACCGTCTTTCTTACTTTCCATCGGCCATTTTCGCACTTCCACCTGTCGTTGAAATCCCCGCCGGCATAAATTAGTCCTTCTGCATCAATTGAATATCTTCCGAACATGCAGCCTACCGCATAGGATATAAAAGATTTTATGTCCCTTGCCCTGTCGGCCTTTCTGATGGTTATATACCTTTCCTCAACTTCAGGTGTAAGTTCTTCCTGTAAACCGTACAATTTAATGAATATGCGATTAAGTTCTTCTTCATTGGCTTTAAGTTTTTGAAACTGTTTTTCTGCAAAAGCCGACCAGTTGTTAAATGCCTCTTCAATCGTTGCACTGCTTCCTTTATGGATTAGAAGCGGATGCTTCCTGAAGTCCCATGATATTTCAAAGCAATCCCAGTCAATACGGGATATATTAATATTTTCTTTAACAATTGCATCAATTTTATGCACCTCATTGTTATCCGGCATTATTACCGGCAGCGAAGCAACATTTCCGGCCTGAAAATTTAATGTCGGATTCAATACCTTCATTAATTCAGTAGAAACTTTGGAACATAAAAGGCCCGTTAATAGCAATTGGTATTTTTCAGGCGGGAAAACGGAGGAACCTCCGACATCAAAAATAAATCCCTGCTCTGTGTATCTTACGCTAAAATATGATGAATTCACAAACGACCAGGTGATTCCCTGTTTGAAATAGAATTGAGTATTCTGAGGCCTTGACCTTAACTTTCCATTTCCGTCCCTGAAAGTCTTTATCTCAGTTCCGTCATTTCCCCAGTTTACAATATACTCATGGTTGCCATACCACTTTCTGTATTCTCCGCCTTTATTATAAGGAAACCATTTCAACCGGCTTTCAGCAGCTTTTTCTGTGCTTAAGCAATTGAAGCCAATACTGCAAACCGGTACCTCGTACCACATTCTTAAGAATTTGTCATTGTCTCCTGTCTGCAATCCCACCTTGGGTTCTGCAATTTCACCTAACGGTTTACCTTTTTTAAAGCAATCAATGATCCTGTTGCTTGCCCAGTACGCAACAGGCATGCCTGGTATGTTCCGAAATTTTTCCGATTCCACCGAGTACCTGTAACTGGCCTTTGGGTTCCGAACTGCTTCAAGCGTTTTTATTGGCTGCATCTCAGCCCCGCTAAAGTCTGATAGCCTGATATACTCACCTTTTGCATGTACATAAGTGTTCCTGGCAGTAAATATACATATCGGGACAGTTGCCTCTTCAAACCCTGAGTACTCCAACTGTACAAGAGAAGTAACGGTTTTTTTCGTAAGTATTATTTCTCTTAATTTTTCATATGACGAAATAAACATCCAGACAAATGGAGTCATAAACCCCAAGTGCCCACAAGGTTTTGCATAATCAAAATTCCTTACTATAAAAACCGAGAACAAATCTGACTTTACGTCCTTATACTTTTCTGAAATGTAATCCCTTAACCTGTCGTTTATGCCCTTATTCCCCATATACGGAGGATTTGTCACCACCACATCATACTTTGAACTCATGATTTTTGCTTGTTTTACAAGCGGTGGTATTTTATCAAGGATGATGCTTCTATACTTGTAACCTGGAAAATCCTCTGTTTCCCTTTTCCTTAAATCATCCAATATTCTCTCAATTGCCTTAAAATTTACTGGCTTTACATGAAGTAAAGCCCCGTACTCCTTTGCATCACGGAAAACATTTATGAGATACTCAATATCTTCACGGTGTACCTTGTTTTCCGGCTCTGTTTCCGAGAGATTTACAAGATATTCCATAGCCTCTTTTGGAAAACCATTGCTTTCCTGTATTGCGCATATATTAACGTTTACCTTTTCGTTAAATATACTTGCTTTCCTGCTTCTTGCCTTCATCATCAGTGCAAAGTATGCAAGCTGATAAGCCCTGTCATCTATATCCAGGCCATACAGGTTGTTTTCGATAATCAGACCCGGAATATCTTCTTCGGAGTATCCTTCGCTTTTATAAATATCATAAAGCACATCGAAAGCATACACCAAAATATGCCCGCTTCCCATAGCAGGGTCCAGAATCTTTATATCCTCCGGCCTTATAAACCTGTTTTTAAGCCGTATTTCTTCCAGTTGTTCCTTAACTTCCTGCTCTGTCTCATCAATGTAGAACTGCCATTTTCTTTTCAGCAAATCATTGGGATGCCCTTCCACCCAAAACCTGCCCAGGGTGTTTTCCACCATGTATTCTACAATCCATCGGGGAGTGAACAACTGGGTAGCAGCAGGTATATTTTCTTTGGTTATCTTGATATTTCTTTTTAGTCCTTCAAATATTTCATTTTTCTTTTCAGAGATATAAAATTGATACATCCACCCGATAATTTCAACCTGATCCTTGAAATTCTCCTCAGGTATACGAGCTGCCAGCTGCCTTATGACTGAATTTTCCGAAAGCAGGTTCGAAGGTAGCAAGATTTCAGTATAATCCTCCGTTTCCCCGAAAAGGCCCGGAAGAATTCTTTTTAAAGCATTACATTGCTTAATAAGCAGGTATCTGTAAAGGGTTTCAGTTTCATTTTTATCCTGAAGTGTGTATACCAGTTCTCTGTCTAAATCCAGATCAGAGTTGAGAGCTTCCCTGATAATATCCTGTTCTTTCCTGCCCGGCTCAACAGATGAAATTACCCTTACCCCGTTAGGAAGATAATTATTAACTTCCATGAAACGCAGGGCCAAAATTCTAAAAAGCCAGGAATATGCCGCTTCCTCCATTACATTGTTAAATCCCTTTTCTTTTATTATTGCCACAAGGCTCTTTCTTTGCTCAATTTCTGCATTGTTAAAACTTCCATTCCCACATATTGCTGCATTTGATGCAGGAGGCTCTTTTATTCCATTCTCGGTTATTCCTAATTCATCAGCCCTCTGTTTTATATTCTCAATAAGTTTGCTTCTCGCCCATACTGCAAAACTTTTAACTGCGGCTTTATCCATTTGCGCTCTCTCCGGACAAGTGTTATTTCAATCTTCCTGCCGTTATTTGTTGTGCCGCCGGTAAGTTATCGTAATAGAAGTTTTCAATTTGCAACAGTGAATAAATATCACCCTCAAAAGATGTTTCATACCTGAAGGCACCATTTTCATAAATTATGATCTGAAAACAAGTTGTTGCCGCAAGTTTCTAAATGTTTTCCCCTTGCTTATTTCAGGAATTTGTATATTTCTTTTGGGGATACTTTGCTGTTTTGCTTCGCATAGCCAGCATAATCGCAAGTCCATACCGGTACACTGTTTACTCTTTCAAATACATATTCCACACCACTGTATGAAGGATGGAACAATTATGGCCTTTTCACACACATTTACTCATTGCTTTGATAGAGTTATATCTTTTTATATTTGTCCTTAAATTTCTCTATTATAAAATCTCTGAACAGATCCGGGTTATCTATATCCTTTTTTCTTATCAATGATGCCTGGTTTACCGTTAAATAAAAAATGAAATAGTCTTTACTTTCCATTACTGCGAAGAACTGATCATATTTTAACTCTCCTGTTGATTTAAGTGCCTCATTCTCCATAACAATTCTGTCATCGTAGAATTTTAAAGTATTGACACTATCAAATGTACCTGTTTTATCTGTCTTTACCCTTTGCGCATTTTTCCTTTCAACTTTAAGTAAAACAGCAATGATTGCAAGAGCAAACAGCAGAATCCAGCTTATAATAAGCTTTATCGCACTGAATTTGCCATCCAGGCTGATTATCAGACTTCCCAGCAAAGCAATTAACCCGATCATTGGAATCGTAAATTTATTTCTTCTGAAGGTTGCAATATATAAGAATTTTCTGTAATCTTCCTTTGTCATCACTGTATTTACTGTGATTTTTGGTTCATCCATTTTACCACCTCAGATTATTAATGTTTATTTATAAATTTTTTCCAGCATGTTCCATATGCTTTTATATTATATCAAGCATAACGATAAATCAACTTTTATGTTTTTACCATTGTTCTGCATACCTCCATGTATCTCTTTTTAATCTGTTCTCAGCGCTGCTATCTCTTTCTCCAGAACATCGGCAAATCTCTGAATGTATGGGCCAATATTTTCCAGCCACTCCAAAACCTCATTATCATCCTTGTATCTTGTTGGTTCTTCACGGAGCATTAAAACTTTTTTCATAATATCAACGTCGGGCGCCAGGCAATTTTCCAAAGCCCACTTTCCTGCTTCGGTTTTGGAAATAATTTTATTTGTCCGGAGCGTATAGATGCATCGTGCAATATCCAGAAGCCACCCGGCAGAATATAAGCTTCTGTTTGTTTTGACGGCATATTTTCTGATTACCTCATAATGATTTATAACAGCTTGTATAACCTCTTCTTTTGCCGGATGGACAAGTCTGTCCCGTACTTCGTTTCCATAAAGTAAAAGTCCATGCTCAATCAATTCTATCATCGAAAAGGGGTCAAAACAGTATTTATCGGTTATTCTCTGGCCACTGGTACCCCAATATACTACCATATCCGGAACATTATTGACGAATGCATCCAGGGTTAAGAAACCACCCTCAAATAAATGAAAGTTCAGGTTTTCACCATATTCATCCGTAAGCTCCTGCCTTAAGTTAAGCAGCCGCTTTGCCTGCATATCAGAAATTTTAGTTTCTGCCAGGCATAATATATCAATATCGCTCCATCCGTCTTTGAAATCATCCAGCACAATTGAACCATAGAGGTATATTGAAGGCTTGTTGTCCGATAAAATGCCTGCAATACGGTTTGTCATTGTTTCAATTGACTGTTCTATCATGATTTCACCCCTTTACAGTTCGCAATGTTCAAATATAATACCATAACTGTCATCCAATATATTTTGCCATAAACAAACAGGGGTTTTCTTCGCTCCAGTACAAAGGAAATATTCCACTACAACATTCTCTTTTATTGACAAGTTAACTTCCGCCCATCCGCCCGGGATTGACCAGCAGCCATCAAGGCTTCTTTAGCCAGTAATATCTTGTCGTCTTTAAACAAACTCCCCTGATATCAACCTTAGGGGTTTGATAACCGTTTTCATTGCAAAACAATCTCTTTATTTTCTCCGTGTCTATCCCGGTATATTCATTAAGTATTTCTGCTGCCAGGTCTCTGATCTGCTGAAATCTTTCAATATCATACTTATCCTTTGAATATGCAAGCCCTGCCTGAGCTATTGACTGTAACTGTTTTGCCCAGCTAAGCCATTTTGGCTCCATACCGGCACATCCATCGTGGAAGCAGGGAAACCCCTTACCGTTTCAATACTTCAATTATACATATAATTTAACATTTTGCACATATTTAGACACTTTTCATACATATTACGTATCTTATGGACTGTTTTGGGAGCATGTGATAGAATTATGTTAACATAAATGTTTCTTAGGGGAGTTGCATCATGGAGAAACAACGTACAGTCAACCTTGGAAATTTGCTTATAACTTTATCCGAAACCATGGATATATCCAGCCATACCATCTCCCAGCATCAGCACAGGACAGCGTATATAGCGCTGGAAATAGCAAATAATGCCGGTATTAAAGGCAAAATGCTTGAAAATATTTTCATGGCTTCATTACTGCATGATATTGGTGCGCTGTCGGTGGAGGAAAAAATATTACTGCATAATAATGTAACCGAAAACGATGAACTCCACACTGTTCGGGGAGAAATCCTGCTAAACAGGATACCATGGCTGAAAAACATATCCGCAATAGTCAGGAATCACCACAGGAACTGGAAAGACTGGGATGAAGGGCTGGAAAATCCTGTTGTTACAGCCTCTCAAATCATCTATCTGTCTGATTATGTAGAAAGGCTTATTAACAGGAACAGCTATATTTTACATCAAACGGATGATATAGTGGAAGCGGTGCGCAAATTGCAAAATGGTAAGGCCAATGAAAAGATCGTGTCTCATTTCATTGATATTTCAAAAAGGGAGGATTTCTGGCTGAACCTGGTTTCTCCGCGGCTTTCTTCGATATTGCTGCACAACGGGCCTCTTCGTGACATTTATGTTGATCCGGATGATATTTTACTGGTCTCCAACCTATACCGTGATTTGATAGACTTTAAATCAGCATATACCGCAACGCATACTACGGGCGTGGCAGAATGTGCGTCAAGGCTGTCAGAGCTTTTCGGGTTCGCCGGTACGGATATTATGAATATGAAAATTGCAGGTAATTTCCATGATATCGGCAAGTTGCTGATCCCTAACAGTATTCTTGAGAAGCCGGGGAAATTAACCGATCATGAATATGCTATAATGAGATGCCATTCATATTACACCTTCCATACGCTTGATTCCATCGGAGGTCTCGGTAAAATCACTGAATGGGCTGCATTCCATCATGAAAGGCTTGACGGAAGCGGATATCCATTCCATTACTGCGGCGATCGAATTGATACAGGAGCCAGGATCATGGCAGTAGCTGACATATTTACGGCGCTTATTGAGGACAGGCCATACAGAAAAGGCATGGACAGAAATCAAATATATCAAATTATTAAAGCACAGATACCAAGGCAATTGGATGAAAAAGCCGTTGACCTCCTGTTTGACAATTATAATGCAGTATATGCCCATGTTAAAGAGAAACAGTCTGCTGCCAGGCACTTTTATGATGAAAATATTTGCGCCTAGGTTAATGTAATGAAGTTGCGAGGACGGTCCTGCTGCTTTAAACTCTGATTAATTTTACCAAGGGTATGACAGGAAAACGTCCCCGTTATTCAGTATATTCCCTTAAAACCAGTACCATGTTAACTGCGCTTTTCATATAACATGGCGCTGTTTATTATTCGGGAACTCAACTACAGATTATAGTAAACCCGCATCATAGCATCAATGCTGCCGATTTCCTATTCTCCACGTAACTATGACAGATAAAAAATTAATATAACAATTCTTAGCTAACTTTCCATGCGTTCTTGTATAACCTCTTTCAACAACTCTAATGCACTTTCTTCACCAGGGTTGTTAGTGTTCAGTTCCCCTCTGAAAGCACGGGCAAGAATTGATTTCTTCAACTGTTCTATATTTTTTATGATAATATCACAAAGCTCTCTTGCTTTTTGCTCTTTTTCAAGAAGATTATCAAGTATCCGTACTATTTCTATCTGTTCCTTAACAGGTGGAGTGTTTATTGTATATTGCTCTAAAAATTCCTTTGGAACTCTTTGTTGGCCTACCGCTCCAGTCATTACTTGCCTGGCTTCGTCCCTAAACTTTTTCCACCTTACCAGATGATATAAATACCTATTATATAGCCGTTCTGAACACCTCAGAACATGAAATTCCGTTGAGCCAAATCCAATACCATTCATTAGATTCTCTACAACAGCAGATTTTCCGTTCTCCATGCAAGGCGTAATCTTGGCAAAAATAACATCTCCTACAGAAAAATTGGTGAATCCTTTTTTCACTTCTGCAAGCTTTTTTACCAGGGGTTGCTCAATTACACCTTTGATATCCGAAACCGATGACATCGGTACAAAAGACACTTCAATGTCATCATCCAACTCCTTTGTACTTATCCTTTTTGGGTTTATTTCACAAATTTCTCCTAGTAAATTTTCTTCCCATTCCCTCTCAAAATCAACACCATTTTCCTCACGCCATTTAGCAGTCAGCTCTCCGTTGAAAGCCTTATGCAGAATTG
>DATCKN010000138.1:0-1536 GCA_036562185.1 Thermoclostridium sp.
CGAGAACAACAAATGGTCGATTAAGCGCAGATTCCAAAATGGTACATATAAAATATCTTATCCGCCTTACGGCTACGACAATGTGGATGGAGAAATGGTTATCAATAAGTCTCAAGCTAAAATTGTCCGCTTCATCTTTGCCGAGATTTTGTCCGGCAAGGGTACCCACAAAATTGCTAATGAGTTGAACAGACGAAATGTACCGACCAAAAAAGGCGGTCGTTGGACATCAACGACTATACGCGGGATGGTTAGTAATGAAAAGTACACAGGTGATGTCATTTTTCAAAAGACCTATACTGATGAGTACTTCAACCGCCATAACAACAATGGAGAAAAAGACCAATATCTAATTCGAAATCATCACGAGCCGATTATCAGTCATGAGGATTTTGAGACCGCACAGGATATCATTGATCAGCGTGCTAAGGAAAAAGGGCTGGAAAAGCAAAACATAAAGTATCAGAACCGTTATTCCTTTTCAGGCAAAATCACCTGTGGCCAGTGCGGTGGCACATTTAAACGCAGAAGTCACTCAAGCGGAAGACATCGAATCGCTTGGTGCTGCTCCACTCATATCGCAAACATCAAGAAATGCTCTATGAAGTATGTGCCGGAGTCTGCTATTGAATATGCGTTTGTTACCATGATGAACAAGCTCATTTTCGGACATGCAGTTGTTCTAAAACCATTGTTAGTCAGTCTGCGTGGGATGAGTTCCGATGAAACACTGGAAAACATACGTGCGCTTGACAAGAAGCTTGAAGAAAACACAGAACAGCGAAATGTCCTGGTTGGGCTGATGACCAAAGGCTATCTTGAGCCTGCCGTTTACAATAAGAGCAATAACGAATTGTTGCAAGAGGCAGAACGGCTACGCCGCCAAAAAGAATCCATAACGCGATTCCTGAATAATGACTTTCAAAACCTAAGTGAGGTCAGCGCTTTGCTGCAATATGCTACCAAGGCATCAATGCTGGAGGGTTTTGACGGTGAACTGTTTGCCCGTTTTGTGGCGAGGGTTCTTGTTTATTCACGAGCGGAAATTGGATTCGAATTAAAATGCGGCATTACGCTAAAAGAAAGGTTGGTGGGATAAATGAGCCATATACCATTTGGCTACCGTATTGAAAACGGAAAAGCCGTAATTGATAAAGAGGCTGCAGAACAGATAAAAATATTGTTCCAATCTTACCTGAGCGGCGATTCCTTGGCGACAGCAGCTAAGAAAGCTGGTATTGAAGGTTTCCATTCCGGTATCGGCAGGATGCTACGAAATACCCGATACCTCGGTGATGAGTTTTATCCGGCTATAATTGACAAAGACACTTTCAACACTGCCGAGGCAGAACGAATTATGCGGGCGGAAAGACTCGGCCGTACCAAAAAGTTTAAACAAGAAAAAGAGGTCGTTTATCCTACCATCTTTCGCATGAAAGAAGGAACAGAGGAACTCGACGACCCCTTCGGGCAGGCGGAATACGCCTACAGTTTAATTGAAATGGAGGTGAACAAGAATGGCAGTCAGTAAAAATG
>DATCKN010000134.1:0-3775 GCA_036562185.1 Thermoclostridium sp.
CTCTCTGTTGATGAAATTGCTTATATGTCAATTGAGGAATTATCTGCTTTTGTAAATGAAAAAGGCAAGGGTAAGTTTGATGTTCCGGAGGATGTCGCCAAGCTCATTCAAAAAGCTGCCCGCAGCTCATACCGGCTGCCTAAGACTGTTAACGACTCTGTCAATCAGGTCCTGGCCATTTCTCTTGTAGCCATTCGTGCTTTGAAAGACCAGTTGAAACTGTTTGATAAAGCCATTGAGGAACAGATGAAGGTCATCCCTAATACCCTGACCTCGGTCAAAGGTATCGGACCTGTTTATGCAGCAGGTATTATTGCCGAGATCGGCGACATCCACCGTTTTAAGAATCAGGCTGCTTTGGCCAAGTTTGCCGGTATATGCTGGAGTAAATATCAATCCGGCAAATATACCGCCGATAATACCCACCTTATTTCTTCGGGTAACCGCTATTTGAGATACTACCTCATGGAAGCTGCGAACAAGGTGCGCATGCACGACCCCGAGTTCAAACGCTTCTATGACCTCAAATACCGTGAAACGCCAAAGACGCCGCACAAAAGGGCACTCGCACTGACTGCCAGGAAATTAGTCCGGTTGGTCTATGCTCTGCTGCATGACAATCGGCTATACATACCTCCAACGGAATAGTAATCCGTTGGGCTGGCACGCCCTGTTTTTCCAGCTAAAATGGCAGGGCTTATTAAGGATTCTCTTTTTGTGCCAAAACAGCTTAAACTGTATGCAATTTTCAAAGAACTTTTTCCAGTTTACCTATTGACATCTTACCGCTGGACTCTCTTATTCCTTAATAATGCATGCATTTATATAAAGGCGCCTTTAATTACAGTGTTAAAAAATTATCCTTTTATGGACCCAATCAGCATTCCCTTAACAAAGTATTTTTGCAGGAACGGGTATACACATAGAATAGGCAATGTACCGCACATAACTGCTGCCATTTTTACAGAGGTTACCGTCATACTTCCAAGATGACTCTGCCTTGCTGCAGCTTCCTGTACCAATGCATTTCCACCTGTGAGCATGTTCAGGCTATCGGCCGACAGTATTCTGTGCAGATACGTCTGTATTGGTATAAGCCTTATATTATCAACATAAAACGCGCCCGAGAACCAGTCATTCCAGTGATACACCGCGGTAAAAAGACTTAACGCGGCAAGCATAGGCTTTGACAATGGCAGCACAATTTTTACAAGTATCTGGATATGAGTTGCCCCGTCTATATGGGCAGACTCTTTCAGGCTGTCGGGAAGGTCCATAAAAAATTTTCGCATTACAAACATATTGAATATTGAGAATGCACTGGGGATGACATAAACCCAAAAAGTATTTAGAAGTCCCAGGTTTCTAAGCTGCAGGTAATATGGTATTAAGCCCCCGTTAAAAACCATGGGAATGATTATGAATGTCATTATGGCTTTTTTATACGGAAGGTTATTAAATGAAAGTCCATAGGCAGTTACTGCAGTAACCAGAATGCTTAATGCAGTGCCGATTACTGTTCTGCTTATAGAAATTATATAGGCATCTCTCATAAGAGAATTATTCAGTACAAACTCATAGTTAAACCATGTAAACTTTCGCGGATACAGCCAGATTCCGCCCTTTAATGAGTCCATTCCCTCGTTCAGTGATAAAATCAGCATATAATACATCGGATACAGGGTTGATAATCCAATAAAGATTAGAAAGGCAGTATTAAATATATTAAAAATTCTTTCACCTGCACTTAATTTCCGGACCATTATATCAATCCTTCCTGGACTGGCAGTTACAAAGCATAAACTTTACCAAAGGCCTTCTCCGTTTAGTGCTTTAGCCAGTGAATTGGTTGTAAATATCAGAATATAACTTATTATTGACGAAAGCATTCCAACAGCAGCAGCCTGGCTGAAATACCCCTGCTGCAGTCCTGTTCTTAAAACATATGTATCTAAAACGTCGGATACTATCATATTTGCGCCGTTCATCAGCGGATAAATCTGGTCAAAGCCTGCGTTTAACAGGCTGGGCATATTAAGAATCAACAGCAGTACTATTGTGGGCATAAGACAGGGGAGGGTTATGAACCTAAGCTGTGCCCATTTCCCGGCACCTTCAAGATACGCAGCCTCGTACATTTCGGTATCTATAGAGGATATAGCTGCAAGGTAAATAATAGACCCCCAGCCAACTTCCTTCCAAACAGATGAAACAACTATTATTGGCCTGAACCAGGACGGTTCACCCATGAAATAAATCTGTTTGCCGTTTAAAGCCCAAATAATCTGGTTCACAAGAGCATCCGGAGCAAGAAAGGCTTCTATTAAATAGGCAATTACAATCCATGATATAAAATGTGGTAAGTAGCTTATTGTTTGAATTGTTCTTTTGAACCAGACTGTTGTGACTTCATTGAGAAGCAGGGCAAAGATAATTGGGGCAAAGAAATTAAAAACAAATTTTAAGGATGTTATCGCCAATGTGTTCTTCACAACTCTCCAGAATTCAGGATCGGATAAAAAAGAGAAATTATCCAGCCCAACCCACGGGCAGGTCCATATTGTTGTTCCAATTTGAAAATCCTTAAAGGCAATTTGAAGTCCTATTATTGGAATATAATTAAAAAGAATAAGGAAGATGATTCCCGGCAATATCATTAAGTACTGCCATCTGAATTTAATTATATTGTAAAGGAAACTGACTTTTTCCAAATGCCTGGAAGTAAACGATTTTGCCTGCACATAATTCACCTCAGGTATAACTATACACGCGTGCAATTAAACATACAATATAACAGTGATTGGAAATATAACAGTTTTGTTTGATCTTTTGATATTTATCCATACCTGCGATACTCGGCGGGGGTTAAACCTACCGATTTTTTAAACTGATATGCAAAATAGGATGGATTTTTATAGCCTACCTGACGGGCGATATCAAACACTTTATACCCCTGTTTTAGCAGCCTTTTGGCTTTTTCAATGCGTAAATTGTTAACATATTCTGATATTGTTATGCCCATTTCTTTTTTGAACAGTACGCTCAGGTAGCTTGCGTTCATGTGAACAATATCGGCAAGCTCCTTTACTGTTGTATCTTCCTGCAGGTTTTCACGAATGTATTTTGATGCCTGCTCTATAACATCGCTTTTCTTCCGGGTTTTATAGTTTTCAAAGGCTGAGAAGTAATCGGCCACTGCCTCTAAAGTTACATCCCTGAGCTCTTCGGCAGTAAGACAGCTTATGATATCCCTGCAATATTCAGTATATGACTTTGCTATTTGAAAGCCGGGTGCTTCAAATTTTTGTGACAGAACACCTGCCACACTGAGGCTTAGGGATTGCATGAGGCTGAGTGGGCACTTTTTGGTTGATATAAAATGACTGAATACACGAAGGATAAGACTGTTAAGATTTTCGTGGTCCATTTCATTTATGTATTCCCTGGCTTTTTCACTAACCTTTTCGATATCGTATTTATAATAGGGTTCGGAATATTTTGCCTTTTCGCAAAGAATTATCTGGCCTTTTTCATAACACTGATAGGCATTTAAAAGCCGGTAGCATTCACTGTATACAGCCGGTACCTGTTCCCAGCCGTAGCCCTTGGAGCTGATGCATATAGTAACCGAGATACCCAGTTTATCTTCAATGGATTTTTTTAAAACATTAAAACTGCTTTCAAGAAAGGAAACAGAGACGAGGTTTTCACCCAAAAGAATTACAAGGCTGTTTAAACCCTTTTTGACTACTATTTTAAAACTGGTATTAAATGC
>DATCKN010000135.1:0-2497 GCA_036562185.1 Thermoclostridium sp.
GAAAGGACGGCAAGCAGGTCATAACTGTACCTTAATCGAGCCTCTTAGTATTTACTTGCGAAAAACAGCCGACAACTTCCGCCATCGGCTGTTAACTTATTTTAATTATTTCATTGTCCACTTGACGGGGAGCAGTTCATTATTATAGAACCGTTTTATTTCATTTTTAACTTTTTCATGAAATAATATAGATGTGATTTAGTGTTCTAAAAACAGTTTTTCATGTAATATTATTACATCAAAGGTAAGCAATATCTATGGACAACTATCAGGTAATCATCATATTTATTCATGCGAAATACTTGCAGTTATATTAAATAAAAAACAGCAATAAGAAAGAGATAAGGAGCATTATATGAATTTAGGATTTTTTAGGGAAATTCTGTCTCGCAATGAAGAGATAAAGGTAATAGGGAAAAATGCTGAAGTTGACGGAGTCATATGTAATGTTATGGGAATAGTACGCGATGTTGAGGGGATGCGGCTTTTAATTTTAATATATGACGAGATTTATCGGCAAAAAGCTGAGGAAAGTGAATTGGCTCAATTGTCTGAATATCCGTCAAGGCCTGAGACTAACAGGATGATGTTGAGCAGAGACAGAATAGATGTAAATAATCCATTCAAGTCAGTTTCAAAAGTGTTCATTGGAGAAAGAGAATTTAAAATAAACGGTACACATTATCGACGACTGAATGTGCAGGACTGGGAGCCTCTTTTGATTATAGCAAAATTCCTGAATAATGGGTGGCAGCCTAATGGCATTGATTATCAAAATATTGATATGTTGTTCTTAACCAGCTTGAAAATAGAAGGTGAATATGATTCCATACCTGAATTAAATCATAATCCCGAGCTACGATTCGTAACAGGACCTAGCCATGCAGTACATCAAGTGGAGAAACCTGTTACTTTGGTTGTGGGAGATAATCCTGAAAAATTAGTGTTTCAAGACGCAGAGACTGGTACCGAACATTGGGTACAGATTAACAGAGTATATTTGACAGATATTTGGGATGATATGGATAAAATCTTTTCAAACCCTAAGCTTCTGGAGCAGATGACTCCTGAACAAATTAACAGGGCAAGATTAGATTTTGAGAAAAAATTCTCTGAAGTTTGCCCTAAGGGGATGTATCTACCTGTAATAGAGTATGAATGTGAGGAAGATATATCTCTGGAGTTCTATACTAAATCTTTTCTGGATGCAAAACCTTCAAATACAAGCAGCAGTATAGGGTTTATATATCGGCCGGATCAGCCTACAGGCATTTTGGGGCTTAAGCTTAAAGCTGCTGTTATCCAGCAACCTGTTCCGAAAGATACCAATATAATTGAGGCAGAACTGTTTCAATATATTGAAACTACTGACAGTAGGGATTTTGTATTGAAGTAGTAGTATGCATCGACTTGTTCTTTTCGACTATCATTGGTATTAAAAAATATTTTAGTTTGATAATGTTAAGGGGTTTTTAAATTGAAGTATATGACAAAAGAATGGTATGAAACCATGCAGAAAACAGGTTTTCATTTGTTATTAAATGTGTCAGAAGAAGCTGAGATGTTTTCTGAAGAATATTTTGAACGACTTTACAGGATGAAGGAAAATGAATATTTGCAATTACAGGAAGAGGTTTCTAAAGTAAAATTTGAAGATATTTTTCCGGAAGAATTTAATTTTGTGCCTCTTTCTGGCGAATCACTGGAGCCTGCAGAATTAGAAGAAGCAAAACGTCATTACTTTGAAATTCGTGAACAAGCACGTTTGAACTATCTAAACAGACCTGCTTTGATCCGGAACAAGAAAAGGTGAAGTTCAGAGAAAAACTTGAGTTTAAAATACAGCATTTAGAAAAAATGTTACCCCAGGAAATATTGCAAAAAGTTGCTGATATTCGTGTATTAGCTCTGGATTACGCTTCTGATGAAGTTAAAAAAGCATTAACAGAATACTCCGAATCAAACAGAAAAGCAATCGAGGCCACCCAAAAGGCTTATTGGGAAGAATATAAGAAGATTTTCAAGGATGAAGAGCCATCTTTTATATCTAATTTTAAGTTCCATGATTGCAAAGTAGTATCATGCATCCAAAAAGGCGAAGATACTGTTATAACACTCGATAATACCGGTGGATTTACTAATATCAAGGAAATCATCTTAAAAAACTGCATTATACAGAAACAGGATGCACCCCTTGAAGGCGCTTGGTGGTTATATGATGAAATATATAAAACTGATGAAGGTTATGAAATACATGTCCTGCTGGAGAAAAAAGAATTGATTGATTTTATTGTTACTGTAACTGATGTGGAGTACGAATAAGCCTTGTCTAATAGTATCATGGAGAAATCTATATAAAGGGGCTGTCTCAAAATAACATTGAGATAGCTCCTTGTTTTTATCTCTAAAAACACAAAAGACAGGTCCAAAAGACCCGTCAAATGCGGTAGAATATAGTTGTGAATCCAATATCACTACAACAAGACTATACCAAAAA
>DATCKN010000013.1:0-1976 GCA_036562185.1 Thermoclostridium sp.
TTTATTTAACTATTTAAGTAGTGACTACTATTAGAATACTGTATTTTTTGATAAAAGTCAACTAAAAACACTTAATTTAATATTGATCTTTTAATAAATTTCAATAAAATAATAGTCGTAATTTACTAAACCAGTATTTAAGTACACTTAATTTACAGAGTATCATGATTTATATTTATCCAATTGCCATAAGGCAATTATAGTTCCTGCCATATCATTACTAATCATTGAAAGCCAGTGTTTATACGCATTCGGTACAATTAAAAGCCCACAACCTGTCATGCAATAAGGTTATGGGCTCTTTCCAAAGTAATTTAGCTGTTAAAATTAAATTTGATCAACTATTTTAGAACAACCCTTATTTTGACAAAATCCCTTAATTAAATAGTATTTGTTTATATTTTTTAACAATTTTAAATTATTTTAACCCGCACGCACCTATATCTTGCCAAATTTGATTTTACTAAATTTTTATCAGCATATTTTTCGGTATACACGTTATTTTAAAACATGACATATTATCCTTTGCCGGTGAAATAAATCCGTTCCGCTTCCTTATGCTCTATCTGCCTGTCAACCTTTATTTTTAAAACGGTATCTGCAAGAGATTTTTCATCTGTTGGCAGATTCTCAGGCAATAGGATGCTCAAAAACCCATCGGTTACACAGAATTCACATGGTACACCGTCAAAGGTTGTCACTGCCTTAACTTCGTATGGTTTAACCGGCAGTTTCTGCCCCGGGAATTTCTCCCTGTCAATAATGTGCAGATAAATGGTATCTCCCGAACTGGTTGTTCCATATACATGATCAACAGGCTCAACAGGGCCTCCCCTGGTGTTATATATACTTTCGCCATAAGTCTTGAGCCAGTCGCCAATCTCTTTGATGCGGGTTATAATCTCAGGTGCAACCTTTCCGTTTCTGTCAGGCCCGATGTTAACCAGCCAGTTGCCGTCACGGCAAACAACATTTACCATCATGCGGATAAGCCAGTCAAAGTCAGAAACAGGATCATCGGGCATCCATCCCCATGAGGTTCCACTGCATATGCACATGTTTTTCTCCCATGGTACAGGAATTATTTTGCCTACAATTTCATGGCTTCCTTCATCGCAGTAAAAATCGCCTTCCCACCCCGATCTCGGATTGCATAACATTTTCGGATTGTAGCTTTTTGCCATTTTATTCAGCTTTTCAGGCTCCCAGAACCATGCCGCCGAGGCATCGCTCCCTTTATGAGCAAGCCAGCCGCCATCATACCAGAGGATATCAATCTTGCCATATTTGCTGCACAATTCCTCCACCTGGGCATAGCACTGCTTCTTCATCAGAGCCGCATTTTCGGGCAGACCTTCAGGATCAAAATACCCCGGGAAACGCCAATCCATTGGTGAATAATACAGTCCAACGCGCAGTCCGGCTTCACGGCAGGCATTAACAAACTCGGCTACAAAATCCCTCTTTGATGCGGTGTTATAGCTGGTAAAGCCTTCATAACTGCCGGGGCTGTCCCACAAAGCAAACCCGTCATGATGCTTCGTTACCATCACCATGTACTTGGCTCCAAAAGATTTTGCCAGCTCGATCCACTCAGTCATTTTAAAACCTTTCGGATTAAACTCCCATGCCAATGCTTCATACTCTTCTTTCGGTATCTTTTCATTGAACCTGACCCATTCCCCGCGCCCAAGGATGGAATAAAGGCCCCAGTGTACAAACATTCCTATTTTCGCATCGCGCCACCATTTCAAATCTTCGGGTGCGACATTCAGTTCGGGGCAGCGGACACCTCCCAGGCTTTTAAAATTTATACTGCTTTTTAACATTGATTTTAGTTCTGCACCGGTCATTTCCCTTGGTTTCTTTTTCTCCATAACTCCTCCATTCCGCAGGATACATTAATTTTCAGTTCCTGTCTTTCTGTATTAATATATTTTCCAGTCAGTCTTCGTACAGCCAGTCCAACGTCTCCA
>DATCKN010000033.1:0-4127 GCA_036562185.1 Thermoclostridium sp.
TCCGGCGAGATCTACAAATTCATACATCTGCCTTGTTACAGAATCGGCCTTTTCTGCAAGAGCGGAGCGAACCTTGCCCATAATCGGCACGCCGCGTTCTCCGTCGAGAATGTAATTTGCATCTACATCATTTACAAAGAAGCTGATGAATTTTGCTGCCTCTTCCTTGTACTTGGACTTATTGTATATGCTCATGGCCTGTGAAGAACGGATACATAATCCCGATGGCCCGTCTTTTGTTCTCTTTGGAGGTACTGTAATTGCCAGCGGGCGATTTGCTGCATTCATAACGGCAACAAGCTGGTTGCTGTGAACCCATGTTATTGCTGCTTTTCCTGTTACAATCAGGTCGCCTTCAATATCCTTAATCTCTGCCAGTTCTCCGGGTGTCGGGTATGCACCGGCTTTTGTAAGGTTATATTTCATCTGAAGATAATTTGCGAAGAATTGATCGTCTTTGTAACCCAAACCGGTGACATCATTGCATATTTTATAGTTATATAATACAAAAAACCGCAAACTGAAAAAAAGAAAAAAAACCGATGGATTCTGATAAAAAACAGAGGTGCCACCTTTAGCGGACGGAATACCGCTTTTGGACTTACATGATTTTCCGGGTCAGGGCACAGCTTTAGCAGGGATACTGGATTCTTTCATACATTCTTAAGGCTTCATTTCGCCCGGCCAATGGAGGGAATTCTGTTCGGATAAAGTATTGCTTGCCTGTTTTGAAAGATACATTTATTGCAGAATAGATGAATTCAATGCTCAAGGGCATAAATATTGAAAAAACCTCTATTTCCAAAATAGAGGCTAAAACCCGGCCTGTAACAGATATTGAGCTCGTACCATTGCAGATTCACTCGGTGTAAATGTTTTATGGCTTCCGGGGTTAGAAAATGAATGAAATGTTTTACAAAATTGCTCCTGTATAATATTTCTTCTCCATGAGCAAAGTATAAGACTCGTCCACTATTATCTTTAAATTTTTAAAATATATTTTAGACAAATTCAGGAGCGTCGGATATAATTATTTGTAAACAGGCAAATAATTAGTCTATGTATGGACGAGAGCCCTGTGAAATAAGGCTGAAAGACAAAAGGTGATTTTATGAGCATATTAGTGACCGGCGGAGCAGGTTACATAGGAAGTCATACATGCGTGGAACTTCTAAATAAGGACTATGATATTGTTATAGCGGATAACTTCTCCAACAGCAAACCTGAAGCATTAAAACGTATAAAAGAAATTACAGGAAAAGAATTCAAATTTTATGAATTAGATATTCTGGATAAAGAAGGTCTTAATAAAGTATTCTCGGAAAATGAAATAGAAGCTGTCATACACTTTGCAGGACTTAAAGCAGTAGGCGAATCTGTCACAATTCCAATTAAATATTACTACAACAATGTCACCGGTACTCTTATATTATGCGAAGTTATGGAGAAACATAATGTAAAAAAAATGGTTTTCAGCTCATCCGCCACCGTATATGGAAAACCTGAAAGCGTACCTATAAAAGAAAGTTCCCCACTTAATCCAACAAATCCATATGGCCGTACAAAGCTCATGATAGAAGAAATTTTAAGGGACATATATGTTTCAGATAATGATTGGAGTATAGCAATACTTAGATACTTTAACCCAATAGGAGCTCATGAAAGTGGCAAGTTAGGCGAAGATCCAAATGGCATACCAAATAATTTAATGCCCTACATTACTCAAGTGGCAATAGGGATAAGAGAAAAACTCTGTGTTTTTGGGAATGATTATGATACCCATGATGGTACTGGTGTCAGGGATTATATTCATGTGGTCGACTTGGCTAAAGGGCATTTGAAAGCACTTGAAAAAATTATGGCTTCTAAAGGTATAGATTCATATAATCTGGGTACCGGAACAGGATACAGCGTGCTGGATGTAGTAAAAGCTTTTGAGAAAGTTACCGGTAAAAAAATACCATATCAATTCACTGGCAGAAGGCCGGGAGACATAGATAAATGCTATGCTGATCCAACCAAAGCATATCATGAGCTTGGATGGAAAGCCGAAAAAAAACTTGAAGATATGTGCAGAGATTCGTGGAACTGGCAAAAAAACAACCCAAATGGATACAACCAATAGTTAACTATTGAAATTGTAAAAATTTGAAATCTGCCCTTTTTAATTATCACTTTGAACCTTAAAGAAAAAACAGTCATACCTTCATTGAAAAGATATGACTGTTTATTTTCTCCCTAAACATGCCTGTTTCTTTGGCTTACTTTTCTTTAACCTGGAACTCTATGAAGTTTTTACCCTGGCCCGAAACTTTATAGGAAGCTCCTGTATAATCTACAATACTTGTGAATTTCAATGTATAAGTTGTATCATAATCCAGCTTGTCAAATTTCAGAACCAAAGTCCTTGCATTTACATATAAAACGCTTAAAGGAACCTTTTTTATGGTCATACCGTTATAGCTGTATTCGAGTATATAATTGGACGGCGACAGATTGTTTTGGTTAAAGGCAAGTTCCTTATCGAACTCAAGTTTTACCGCATCTGTTGAAACAGGTGTAGCATTTACAATAGAAGGACCTGCTTTTTCTGTTGACACCGCTGTAAAGTAATCGCTGATATTCGCACCCAATTCATTACCCAAATAGTCTTTAAATTTATAGCTTATACTTAGTTCATAATCTTTCTTTGCAGTTAAATCACCATCATTAAAAAACAGAACTACTTTGTATGGATGTATTGCAGGATCGTACAATGCACGAACAGGACGGATTTTATCTGAACCACGTTTTAACCTTACATAGTAAAGTGATTCATCAGCCGCACTTTCTGCATCAGGAACATTTGTAAAATATACCTCAATTGTCTGCTTGTCTATTGCTTCAATATCCTGTATATCGAAATCATCAGCGGAGCCATAATCAGCTTCAAAGGAGTAAGTCATTTCAGTAATATATTCCTGCCTGGTAACATCATTCAAATTATTTATGGTTATATAATATTTGGCGTTTTTTGTAAATTTGCCTTCAATGTTTAAATAGAGAACTTTCCCGCTATTTACTCCCTGGCTTTCTACAGCTATATTCTCAATTTTAATTGGTTTGTTGTTCGAGTCAGTTAAATAGAAATTATATATTTGCTGTGCAAGGAACGTGTTAACCTCTTTATTAAAACTTAAAAGCAGGGTTTCCTTGTCATATGCAAAAACTTCCTCAAGCTTAAAGTAATCTATATCGCCTGTAACCGCTTTAAAGCTCATTTCATCATTTTTGCCGTCATTTAACCTGACACCGTAAGCACTTGTCAAATCCCCATTTATTTCAACGGTGTAAATATTATCTTTTACGAATGAACCTGACTTCAGGCTTAAAAGGACACAATTGTTTTCAGAAGCAACAATACGTGGCAAAAGCTGGTCTTTACTCCCCTCGGCAAATACTTTTTCGTCATTGTAAATTGTATAATATAAGCTATTTTCACAGTTCAAATTTACAGGATGCGTAAAATATAATTTAACTGACTTTTCATTTACAGGCTCTATTTTTTGAATCCTGAAAAAGTTTGATTCAACCTTATCAGGAATAACTCCGATAAAAGCTCCGTATAAAACATCCTTCACATTGCCCTCGGTGTCTTCTATACCTGTAATTTCAATTGTATATTCCACACCAGGACCATGTTTCTTTGTTTTAAGCAAAATAAAGTTTTCACCAACCTCTTCTATTTCAAAGTCTAACTCATAGTCCTCGTCTAAAGATTTATATATGTAAACATCATCGAAATTTACAATTGGTTCATTGAATACAACGGATACAGTCTCCTGATCAAACACAATTATTTCCTCTATATCGGTTTCCACCGAATCCTCTATGAAACCTAACTTTACAGCTTCTGACTTAGTAATAACCCCAGAATCAATTAATTTATAAAACAGTTCTTTACCCGTTGATTTTTCCTTTGTTGTTAACGCATTGTAAATTATGTCTACAGCATCTGAACGCTTAAAGTCAACATTGTCTTCCTCTTTTGAAATATAGAGCAGGTTTGTTACAAGTCCCACTTCGTAAGCCTTTTTGTAAATATTATTCCACGTATAGTCAGTGTTTATTTCGTAGCCGAGTATGCT
>DATCKN010000049.1:0-15067 GCA_036562185.1 Thermoclostridium sp.
CACTTCTATCGGAATGTATTCTCAGTCACACCTCATAGTAAGATGGCAGAAGTGGCAGCAATGCTGAAAGCTATTCATGCACAAGAGGATCTGCAATCTGCTAGGGAAAAGGCTAAACAAGTTACGGACAAGCTGCGAAGCATGAAACTTCCGGAAGCAGCAAAGAAGATAGAAACCAGTATAGAAGAAACGCTTACATATATGAAATTTCCACGGCAACACTGGATTAAGATACGTACCAATAATGGAATTGAGAGGATCATGAAAGAAATTCGGAGAAGAACGCGAGTAGTTGGTGCTTTCCCTGATGGTGAATCAGCTTTAATGCTGGTTTGTGCAAGTTAAGACATATATGTAGTAAAGCCTGGGGAACAAAACGATATATGAACATGGATATTCTAAACGGCTATTTCACAGGCACCGGTCAGGAGCAGATCAGTTAAAAGCGCTTATTTGAGGAATGTCGGCAAATTGTGCACATAAATATTGACACTACCTTGTCACTTTTGGTAGACGAAAACATGTCCATTACGACGTGAGATATAAAGGATGCGTTTTAATAAATATTAATAATAAGTATTAATAATAAGGTTTAGAAATAGGTAAAATTTTTCTGATTTCAAATATCAGACAAATACTAAATAATATTTCTATGGCTATCATCATAATTGCAATCACATAAGGCCCAAAATTAACACCAATTATAAGGGATACAATGGGTATTAAGATAGCGAACACTATATAAGATTTAGACTTATATAGCCAATCATATGGTAACAAAAGTGCTACAAAAATCACTGCGATTATCATTGGCATTTTTTCAGGTAATGTTGGATATATCCACATAGCAATTAATAAATATAACTATAAATGAGCAAAAACGCTAACATAATTTGGTAAAACTAAATGAGGCACCTGAAAAATCCGATATTTTTGTTGCTTACACAAAAGATAAAGGATTGAAGATGCCCCGATGAACATTATAACATGCACAGAGAGTTTAAGAAAGTTCCTTATTGCATTAAGATTGACATTTTTACTTACAAAGCCTCAAATTGCTAATCTTGCAAGCATAATTGCTTCTGCAATGCAAGGAGGTTTTGACGGTAAAATAACAAATGTCCCGGAACTCAGCATGCGTAATGTTCACCGGACTTCTATCGGGAAATTTTTATCGAAATCACCATGGCCTACAAGCCTTGTAATGGATAAATACCAGCTATACGTACTGGCACAAATAAACTTGCAAGCCCGGAAAACAGGCTGCCCTGTATATGTGATACTGGATGATACGATTTCCGAAAAGACAAAGCCCTCGTCAAAGGCTTTGAGACCAACTGAAGGCTGTAGTGTCCACCATTCACATCTCAGGCGCAAGCGTGTTTACGGTCACCAGATTGTATGTGTCTTTCTAGAATGTGGAGGGTTAAAATTGCCTTATTACATGGAGCTTTACGATAAAGCTGTCCAGAGTAAAATCAGCATGGTTCGTAAAGTCATTGAAGGATTGCCGGATTTTCCGACAAAGGTATACGTTTTGGGTGATAGCTGGTATAGTGCTTGTTCTGTTATTCAAGCTGCTAAAGACAGAGGCTTCGAGTACATCGGCGCTTTGAGAGCGAACAGGGTTCTTTATTCTGTAGGAGGACCAAGATTAGGCCAAAAAGTTAATGCATACGTTAAAACCCTTACTGAAAAAGATGTCCGCCTTGTCACCGTGGGCAATCAGAAGTATTGGGTACACCACTATAATGGCTATATCAAAAGGCTTCCAAAGAACGGAGTAATTTTACTCAGTTGGCCTGAAAGCAAGCTTTTTGAAGAAAAGGCTGTACATGTATTCTTCAGCATAAGCAATCTTACGGAAGAAGAAATTCTTACAACTTATATCGAAAGGTGGACGATAGAAATCTTCTTCAGAGACAATAAGATGCAGCTTGAACTTGACAGATACCAGGTTCGTAGCAAACAAGCAATAAAACGCTTCCTTACGGTTATTATGCTTACTTATGCCTTTTGTGTAAGCTTATCATCAGTGGGATATAGTACATTGAATAGCCAGCGTAAGCATGTGCGTAATGAAATCAAATATAACCTGGTTGCCTATGTTTACGAACAAGCGTGCCATGGTATTCCGTTGTCAAAGGTCAATGAATCGCTTAGTATCACTGTATAACCATTTATTGGTAGCGAATTTGCTCAATTATAGATATAACATTTGGTTTACAGAAAAAGGAACACCCAAATTAGTTAGGGGATTTTCTTTATTTTGAAAATTCACCTTTATTTCCTTCGATATTAAGTCAGCAATCCCCCAAAACCACGGCTTAAATTTTCTATAACCTCGTAGATTTGCAATGCTTTTCAGTGCTTGAAATAATATCTCTTATGTCAATTCTTCCGGTTCCTCTCACGAAAAGGTACGGGAAATTGACCATGCAAAAGTTTTATCAAGCATTTCAGAAAAACACTTATAATCCACTTTTCACCTCCTCTAATAATGAAGTGCAATAAAACACCCTGTTCTGTTTATTGCCATGTTCGTAAGCCAGTGTCATCTGTATAACAAGACCTATACCGTGGCTTAAAAGGAAAGCGCCAACCGAAGAATTGTTTTGTCCAAGAAGCTTCGCAGACTGCCATTGTCCTTCCTTGGTTAGAAAAATTTCGCCGACTTAAACACGCAAATGGTGGCGCTTCAACAGGAGAGACCACTGAACCATACATAAGATTGGTTTGCTTTAAAAACAAAATGAGGGTGATAGATAAATAGAAACTACCCCAAAATATGATAAAATTTTGGGGTAGTTTTCTTATTCCTCAATGTTTTTTGTCAGGAGGTACTCAATTTCTTCTTTCTTTGGCATCACTCTCAACGCTCCTTTCCTTGTTGTGATGAGTGATGCGGCAGCATTAGCGAAAGTGAGCATACTCAAGAGATCTTCATAACTCAGATTTTCAAGATTGTGCTCTAGAATATAGTTTAACGCGCATGCGCAGAAAGTATCCCCCGCCCCAGTTGTATCTATGGTGTTCTTCAGCGGAAAGGTTTTTACCTCTGCCTTCATACCACCATAATATGCACGACTTCCGTTTTTTCCCATAGAGAGCAAAATCAGCTTAATTCGATAGATGTCCTGCAGAAAGCTTACTCCTTCGTCGAGATCCAACCGGTCGGTAAACCATTGAAGTTCGTTATCCGAAATTTTCAGAATGTCGCATTGGCTAAGTCCAAACGCGATCTGCTTTCTGGCCTCATCCAACCTGTCCCACAACGGCTCACGCAGGTTGGGGTCGAAGGAGATCAGACAGGAGTTTTCCTTCGCGATTTGCAGTGCTTTCTTTGTTGCCTCCCGCACACCGGGATGAGTCAGAGAGAGCGAGCCAAAATGGAATATCCTGGACTGTACAATCAGTTCTTCCTGTACCTCGTGGGCACATAGTTTCATATCTGCGCCAGGGTCACGATAAAAGATGAAATCCCGGTCACCGTCAGGATGGTTATGAACAAAAGCCAAGGTTGTATGATATTTCTCATCCAAAAGAAGATTGCATGTGCAAATACCTAATTCTTCCAGAACCATTTTCAGATGCTTTCCGAAAAAGTCGTTGCCCACTTTGCCAATAAAAGCCGTCTTTTTCCCAAGTCTTGAGAGCATTGCCAGCACATTGCAGGGAGCACCGCCGGGATTGGCCTCCAGCAGGATATTGCCCTGTTCGCTTAGACCGTTTTCTGTAAAATCGATCAGGAGTTCTCCCAAAGCGGTTACATCGTAACGTTTCATTCCATTACTCCTCCCTTTACAAATCATACTTTGTTACATCCATAATAACCTCACCAATAGAACTGAACGAAATTTTTTTTGCAGCAGTATCAGTCATGATGGTGACAGTCATTACTTGTTCACCATCATTGATGAAGACTTCTGCACTGAATCTATCCAAAATGACTCTTAGCTTTAATTCACCTTTTTTGTCGGAAACCATACATTGACGCTGGTGAATACAAGCCCTACGAGAACCAGAAAACGAACGGTCAATTTTCAGTATGGACTCATATGGGCAGAAGCTCAGCACCGTTCTGTACAGTTCGTTTTGCGCAAAATTGACTTCAAACTTCTGGTATAACTTATCTTTATCCACTGCTCGAATCGAGATTTCCATATCTACGGTTCTGCCCTCTATGCCATTCAAGGATAGTTCTCCCTGTAAAAGAACATGTTTATATTCGACCTTGTTACTTCTGTATAATTCCAGCTCTCGGATCGGTTGTTGATATAGCCGTCCATTTTTGACAGACAGTTCTCTCGGCAGGCTCATCTGTCCAAACCACGACAGGTTCTTTGCATCGACCAGTTTACAGGTATCCCAGTTTTGCATCCAGCCTATCATAATACGCCTTCCGTCCGGTGCCAGCAGAGTCTGAGGTGCATAAAAGTCAATACCATAGTCAACGGCCTGATAATATTCATAGGTAAAATGCTTTTGTTCTTTATCAAGTTCACCTATCAGGCAGAGCGTACCGTTACCGTTATGAAACTCAAGCCCCTCGGGCAGCATATCCTGCGGGCTGGTAAGGAGAATATACTTTCCGTCTAAAAGGAAAAAATCCGGACATTCCCACATCAATCCAAAGCGGCCATCATTCCTTACAAGGACACTCTCATATTTCCAGTTAAAGGCGTCTTTGCTGCTGAAAAGAAGAATAACTCCGAGATTTCTTTGATCGCATCCTCCCACGACACAACGATAGCTTCCGTCCTTTTCCCTCCAGATCTTTGGATCTCTGAAATTGCTTCGACTCATTCCTTTGGGTAGATGATTCCCATCGATCACCGGATTCTGAGAGTATTTTCTATAATTCAAGCCATCTCCAATAGCAATGCACTGTGTTTGGAATTCCTCTCCGGTATTGCTGTCCTTGTGTACACCAGTGTACATAAGTAAATGCTCTCCATTGGGAAGCTCAACCGCACTTCCAGAAAAGCAACCAAACGAATCGTAGGATTTATCAGGTGCCAAAGCCACAGGCATATAGTGCCAGTGAATCAAATCTTTGCTAACAGCGTGACCCCAATGCATGGAACCCCAAACCGTGTCATAAGGATTGTATTGATAAAACAGATGATATTCACCTTTATAATAAGAAAATCCGTTTGGATCGTTCATCCAGCCCACATAAGGTGATAGATGGAATTTGGGCCGGGATGTATCCGGGATACGTCTTGCCGCTTCTTCTTCATATGCTCGCGCAAGTAGTAACTTTTGACTTATCACTGTTTTCCTCCTCTTAAGTCTAGATTTTATCCGGTTTACTGAAAGATAATATTCAATTGATTTATACGCACAATACATGGACACAAGCAAATACTCACATGGTATACTCCCGCAGAGACGAAAATACAACGCTGTTGTTCTCTGCAAAGAGTCGAATTGCTTTCCCGCTTACCCCATACAGTCGTACAGTAAGCGCCGCCAAACCGTCAATGTAGAAGATCCCGACGGAACCCTCCTGGATATAGGTGAAAGAATAGTCTCTACCGGCTTCCAGAACAGCATCTGTTTCAGAGATCAGTGTTTTCCCGCCGTTGAAATATAGCTGCAGCTTGTTATTAGCAGGATCAATGGAAATGAGTTTATAATTATCAGCCTGGCCGTCGTAATCAAAGGCAAGACCAAAGCTACCATTGCCTGTAAAACAGAACTCACCGGTTAGCATAAATCTCTCAAAGGCAGTAAATACTTCTTTATAACTATAGAGGGCACCTGACTCTAACAGAGCGCTTGTACCATCCAAAATCAAAGCACGACGTACGGCAAAGGCATCATAAAACTTATCCAAAGGAGAAAGAATCAGGCTGTGGTCTTCTTTTTGAACAAGTTTCTGTACAACAAGGTTACCGCCCCATCCGGAGACCTCCTGTGTGGAAGATGGGGATTCTGATCTTCGTGCCCAGCCTACCATATAAGTATACTCTCCATCCGAAACGTGCTTGGCTGCATAAAAGAGCTTTCCTTCTAGGCGCTTTGGCTCTGAGTAAGGGCCAAATTGATTGTCAGCGAAAGCATACCAAAGCGTATCGTTTTGTGCTGAGTAGGTGATATACCACTTGTTACCAAGTTTAAAGGTGTCGCTACACTCAAGATTCCAAAAATCACCTGTGGGATCGGTAAATATGATGCCATCATACTGCACGTTCATTAAATCAGCACTAATTGTATATTTCAGGATCCGTGCCACATTATTCTGAGAAGCCGTTACAGTAAGTGTGATCACGTTATTTTCAGCATCATAGTATGCTTGCGGGTCACGAAAATCATTTTTCTGTCCAAGTTCAGCAGGTGGTGTTATCTCCCAGCCAACAATCTTTTTAAACTCAGTCGGACTCCTTCCTTCCGCTATCATTATTTTTTCTTTATACTCGTAATGATCGGAAGAAGCGTGCCCTGTATAGAAGAAGTAATACTTCTCTCCGACTTTTACAACAGAACCCGTACCGATCCATCCATCCTGGCCACCGCTGCGTGAAGCCTCCAACACCGGTTCGTCATATTCCTTATAGTTGAGGAAATCTTTTGTGGTAACAAGATAAATCGAGTGATTGTAGGAGTCTCCACCGTCTTTCAAATAATAAATATAATAGACACCGTCTTCATAGTAAGGCATAGGATCGCCTACATAGGGCTGATTCACACCGTCTTTTTCAGGAAGGAAAAAAAGTCTATAATCATAGGCCATTTCCTGACTGCCTGGCGTTCTCAAGTTTGTGAAATCTTTGTCTGTATCAGGATATTCGATCTCGTCTCCGCTATCCCTGTCCCAGCCTGCATACAGCGTAAGTTCAGAGTAAACTTTGTCTTTTTCAAAATCCCACTTTTCAATCAAGCCTTTATCCTTAAACCATCCGAGAAACACATAACCATCCCGTGTGGGAGCATCAAGTTCTTCAAGTTTCGATCCCATGTGTACCGTTTGGCTGCCTATCTCTCCGCATCCATAATAGTTTCCATTGAAGTGAACGGTGACTGGTGCTCCGGACTGTCTGCAACTACAAAGCAGAACACTGACAATCAAGCACAGGGCAATCCATAGTACAACATCCTTGTTTCTCATATTTATTGACTCCTTGACTTATTTTGCATACTTATTTGCAGGGAGATGCGCTTATCATCCCCCTGCAAGCAGATAATAGGATCAGATGACACTCATCTGGTAAATCGTAATATCGCTGAACTCAACGGTTACTTCACCAAGCTGCGCCAAGTCTTCAGACCCGAACTGGAACAACAGCTCAAAGTCCATGTCTGTAATAAAGGTATCGGTTGTGGTGAATTTGAAAGTCTGCTCCTCGGTGGTAATATCCAGTCGTTCGGATAGACGGGGGTCCCAACCACCGATGGGGTTGAGGAACAGGCCACAGGAAACATTCTTTGTTGCCTTTACTTTAATCTCAATTGCGTAATAGCTGTCGGCTTTCAGCGTCAGAGGATTGCCGTTATATCCGCAGATAAGTTTATTATGCCAGTCAGTGGTACTGCCTTGATCAATTCGGTAGAATAAGCTTCCATTTTCGGTCCAGATGGTGCCGACACCACGATCATAGTCCTCATCAGTGCCATTGAAAACAGCCCACGGATACTCAGGATTTGTGGCATTATAGCTGCTGTTACCAAAGGCAATGAAGTTGTCAATGGTCTTTTTGACCTCCTTATCACCCTCAACCTTACCGAATACCACATCACTGATGGCCAGTGAATTGGAGCTTACACCGTCAGAGGGATTACCGATTTGCAGGCGGATGACAGGATCAGAGATCGCACGGTCAGCGGTAAAGGTCCCGGATATTTCAATTTCCTCACCAGCTGCCACAGTAAAGCCGTTGAAGTGAACTCGGTTTTTATCGTACTGGGCGGCGCTCTCTACAATGCACTCGCCGGATTGCGCATTCTTAGCTTTCAGCTTTAAGCTGTAATAATATTTTGTACCATTTTCTATTGTCTGATCACCCAGCTCAATATTGGACTTGATGCTCCAAACACCGCCGTTGGTGGGATATGAGGTGATATTCACAGTCGCAGCATCATCACTAAAGCTTACATTGGCCACTGCACCGTCACCGGCTTCCACCGTAACACCTTTACCGGTAGAAAAATTTGATGTATAGGCTGGTATCAGGGTTTCATCACCGGTAATTTCATATATCTCAATCTTGTCGATGGTCACTGTAAAATTCTCAGGAGTGGTATCGGAGGGGTTATCGGGATTCGGAGTGATCTTGCCCAGATTCAGCAGAAGTTCGGCACTGCCCTTACCTTTGGAAGTAAAGTTGAGTTCCAGAGGTGATATCTCCTTACCAATAACGACATTGTAGGCGCCACCAAATGTAGCCCAGCCATCTGCATCTTCATCACGAGCAATGATGTGGCAGTATGTATCAGCTGTGGATTTTGCCCAGATCTTGATACGATAGTCAGCTGCTTTGAGAGCAAAACCGGGTTTTGCAAGCTGAATATCGCCGTCACCGTTTCCAGGAGAAGCAATCTCAAACACATAAGCTCCCTGCTTCATCTCGGCGCTGGCATCAACACCATCGGCAATACGCGCTTCCCAGCCCCTGTTATCAGTGACGGGCTGTGTACTGAAATCAAAGTCCTTATAAACAACGGCATCGCCTGTCTTTCTGGTCACAGTAAGGGTCGCGTAAGTCTCAGCCTTCAAGCCACCCTTGTCAGCAACGGAATAAGTGAGCTCATAAGTGCCTTCTTCTTCAGGAGTAACCTTACCATTTTTAAATTCAAGAGGAGGGTTGGAGTCGATAACAATCTTCGAGGTCAGATCTCCATCCTCAGCATCTAAGGCAGTGACACCTTCGAATGCATCAAACTCGGAGCCAACGACAACCGTCATATCACGAACACCAGAAATAGTCGGCGCAGTATTCTTACTGTTGCCGCATGCGGCAAGAGAAAGGAGCAGTGTAAAGGCTAAAACGAGCGCTAGGATCTTACGATTGTCTTTCATTTTAATTTCCTCCCATCATTTTTTATATATCTGTCATAGGCATCCTGATAGACCTGACGGATACTCTCAATGTTGAGCTTCCCTTTTAATTCATCCTGGAAAGATGCCCATTCGGAATCGGATACGCCACCGTTAAGCAGCCAGCGGATCAGGTTCGTACGAATGTAGTCATTTAGATTACTCTCATATTTTGTAAGCTTATTGAGCTCCTCAAGGGTAAACTGCAGATTTACCGGACAGGGTTTCACACCTTCAGGCACATAGGGTTTTACATAAGCATCCAGACGTTCCAAACGCAGCTTAGCACGAGGTTCCATATTAACCACATTGTTCCATGCGTAATCAGAGAGATAAATAATACCGAGCGGGGCGTTCTGCAAGCGAAGCTCGTCAGCAGTCATACCTTCGGGAATTTCTTTCTGAACGAGCATTCCTTTTTCGTCCAACTCTTCCTCATAAACGATGCCAATGGGACCGTAGTTAATCTGAGCTGAAATGAAAGGATCGTAATAGCGATCAAAATAAGCGAGAAGAACTTCAACATTCGGGCAGTCGGCAAAAATAACTAGTTCTCCTGTACTGACCTCCGGGTTGTTGGAAACGCAAACCGTCTGATCTCCGTGTGGGCCAATGATTGGAGCACAGACTATGTAATTTTCTGGGTTGGAAACCACGGTTTCGCTCTCCCACCAGTAGAAAGCTCCATAGATTTCAAGACCCTTGCCGTTGGCCAAGAAGTTATCCTGTGACTGTTCAAATGAGACCTTATCGATAAGACCTTCGGAAACCCATCTGGCAATAAAATTGGTTGCCTCTTTGAATCTCTCATCCTGTATGGTATAGATCACCTGATCGTTCACAACAACCCGATGCTCCAGATTGTCGTTGAGACCGAACATTCCATAAAGATCACATTGGTTGCCTTGCCAGTTGTTGAAGACAAAACTCAGGGGACGCTCATCATTGACATCGCCGTTGCCATTCATGTCGTTTTCCTTGAAATAGCGGAGCATGGCTTCCATCTGTTCACAAGTGAGAGCAAGGCCATCCTTAAGATCATCCACACTGAGACCATTTACTGCGCCGGCCTCAATGGCTTTGGCAGCCCAGTTCTTATTCAAGAAAAGAATGTTGGGATGCTGCAGTAAACCCATCTCTTCAATGCGCGGAAGGGAGTAAATTTTTCCGTCTTCCACATTAATAAGCTGATTTTTGATGTCGGGACGCTCCTCCAGGATTTTGGAGAAGTTTGGCATGTACTCGAGATAATCACTGATGGGAAGCAATACTTTTCGTCTTGCATACTTGATGATCTCACCAGTAGTCATACCTGCATGATAAATAGCATCCGGACGGTCTTCCGAGTTGCCAAAAATCAGGTTTTTCTGCTGGGAGTATACGGACTCTGACACGTTCTCCCATACTACATTGACATTTGTCATCTTATACAGATCCTGCATGACTTTCATGTCGTTGTAGTCCAGAGCGGAAGCATTCTTTGAGGAATAGACTCTGAAAGTCAGCTCCTTAGCGCCCTTTTCATTGAGGATAGGAGCAGAAGTATCCGTCCACTGGAAACCGTATTCGGAAACCAGTTTCTCAACACCAGCACTCTCTTTCTTGTCGGATTTATCGCTGTTTCCACAGGCCACCAGAGACAGAACTAGCACCCCCGAAAGCAGGATCGCTATCCACTTTTTCATGTTATCAATCCTCCTTATTCTTTTATGATATGGATGCGATATTAGTTTTTCAGTGAGCCGATCATGATACCCTGGGCGAAGTATTTCTGCACAAAAGGATACAGCATCAAAATCGGCAGACTTGACACAATAACGGAAATATATTTGATCTGATTCGCCAAACGATACTGTTCAAGGATTGTCTCACCGCTGCCACCAACGGTACTTTCCGTGGCAATCAAGATCTCTTTCAGAACGAGTTGCAGTGGATACATACTTTCGTCTCGAAGGAAGATCATTGCATTAAAGTAGCTATTCCACTGACCCACACCGTAATACAGAGCCATGGTCGCGATGATTGCCTTGGACAGGGGAATAACTATCGAGAAGAATATTCTAAACTGGCCTGCACCATCGATCTTAGCTGCTTCGATCAGGCTGCTGTTAATGCTCGATTGAAAGAAAGCCTTCGTCATGAACAGATTCCACACCGACAATATTGAAGGCAGTATGACTGCCCACATGGTGTTGTTGAGGCGCAGGCTGCTCATGACGTTGTAAAAGGGAATCAGGCCGCCACCAAAGAACATGGGGATGATGAAATAGATCATAAATGTCTTTCTTCCCAGGAGAGTTTTTCGGCTAAGCGCCCAACCTGCAGGAATTGTTACGACGAGAGAAAGTATAACCGTAAGAGCCGTATAAATGATGGTATTGAGATAACCCCTCCACACATCCTGCCGCTCCATGATCTTGGCATAGCCTGAGAATGTAATCTGTACAGGATAGAGAATTACCTTGCCGGAGAGCACCGCGTCTGGGTCGGAGATCGAGGCGATAATGACAAAGTACAGAGGATAGAGGATAACTAAAGTTACCAGGACGAGGAAGACTTCAATGATGGCGTAGAATATCTTATCACCAAGTGTATCTTTCAAATCTTTTTGTTTCATTGACACCCTCATGCCCTCCTTTACCATAAAGAGTTCTCTGAGAACTTCCTAGCCATTGTATTAGCAATAATAAGAAGTACCAAATTAATCAAGGAATTAAAAGAACCGATGGCTGTCGCATAAGCTTGATCAGGTACACCAGTTAAACCACGTTTATACACGTATGTGGAAATCAGCTCGCTGACAGCAAGGTTGCCGTCAGTCTGCATCAACAGCGCTTTCTCATAGCCGACACCCATCAGCCCACCGATGGACATGATAAGCATCACGCTGACCATGGGCATTATAGCGGGCAAGTCAACGTGGATAATGCGCTGAAACCGGGTCGCGCCATCCAAAATAGCTGCTTCATGCTGCTCATGATCAACATTAGCGAGGGCCGCAATGTAAATAACTGAGCTCCAGCCAAAATCCTGCCAGTTGCTGGACAAGATATAGAGCGGACGAAATGCCGAGGCCTCAAGAAAGTAGGAAATACGTTCGCCACCCAGGCTTACCGCAA
Source organism: Thermoclostridium sp. (assembly GCA_036562185.1). GTDB lineage: Bacteria > Bacillota > Clostridia > DSM-8532 > DSM-8532 > Thermoclostridium. Next base: position 12,160 of record DATCKN010000049.1, read on the forward strand.
TATTATTCACAAGTCCGTAGCGGCCGAAGAAAAGCTGCAGCATACCGACCAAAACGACCAAAGAGATAAAGTGAGGTGCAATGAATATCGTATGCAACGTCTTGCTCATCTTCCTGCTTTTGAGTGCATTGAGCATCAGAGCCATGATGATCGGTAGTGGAAAACCGATGATAAAACCATAGATACATAGCAAAAAGGTGTTCTTCATCAGCGGCCAGAATTGGGGATCATTGAAAAAGCGGGAGAAGTTTTCAAAGCCCACCCAGATTGTTGTATCTGAAAGGATCTTATCGCCGGGCACAAAATCCTGAAACGCAATCAGAATACCGTAGATGGGCAGATAGCTGAACAAAAAAACGACCAGCACCGCAGGAAAGAGCATAATCATAAACGGTAGATTTTCTTTTAAATGTCTTAGCTTTTCGCTCTCAGGCGTCATTCTCAAAAACGCTTTCTGGCGGGAGAGAAGTGATTCCTTTGGAGCTCTATTTGTTGCTTCCATTGATTCTCCTCCTTATTGTATGTATTGAGTATCAGAAGCCCACTTTTTTTATAGACAGGAGCGTTGTTCGGGACTGAATTGTCATAACAACAGTTGAGGTTGTTTCCTTTTCTCTTGTCGAAGCGCTAGGTGAGATATAGCTTTATGACTTTTGACATGCTTTCCTTTTCCTCCTTTTTATACACAACTGGAATATTTAGAAGCGAGTTAGAACAATGTTTACATTATTATGTTTTTTGTTTACAAAATGTAAACCTTATTACAAAAATAGTATATAATATACTGTGCAAAATGTCAATATGCAATTGTGCAATTTATAAATTTTTAAATGTAGGTTAATCTTATGCCTGAGATAATAATAGAACAAAATAATAATATAATCAATTATATAAAAATGCTAAAATTGCCTTATCTGCATAAACATTTACAATTTACTGCACAACACTAATAACGACACTTAATTTACAATTTGCTGTATTGTGCAATTTTACCATTTTGTAAACCGCTTAAGTAACTCTTATTTACACTAAAATGATTATCACTCGATTTCATAAGTTTACATTATTAAGTGAATTGTTATAGGGTATAAGGATTCTTGCGCCCAACAATATAATATTGCTAAAAAGATGACATCCTGTTAGAATATAAAATAAACAATAGATTTTACAGTAGATGACATGTAAACCAATACAGCATTTCAAGGTGCTTTGGGTAATGAGATTTGAAAAACAGTGAAAAAAATCTATCAATGAAAGAACTGACTTGGCAGCCTTTTATTCAGGGATGGGAGGGAAGACATAAAGACATATGTAGCATGTGAAAGAAAACTGTCGACGCTAAGAATTATAAAATGTGCGACATCATTAATTTTCACATTTTGCACATATTTATTTTCCTAATCAACCGTGATATAAGGTAGACTAGTAAACAATCAAGTGAAAGGAAACTGCTTATGGCTCGCAAAAGAGTTACTATGCAGGACATTGCCGATGCCTGCGGTTTGTCACGAAATACCGTATCCAAAATATTCAACGAGCGAGGCACCGTCTCAGAGGCCACGCGTAAGAAGGTTACAAAGGCGGCACAAGAGCTCGGATACTTTCAGTTTCTGGAGGAGAAAACTTCGAAGCCAGGTACACATAGTCAGAACATTGCACTGCTGACACACAGTAAACCAATGAACCATAATTTTGGTTCATCCTTTATCATTAATTTCACCAATCAGCTCTGTCGTGCCGGATATACGCTGAAGATGTATGAGATCTCTACGGAGGAGCTCACTCAAAAGAAGCTGCCGCCTCATCTGATGTTGGAAAATACGGTTGGTATCCTCGGTATTGAGCTATTTGACCGTGACTATCTGCATATGATATGCGGTCTGGGATTGCCCACTATTTTTGTAGACGGCTACGCTCATGTGAATAGCTCCTTGCTGTGTTGCGACTTAATATCAATGGAAAATATCGCAAGCATCATTGCATTAACGGAGCGCCTGATCGCCTCCGGTGCAAAAAGAATCGGCTTTGTAGGTGATATCAACCATTGCAACAGCTTCTATGAGCGCTGGATCGGTTTTTGTACGGCTCTCGGTAGCGCAGGTCTTCCTCTTGATCATAGTCTTTGCATCCTCGCCAAGGATGAAGAGCCCTATGGTGACGTCGATTGGCTTTTTGCCCGGCTTGAGGAAATGCCATCCATACCAGATGCCTTTGTTTGTGCTAACGACTTCCTGGCCATTCATCTCATGGCGGCTCTAAAGAAAAAGGGGTTATCCATTCCCGCTGATGTTATGGTAACTGGATTTGACGGCTCACCAGAGTCTGCCGTTGTAGAACCGCCCTTGACCACTGTGCAGATTCCAAGCGCTGATATTGGTCGTCTTGCTGCAGACATTCTGCTTGACAGGATTCAAAACCCGGATCGTCCTTTCAGATTCACTTATGTAAAAACCATCCCTGTATGGCGGGACAGCATTCGGTAATATCAAAAATTTATTTTTAAAGAGGCACCCGGAGCGAGTCTTTCTTCAGGTGCCTCCATTTATATGCGTTCAGTATGGGCACACCCAAACGAAAAATAGAGAGTAAATGCCCCTCTAGTTTTATCTTGCATAAATACATACCCATTGCTTGACAACCATGCCAAAGATAATCCCAGAGGAGCATCTTTGCGAGTCAATGGTGCCACAACCTTTATAGAAGCCAGCCGTTCTCTTTCAAGATCGATGTTGAGAATCCCTATGGGCTGGCCCGCCTTGGCTGGAGCATTGACCATTTTAGGAATCTCCAGGATTTCGCTTATCTTTCCCTTGCTGTCCTTCTAAAGTCTTGAAACTCTTTATTTATAGCCTCTTTCAGTTCTTCTATTTTTCAACCCTTGATAGAGTAGAGCAGTGGGGTTTCCACC
>DATCKN010000051.1:0-4595 GCA_036562185.1 Thermoclostridium sp.
TAATAAGATCTGCCTGAGTACTTAAATCAAGAGAAAGCTCAAATGGGCACAAGCCATTCTCTTTCGCTGTCATTTCTATGAACTCCCTGTTAAACAAATCGGTTTTATTGTAAATATTTGATATTACTTTTCTTGATTTCTGAAGGTAATCAACGAGATACGGGCATTCATCCTCCACGCACTGGGTATCGGGAGAAAAGCACACTTTTTCCTTTGCGGTAATCTGTAACGTTTTGAGGCGCAATCCCTTTTCAGCCATCATTTTATAAGCTTTTTCAGCAACAGTCTGCGTTGTGTTCCTTGCTGTCAGATAAAAAATTTTATCCGCCAGACCTTCACCCATTGCTTTTATAGCCGGGAACAATGCACCAATGGTTTTTCCGGTGCCTGTGGGTGCCTGGATAAACTGTTTCCTGCCATCCCTTATGGCTCTGTAAACTGCTCCGCTCATTGCCCTTTGACCTTTTCTGAATTCAGAGAAGGGAAAGGGAAGTTCTTTAATTGACTCATTGCGCAAATGCTGCCAGTCATATCGTTTTTTCAGGCCATTGATATATGGAAAAACAAGCGAATAAAAGAACTTCTCCAGTTCCGTAAAGGAAAGAGTTTGCTCGAATGCACGGGTTTGCCTGCTCTTCCGGTGAAAATACAGCAGCGTTATATTCATTTTGTCAAGGCCTTTTTCTTTTGCCAGAATATAAGCATAACAACGTCCCTGAGCCCAATAGGCAGGGTTATCCGATTCATCCAGGGATTCCAGCGCTTTGTCGGTGGTTTTGATCTCGCACAGTGTAAAAATTCCGTTCATTTCAATAAGGCCGTCAAGCCTGCCTGAAATCTGCAGCAGGAAAATATCATGGGAAAAAGTGGTGGATACCGATATTTCCTGCTGGTATGTTCCCAAAGGTTCAATTTGCTGCTTCAACAGGCCATGTATGAACATATGGCCTTCAATTCCCTCTTTTGCTGAAAGCAGGGAAAAAGAATGCAATTCTTCGCAGGGAACCGAGAAGGAAACCAAATCTCGAACCGAGACATTTATTTTAACAGGTTCCATTGTGCCTCCCAAATTTCTTTAGCATTCAGAACAAACGTTCCTTTTTATTGTACAGTATAATTTTTTAGAATTCAATTATTTTAGACTTGTAAAATTTGAAATGACGAAAAGGGTTGAAATTTTAAAAGGAGAGCAATTTGCTCTCCTGATTTTTACCATCTCCCGCTATTTCCGTGGCTGTTTCTGTTATTTCTCTGTGCTTTTCTGGCCCTTCTGCACTCGGGACATCTTTGAGGTTCATTCTCGAAACCTTTTTCTTTGTAGAATGCCTGTTCACCTTCGGTAAAAATAAATTCTGTTCCGCAATCTTTGCATACTATTGTTTTATCAGCCATTTTAAATACCTCCTTAATTATTTTGGATTAAATATTATTTCTTGACACTACGCTCCAAAATAAATTAAAGAGGCTGGTTCAGGGAACATATTTAATCCAATTTGCTTTATCTAAAATGACTTAGCAAATATACTATAACATGGAAATTCAAAAAAAACAAGTATGAAATTGAAAAATTGTTTTACATAAATCGCTAAATTTTTACTGATTCATACAATTTCATGATTTTTTTTCATTATTATTGGCTGCTTTGCTTTAAATCCCGGTACATGTTTTTAATCAATACTTAAAGGGAAATCCGCAGTGAGTGGTTAAGATAGTGTAATTTTACCTGCGGATTGCTTTTTTATTATATTAATTCTATTTTGTTCATGACAATGTTGTTTTCCAAAAAGATGGGCAAAATAAAAAGGCTTAAAACAGAAAAGATTAGGTAAAAAAGAATCAACGTTTCAGAAAAAGAAGGTGATGTTATGAGCGAAGTTATAAACAACCGGGAATACAGGCGCGAAACGCTTAAAAAGCTGATAATAAGGCTCCATGACGGAGAGTCGGTGGATGCAATCAAAAGGGATTTCCAGGAAATGCTTAACGGTATTACAACCGAGGAAATAGTAGAACTGGAAAACTCGCTCGTTGAAGAAGGAATGCCCGTTGAGGAAATTCAAAGACTTTGTGATGTGCATGCTTTAGTCTTTGGTTCTTCGGTTGAAGAGATCCATGATTTTAAAAAACCAACCGAAGAAGAGGGGCATCCTATAGATGTATTCAAGCTGGAAAACCGTGGTATAGAAGCCTTTATTGAAGATTCTCTCAGACCGGCCGTGGAAAAGTTTAAAAAAGACAGTTCGGATGAAAACGCCGGGATATTATTGAAAGAAGTAAGCAAGCTTCTTGAAATCGATAAACATTACAGCCGAAAAGAAAACCTGTTATTTCCCTACATGGAGAAATACGGGATAACAACCCCGCCAAAAGTAATGTGGGGTGTGGATGATGAGATCAGGGCGGCGATAAAAGAAATTGCCGGCAATCTGAAAAATAAAGCCGACATGGTAAACATTCCAAGTAAAATTGAAAATGTCATAGCCAGGGTAAAGGATATGATTTTTAAGGAGGAAAACATTTTATTCCCAATGGTTTCAGACGTTCTGACCGAGGATGAGTGGCTGACGATACACAGGGAAAGCAAAGAAATAGGTTTTTGCTTCATCAATGAAAAAATAGAACAATGGAAACCCGAAAGGGTGGATGTGGAACAGGAAGAACAGAAAAAAGGCGAAAATGAAGCAGACGGATATATACGATTTGATACAGGTGTTCTGGAAATAGAAGAGTTACAGCAGATGCTTAACACTTTACCCTTTGATATAACGTTTGTTGACAGGAATGATATTGTAAAATACTTTTCCCAGTCAGAGGACAGGATATTTGCAAGAACAAAAGCCGTTATCGGGCGCAGTGTTCAGAATTGCCACCCGCCTGCCAGTGTTCATGTTGTTGAAGGTATTGTAAATGATTTTAAATCGGGAAGGAAAGACAAAGAAGAATTTTGGATTAAAATGGGCTCAAAATATGTATATATACGCTATTTCGCCGTCAGAAGCAAGGACGGGGAGTATCTTGGCACTGTGGAAGTCACGCAGGATATAAAACCAATACAGCAAATTCAGGGAGAAAAGCGCTTGGTTGAATAAAAAAAGTCCTGATTTGGATGAAAACCAAATCAGGACTTTAGATTATCAGCCCAATATAGCCTTAAGATCCTGTTCGGGAGTTGTGATTGGTCTGATACCAAAATTCTCAACAAGAACGCCGAGGACATTTGATGACAGAAAAGCGGGCAGTGTAGGACCAAGGTATATATTTTTAATACCAAGGGCAAGCAATGTTAAAAGAATGCATACTGCTTTCTGCTCATACCATGACAGAACCAGGGTTAACGGCAGATCATTCACACCGCAATCAAATGCTTTTGCCAGGGCAAGTGCAACCTGAATTGCCGAATAAGCGTCATTGCACTGGCCCATGTCCATAATTCTTGGAAGCCCGCCGATTGTACCCAGATCAAGGTCGTTAAAACGATATTTTCCGCAGGCCAGTGTGAGGATAATTGTATCCTTCGGCGCATTTTTAACAAATTCGGTATAATAGTTTCTTCCCGGCTTAGCACCGTCACATCCTCCTACAAGGAAGAAATGCCTTATATCACCCGATTTAACTGCTTCTACCACCTTGTCTGCCACGCTTAAAACAGTATTTCTGGCAAATCCCGTTGTAAGCTCCGAACCGCCGTTAATACCGGTAAAATGCATATCCTCGGCATATCCGCCCAGTTCAAGGGCCTTTTCAATTACAGGAGTAAAATCCTTAATTCCGTTTTCTCGGTCAGGTATGTGCCTTAGACCAGGGTAGCCTACAACGGCTGTTGTAAATACCCTGTCAGCATATGAAGCCCTCGGGGGCATTAGGCAATTGGTGGTAAACAAAAATGCGCCGGGTATTCCGTCAAACTCTTTCTGCTGGTTTTGCCATGCCGTTCCGAAATTTCCCTTTAAATGCGGATACTTCTTAAGTTCGGGATAGGCATGAGCAGGAAGCATTTCTCCGTGGGTATAAACATTAACCCCCTTGCCTGCGGTTTGCTCCAGAAGGTGTTTCAAATCAAGCAAATCATGGCCCGATACAACAATAAACGGGCCTTTCTCAACATTCGTTGTAACCTTTGTCGGAACGGGATGGCCATAGGTGGATGTATTGGCTTCATCAAGAAGCGCCATGCATTTAAGGTTTATATGACCAAACTCCATAGCAAGTTCCAGCCATTCCTCAACTGTGTGTTCTTCACCGATTGCTTTCATTCCCTTAAAGAACCAGTTCGTAACTTCGTCATCTTTTTTGCCAAGCACATAAGCGTGATAAGCATATGCTGCCATTCCGCGAATTCCAAGCAGCAATGTTGAACGAAGAGATACAATATCGACGTTGCCGTTCCATAAATCCCACATGTTAAAATTTTCTGCACCGCCCAGTGCATTTTTCTCATCTTCAACCTGTTCAATAAGTTCTCTGATTCGCTTCTCGTCGAAATTTACATTTGTAACGGTTGCAAAAAGTGATTTAATCATAAGAATATCGGCATTGTTATTGGGGCTTTTTCCGCCAGATGCGCGTGCCAGGCCTATCAGCGCAGAGGTTAATTC
>DATCKN010000064.1:0-33725 GCA_036562185.1 Thermoclostridium sp.
ATCTCCGGCCCACCAAGCACACTGGGTGTCACCCTGGCTGACAAACCATATGAGGGATGCTAGTTGTAAAGGGCGTGACCTGAGTGGTAATTTCAGGAAGTCATCTTATCTTCAAATCCCTACAGTAAATTGACTCTATCGCTTTTTTCCCCCAGATTGACAGACGGAATTATTACTGGCTATAATAAACGCAAGGCAAATGGAAAGAAGGGTAAAAATGAAGTTCAAATATTTGGGTACTGCAGCAGCAGAAGGTATTCCGGCAATCTACTGTACCTGCAAAGTCTGCCGGAACGCACGGGAACTGGGCAAAAGAGAGCTGCGCAGCCGCTCCCAGGCTCTGGTGGATGACGAACTTTTGCTGGATTTCCCCTGCGACACCTACTGGCACGTCATAACATACGGCATTGACTTAACAAAGATTAAACATATTCTTATCACCCATTCCCACGATGATCACTTTTACCCGCTGGATATGAACTACATCCGCAAGGGGTTTGCACACCTGCCGGAGGATTTTGAACCTGTGACAGTTTACGGTAATCAGGAAGTAGGCGCCAAGCTGCCTTTGGATGAAAACAATTTTATGAACCCGGACCGCCGCATACGGTTTGCGCCGGTAAAACCGTTTGAGGCCTTGCAAGCCGGCAGCTTCTTAATCACACCCTTACCTGCCTGCCATGGCACCAAAGACCCGATGATCTATCTATTGCAAAAGGGCGGTAAATCCATCCTTTACGCTCATGATACAGGTAAAATCTTTCCGGAAGTGATCCGGTTTTTGAAAGAAAAAGGCGTTGTCCTGGATTTGATTTCATTGGACTGTACAGAAGCCGATAAGACGATCAATTACAATTCCCACATGAATCTGGAGCGGAATATAGTCTGTCGAAACGAGATGCAGGACGCAGGAATTGTATCCGAAAACACTGTTTGCGTACTGAACCACTTCTCCCACAACGGTGGGCGTTTGTACAGGGATTTTGTAAAAATTGCGGCAAAGGAAGGTTTCCTTGTTTCATATGACGGTTTAGAGATCTGCCTGTAAAACAGCAATTTCCCTTGAGATGGCAACATCTGCTGCCCGTGCTAAAACATAGAGGGATAGCAATTTTCCCTGTCTGAAAGCCTGACTTTGTCCAAAGCTCTCTCCACGATTTCAACAGGAAATGCATATTCTGTTCTGAGTACGGCCAGCATAATAAAAGTTTACTATGAGGCCACCGGGCAGCGGAAGCAAAAGCCGGTAAAGCCCGGGAGGAAGCAGAACACAAGCGCCCGGAAGAAGAACGCCGCAAAGTATAATTCCGTAAATGGGTTAAATGACGTAATCTTCCACCGGAAGTATTCTGCTTAAAAACTGCTTAGTCCTTTCCTCACGGGGATGTATGAAAATCTCTTCAGGCGTACCTTCCTCAATGACAACCCCGCTGTCCATGAATACTATATGATTTGCAACGTCCCGGGCAAAGGACATCTCATGTGTAACCACAATCATGGTTGTGCCTTCACGCGCCAGTTGTTTCATAACCGCAAGCACTTCACCGGTCAATTCGGGATCAAGGGCTGAAGTAGGTTCATCAAAGAGTATTACATCGGGGTTGACAGCAATTGCCCTGGCGATGGCAACACGCTGCTGCTGCCCTCCCGAAAGCATAGAGGGATAGTAGTTTTCCCGGTCTGAAAGCCCGACTTTGTTCAAGGCTCTCCTGGCGATTTCAACAGCCTCGGACTTGGGAATTTTCCGCGCTACAATCAAACCTTCGGTGATATTTTCAATGGCGGTCTTATTATTGAACAAATTGAAGTTCTGAAATACAAATGCAGTCTTTTTCCGTATCCTTGAAATGTCGCCCGGAGATGCGGTTTTAACATTCACACGCAGATCATCAAATATTATTTCCCCTATATCAGCATGCTCAAGGAAATTGATGCAGCGAAGGAGTGTGGTTTTTCCTGAACCGCTTGGACCCAGAATAACGATAACATCACCCTTTTTTACCTTGATGCTGACGCCTTTCAGAACCTGGTTATTATTAAAAGCTTTATGTATATTGATTAACTCAAGCATAATCTGACCCCTGACTTTCTATCCTTAATTTGCCTTGGCTAAAGACCCCGGATGAGCCCTATATGAACCAAAATACTTTTCAATCAATGCGAAAAGAATTTGTACCAAGGAACACAAAATAATGTAAATAATTAGAATATCAAGATAGGCTTCAATATAGTTGTATCCATAGGAAGCCGCAATTTTTGCAATGGATGTCACTTCCTTTACTGTCATCATGAACGCAAGGGAGGTCCCCTTGATCAAATTGATTGTAAGATTGCAGATGTTTGGTATCGCAGAAACCAGGGCCTGGGGTATTATTATCCTGGTATAGGCCTGCACGGGAGACATGCCGATGGAAAGCGCCGCTTCCAATTGGCCCTTGTTTACTGTCAGAAGTGCTGACCGGAATATTTCAGAAAGCCCGGCACAGGTGTTCAGTGAGAACACTATATATGCGTAAATTATTGGATTTATATCAAATACGTTGATATTCCATCCGGCACTTTTAATTATAGTATTAAACAAGCTCGGCAGCAGGCTGTAAATGATCAGAATCTGCAAAACAACAGGAGTACCTCTGATAAAAGAAACATATGCAGTAACCGCCTGCTTTATAATCTTTACGTTATAAATCCTTGAGATGGCCATAAAGAATGCGATTGGCGCTGATATTATCAGAGCTGCGGCAGTAATGCTCAAGGTAGCGGGAACACCTGTCAGGGCAAGAAAAAACGTATCAATCATGAATTTTACATTCAGTTCCATACGATGCACCTCCTAGTCTGCTATACTTCTTTTGCCCCTGGAAAGGGTTTTTTCAAGCATACCGAATGAGTTTTCAATGATCAGGGTAAGCCCCCAGTATAACAATGCAAGGGCAATGTATGTTTCCAGGGCGTAGGCACCGAAGTTTCTTGAAATGATTAACGTTCCTTTGCCCATTACATCAATCAGCCCGATTGTAAAAGCCAGAGCACCGTCTTTCATAAGGTTGATCAATACATTGCAAAAATTGGGAAGAGCCACGACGGTTGCCTGTGGGAGCATGATCCTGTAAAAGGCTTGAAAGGGACTTAGACCGATGCTGACAGCGGCTTCCCACTGGCCTTTATCAATTGACTCATAGGATGACCGCATGATCTCCGACATGGTTGCTCCAAAAAGCAGTGTATAGGTTACAAGAACAAATATGCCTTTTTCAATGTTATTGATGTCCAAACCCAAGGTGGAGAGCAGCAACTCCGGCAGCCCGTAATAAACAATAAACAGCAGCACGATTGGGGGAGTGCATCTCATCATTGCGGTATATGTATCTGCCAACAGCCTGGGGGTTTTTCGCCCTGAAACTTTGGCTTTTGCCAGGATAAATCCCAGCAAGGAGCCAAAGAAAACAGAGCCTGCAAGTATTAATATGGTCACCGGAAGAAAAGGAAGCAATTCAAAAAACACTTCCAAAATATACAAGGGATTAAAAGGTCTCATTTCAATCTGCCTTCTTTTCTGTCAGAATCATTCGGAAATATACTTAAAGATATCTTCGTTAAAATATTTCTGCAATAATTCGGATATTCTTCCTTCTTCTCTGAGCTGTTCAATGGCCTTGTCATAAGCATCAGCCAAAGCCTGATCGTTTTTATTGAACAATGGATATGTAGGAATGGCCTTGTACGGCACATATGCAAGTTTGTCAACAAAACTACGGTATGGAGCGTTCTCTGCCAGTACGTTGTTTTCAAAGCTTAGCTTGATGTCAAAATATGCATCATACCTGCCTTCAAGAACCCATGTGTATGCGTCGGAAATATTGAAAGCCTCTGAGGCCACCAGGATAACCTGGTTATCAGGATGGGTCCTGTTGTACTCCTCCACGATGGTCCATTGAGCGTTCTGTGGCGCAATTGGAACAAGTTTGCCGCTGAATTTTGCAAATGACTCCATATCTGTAATCCTGCCGGAATCCTCGGCTCTTATAGTAAGGCCTATTATGCTTGCTGCAATGTAGTTTTTGGGGAAAATATATTTTTTGGCACGCTCTTCGGTGAACCAGGCGCCCTTTACGCCGATATTGTACTTTCCTGACTCTACACCGATAAGCAAATCGTCATCTGAGGTGGGTACAAAAGTGAACTTATACTGGGGGAGCAGCTCATCAACTGCTTTCAGTACCTGAACCTCAAAACCGTCAGATTCGCCATTATCATTTACAAAATCATATGGCACGAAAGTCTGTGTATGGGCAACACGTATCTCCTTCACTTCGGCGGATGAGCCTGAAGAACCGGAATTTGCAGCTTTTGACGGTTCGGATGCAGAACCGGATGATGAGGTAGCCGATTTCGTGCAGGCAGTTGCACCTGCCAATATTGCCAGTGCTATGAAAATGACCGTTATTTTGCGCTTAATTGCCATGTTTGATTCCTCCTTTTAGTGTTCGCTTCTATAGTTGGGATGATATGCTTTTTGCCTTGTTTCTGACCCAATCCAGGCGGTTTACGTCAATATCGCCGGGAATGGTGCAATCAGCCCCTAATATGATGCCGACTTTGCCGGATTCCCTTAGAAGTTTTTCTGTTAAAGCTTCTATATCTTCTTTACTTCCTGTATGTAAAATCCCGCCTGGCATGTTGTCAAAACCGCCGATAACGGCCTTTCCGCCAAATAGCTTTTTGCCCTCGGATAGACTTACACCTTCTACATTTACAGCCCAGTTCACAACCTTTGCGTTATAATGCACGTAAAGGCTCAAATCATTGCGGCTTCCCTCATATCCGCAAATATGCAGGATGTTATTTTCACTGACTTTGTTGGCATTTTCCAGCACAAGGATTTCTGCGGGGGCAATCACTTCTTTATAAAGCCCGGAAGTGATGCGGAAGTCCTGGACATTTTGGACGCTTAAATAGATTCCGTCGGCTTTACCGTCACTGATAACTTTCCGGGATAATATGGACAGATCCTCTGCGATAGTATTTAAAGCGTGTTTGACGGCATCTTTGTTTTGCAGTATGAGATCAGCCAGAACCTTGTTTCCGGTATTGCCAAAAAGCAGCTTAAAATATGTAGCTGGTGCAAAGATATTGTAAAACGTAAGGACTTCATCTCCGAAAGAATCTGTTAAAGCCTTAACCAGTTCAACCTGCCTGACAATCCATGGATGTTCCGGCCCGATTGGCTTTAGATTAAACAATTCCTCCGGGTTTTCTATATTGAGCAAAACTGGGTTGGGATATTCAAAAAAACCGTCACTCATAAGCTTGACAAAGTCGGGTTTGAATTCCTTAACAAATCTCTTGTGGCCTTCTATATTTTTCCTGACAACTTCCGGGTTTTTCAATCCTTCTGAAAATTCATCGCTGTTTGCAAAATGGAACCAGAATCCAACAGGAACCCTTTCTACGGGTTTATTATTAAATGCATCGAGTACTAATTGCCTTTTTGACATTTTTATATCTCCCTCCGTTTGTTTTAGTTAAGTAATCAATCAATAAAGTCAACAGATCTCATGTCTGCTTTTGTCACTCAGGTAACAGTAATTTACATCATTCTTTACCATGAAAAATACCTCTCTTTTTAAATCATATAATACATATATGAATAATTGTAAAATAAAATAACACGGTTTCATATATTTGTCAATTGATTTTTTATAAAATATATATGAAAAATATGTATTAAGAAACAGTAAGTATATTTACGCTCAATATTATCAAGATAAAATGGCTTTTAACTTGTATACATGTTTTAAAGTGCTAAAATGAATACATGAGAAAAATCAGGTTTTATTTAACATATTAACCGAAAGTATGATAGAGATTTACTTTTTACGGAGGGCGTATGCTATGAGTAACAATTATTCAGGCAACTCAAGACAAATTCTGATTGTCGGAAACGGAAATGCAGGCCTTTCGGCAGCAAAGGCAGCCAGGGCCCAGAATCCGGATGCTGATATAATTATGTTTGGTGAGGATAATCGATTACCGTATTACAGGCTCCGCCTATGTGATTATATAGGGAAGGCTATAAATTATGGTGAGCTTGAAGTCAACAATAACGAATGGTTTGAGAAAAACAGGATTCGGGTCGAGAAATCCTCAAAAGTTGCAGCTATAGATGCAAAGACCAAGAAAATAATGGCAAATGGCAAAGTGTACAGTTATGACAGCCTGGTACTGGCTACAGGAAGCACACCAATCATGCCTCCCTTTAAAGGAAAGGACCTTTCGGGAGTCCATACTTTATGGACCTTGGAGGATATTGACAGAATAAACAGGAGCCTTCTGGATGCAAAAAAGGCAGTTGTTATTGGTGGAGGGCTACTTGGGCTGGAAACTGCACACAAAATCCGTGAAATGGGGATTGACGTATCATTGGTAGAAAATATGCCGAGGCTTCTGCCCAAACAACTGGATAAGGAAGGCTCGGAGATATTTGAAAACAAGGTGAAGAGCTTTGGTATATCAGTCTTATGCGGAAAATCTGTAGCAGGGTTTGAAGGGGACAACAATGGAAAGGTGAAGCAAGTACTCATGGCGGATGATACCCTGCTTGAAGCCGATGTTGTTATTGTAACGGTTGGTGTTTCACCTAACACTGCTATAATCCGGGACAGTGGCATAAGTATGGACCGCTTTTTAACTGTTAATGAGAAAATGGAAACCAGCATTAAGGATATATATGCAGCAGGCGATGTAGCAAGCATCAACGGAAAATGGTTTGGACAATGGGCAGTGGCAGGTAAACAGGGGCAGGTTGCAGGAACGAATGCAGCAGGTGGAAATGCTGTCTACAAAACAACCGATGTGCCGTATATACTTTCCACAATGGGAACAAGGGTAGTATGTTCAGGTGATACGGGTATTGTCCAGCCGGGTAACCCGGAAGCAACTTATGAAACAGACCGGAAGGTTGGCAAAGAACATTTCAATTATTCAAAACTTGTATTCCGTGACGGATTGTTTGTTGGATATATTCTCATTGGTGATCCTGCAAAAGCTTTCAGTAAGCTCCAGCCGCTGATTAATACAAGTGTAAATGCCGAAACCGTTAATAATATTCTATATAGCTGATCGGGTCCGGACTTGAATTAACGAGTTCAAATAACGGGGCATTCTGTGCAGTATCTGCGTAGAGTGCCTTTTTTAAATGTGGTATTTCTATTGCAATATATGTTGAGCGCACACTTTCAAAGATAATGCCGAAAAACCGTTTACTCATACATAAGAAAACAGAAGAATTTGTCAGACCTTGATTCCGTGCCTGAAAAGGAAGATGATTTTGATGTAGAAAAATCGGTGCTTTCCTCTGAAGAATCAATGAGAATTCATCAGATTATACATGACCTGTCTGAGCCATATAAAGAAGTTTTTTCTTTCTTCCGACATACATGGATATGCTTTCTGAAACAGTTTGGCATGAATGGATTTACTTACCTGAAATCTATATATCGTATGGTACTGGATATTACTGAACTTGATCATTTAAATGTGTATGGGGAATCAAATTTTTAAAGATCTGCAAATACGCTTTAAGGTGCATCAATAATATGCAAGCAAGGGGCCCGGACTTCAATAACAAACTGCGTTTAGGACGAGCATTGACTTTAATAACTCAAATTGTTATTATTTCCCTATAGTAAAATTTTGTTCTTGCTTTTTATTACTGTTTAAAAATGGAATGCATCCGGTCAGTATGGTTCCTGTTGGACGTATTATTGAGCTTGGCTATGTCATGGTATCAGTGAGGACAAAATTCCCTTGATTTATATCGCGGTTATGGCGATATCATAAAATTTTATTTTATGTTTTGCCTGGGGTGAGTTACAGTGACAGAGCATGACAAAGTAAGAATGGAAATTGTAAAGTTTATGCGTGGCAGATACCGGTTGGATGAGGTCGCAGGAATGTACTACAATATTCCTTGCGTGAAGTTCCGGCAAGGAAAGAAAACCATTGTATCTATAAATCTGCATGATGATCATTATGACTTTCAGATTGTCCTCGGTAAAGCAGAAAGGGAAAAGTTTGAATCAATAAAGCATGAGTTCCCGCCTGAGATACAAGGCCTTTATGACCGTGAACGCACTCTGCACGATGGCAAATGGCTGTTAATTCGTGTTGATAATTTAAAAGCCTTGGAAGCTGTTAAAAAGCTGATACTTATTAAGAAAAAGCCAAACCGCAAGCCATTTTCAAAAGAAAACGCTGTGTATGGCAAATGCGGGCACAGATGCGATTTGTGTGTACATTATTCCGGCATCACCGAGGAATTCAGACAAATGCTCATCCCGCATCTGAATGCGGTATATGGTGTATCCGATTGGAGTATGCGCTGCACTGGCTGTGATACACCCGGTTGTCACTGTCGTCGTGATGGAAATAAGTTATGTGAGCCATTAAAATGTTTAAATGAAAAGCGACTGAATACTTGCTTTGGATGTGCAGATTATCCATGCCGGCAAGCAACAGTCGGATACAGCCAGCTGGAACACAAAAATATTTCTGCCGACGATGTAACATGGGCAATTCTGCCTTATGTTCCATATCAATACGAACAACAATACTGAAAAAATAAAATATAATTTATCAATGATATTAATTTTGTGTTTCTGTCGTGGCTATTTGGTAACTCATCATATATTACCATTGCATGAAAAGCGTTTATAATTGGACAGGAAGTACCTGATGCCCAATGATTTATTATTACGGGGGACTTCGCGTAACAGTATGTTTGCAAAACGGTGCATGAAATGAAAAGCGGATAAATTCATGATTTGCTATACTCCTTATTGAAAGGAGATGCCATATGTCATTTGTATCAGATTTTGAAAGCTCGGTTGAATACATTGAAGAAAACCTTACCAATGATATTGATTTGAATACATTGGCCAAAAAGGCAAAATGCTCGTCGTATCATTTCCAAAGGATGTTCTCGTATCTTGTGGGTATTCCATTGTCTGAGTATATCCGCAGGAGAAGGTTAACATTGGCAGCCTTTGAAATACAGAACTCTGACGCGAAAATTACAGATATAGCATTGAAGTATGGTTATGACACACATTCGTCATTCACTCGCGCCTTTCAACTGTTACATGGTGTGACTCCTTCTAAAGTTTGTGATAAAGGTATTGCACTGACGGCATATCCGCCAATCTCTTTTCAATTTATTTTAAAAGGAGTGGAAGCAATGCAGTATCAGATTGTTGAAACACAACCATTTAAACTGTTCGGAATGGATGCTGTGCAAATTGATGGCTGGGAGACTGAAAAGTTTCTGGAACATGCTGACCGGGTCATTGAAAACGGCAGCCATGATGCGACGAATATTGCTGCAGGTTTCCCTGGTAACGCACAGGAAATGATTGCAAAGGGTGAGTGGGATGTTTCAAAGGTTCACTTGTTACACGCTACCCATTTTTGGGACGATGCAGGGAAAAAATACTTCATGTACGGATGGGAAATGCCGGAAACAGGAGTAGATGAACGATTTACGATTATAGAAGTACCGTTGACAACATGGGTTGTTGTGACTGTTCCGCTGGATGGGGACCGTTCTGTCATAGTTAAATGCTACAATGATCTGTATGTGAACTGGTTCCCGATATCCGGATATGAACAGGCACCGGGGCGTCCGGTCATTGAGAAGTATGATAACGAAAAAGCCGAGCTTTGGATGCCAATTATCAGGAAGCAGTAAGCAAAATGAAAAGCCCGCCATTTAATTTTCTAAATGGCGGGCTGTCATAGCATTAAAAGGAATCCATATGAATCGCAGAGCCCTCGGGGTGCTTGGTAAATGAAGACATTCTGTAGAATGTTTATTATAAAGGTGAAGATTTTTAAAATTTGAAATTGAGGAGGGCTGGTAATGCAAACAAAAAATCTGACAATCAGAAAATTTTGCACTGAAGATTTTGACGATTTTGCTGAATTAATCAGGGATAAAATGGCTTCGGAATACGCCATATATGACTATCCGTTCCCAACTGACGATGAATCATTGAAAAAAATCCTTGATTACTTTACAGGTACAGATGAGTTCTATGCAGTGGAGCTGACAGGCACAAACAAAGTTATTGGATTTTTGACGCTAAACAACTGTGGAGAAGAAGGTGTCAGGAACCTTGGATATTGCCTGCATACATTATATCAAGGCAAAGGATATGGAACTGAAGCAGTAAGTGAAATCATAAGATATGCGAAAGAGGAGCTTAAAATAAAAAAACTGATAACAGGAACAGCTAAAAACAATATTCCTTCAGTTCGTTTATTGTCAAAGGTCGGATTTAAGAAGATCAGAGAAGATATTGCCAGTTTTGCAAAGGATGAGAGTGGAAATACAATCGATTGTATAACGTATTCATATGAGATGCTGTTGACATGATAATCCACTGTTATGGTATTGCAGAAAGGAAATACCGGTATCATTTCTTAGCGCACATTTAACCCATTAATGTGTCAACGGTAATACATTGAGGGCATTTTCATACTGAAGTGTGCCTAAGATTATGTATGCTTGAGCTGAATTGATAATATGTACAGGGTGATTAAATACTTTTATATTATAGACTAAGCTATAAAAGTTAAGTTAAAATTAGATAAATACGCAACTTGATATTATGTTTACTGAAATCAGGCAAGAGCTGGATGAACCGGATTACTTTATACATGCTCTGGCAAGAAACATCTGACGCAATTTTTACAAGAGGTGGAATAAATGCGAAAAACGCTTAAGGATGTAGCAAGCTATCTAAAGGAAATTATGGTACCCGGGACGTACGAAGCATATGAGGTCAATCCTGTATTTACTATTGCTTTACCTGCAGAGAACATTCGTAAGGGCGTTTTGGCATTCAGAGTTTTTTTGACTCGGCTTTACGAGTGTTTGTATGCCAATGGAGATGTCTATGATAACAGCAAAAAGGTTCCCCATGAATATGAAAACCGCATCACGCTTTCGGTATATTACCCGTTTCTGTACAATGTAAGCATCATGCTAATGAGAATAGGATATCTGGGCAGGTTGGATGAAAACGGGCAATCTATGGTTTGTGAAAATTCCATATTCAACGGAAAATTGTCTGTTCCCAAAAACCTTGAATGTCTGAGGTTCCTGGCAGGTTGCGGTATTTGCATTGATGGTATGGATATAAATGATAAAAAGCAAAACCTGTCAGATATAAAAAGCATAAAGATTACATATCCCGATGACCCTATTATGCTGACAGGCATGAAGGTCATGGCAACCGCTGAAATAGACCATGGCACCCTTGTCAGCCAGGATGTTTTTCTGCGCTGCGATTACAGGGTATTGAAAAATGTTGAAACAGACGTGCTTTCAATCGTACAGGACACGATCAGGCCTTTATCACCCGAAGTGCAGGATTTCGTCCTTGAACTTCATCGCCGTTATCTGAATAAGGGACTTACCTGTCTCGTACAAGTTAAAGGATTTCATGTCTATATAAAGTATTGCTATAAACGAAAAGATTTATGGGGAATCAACGCATCCCTCAACAATGGCTACCATATCAATGTGAAACCTACAAAAACAGATGAATACGCTGACACCATCAAAACATTTGCCCCGGCTTTGCAAGAACTGATTTCAAAAGGATATGGCTGCGGCAGGAAAAGAGAAATAGGGCATTGCGACGGTGGTTGCCGTGGCCTTCACATACCATTGGATGATTCAGTTTTAGATATAAAGGACGATATTAAAAACTGGTTTGATCAAGAATTATTATGTTTGCAGAAAAAACATTAGGATGAATGTTTATTGGATCATATTGCTTACTATTGAGCATAAAAGAAGTCAGAACTTTATCATTTGCTCTTAGCACATGGGCAAAACGATACAGGCTGGAGAGTGGAAATAATGCGAAACGAGCAGGAAGTCATCAATTTGATTTTGAATGTGGCTAAGGCTGACGAGAGAATCAGGGCGGTACTTCTGGCAGGTTCTCGGGCAAACCCGGACATACCAAAGGACAAATACCAGGATTATGACATCACCTATTTTGTTACCGACATTGCACCGTTTTATAATAATCCTGCCTGGGTTAACGAACGTTTCGGCAAACCCCTGATTATGCAAATGCCGGAGGCTATGCGTTATCCGATTAGGGACGGTAATTTCAATTATTTGATGATTTATCCCGATGGTGTTCGCATTGACCTTTCTTTTGTGTTTACAAAATACAAAGATGTTGGTGAGCCTGCAGTTATTCTGCTCGATAAAGATAATGGCAGGGGCTTTTTACCACCACGAATTGCTCCCGGCAATGCATATTGGAGTATAAAACCGCCGTCGCCCCTTTTCTTTTACTCTTGCTGCAATAATTTCTGGTGGTGCCTGAACAATGTGGCGAAAGGTATAGCTCGTGATGAACTTCCCTATGCCATGTACATGCTTAACAATGTAGTCCGGCCTGAATTGCACGATATGATTAACTATTATATCGGTGTACAGAACGGATTTAATATTACCACCGGCAAGAATGGCAAGTATTTCAAAAAATATCTGCCGGCGGAACTATACAGGCAATACACCGCAACATATCCGGGCTGCAATCATGCAGACATATGGTCATCAATTGATGTGATGTGCGATTTGTTCCATACTCTTGCGATTGCAGTAGCAGCGTATTTTGATTATACTTATCGTCAGGAGGAAGAAGACGGGATAAGGGAGTATTTGAGAATGGTGAGAGAACAAGTTTTTTGATAATTAAAACTGAAGCATTGAAGGGGCTTTCCTTTAATTGCAGGAAGCAATTTTTTATAAGAGCATCACATTGCATGATCAGTTTATTATTGAGGAGGTTTAAATTATGGATTGGAATTCAAAGCAATATTTGAAATTTAAAACTGAACGTACTCAACCGGCTATCGATTTAGTTAATCGAATTAATGTGGATAATCCCGGCAAAATATTGGATGTAGGCTGTGGACCTGGTAACAGTACTCAGGTTTTATACAGTAAATATCCAAATTCTTATATCCTTGGAATTGACATATCCGAAGAAATGTTAAATGCAGCAAGAAAGGAATACCCAAACCTGGATTTTAAAATATGCGATGCCGGCAAGGACTTATCACAGTTGGACGGTGATTATGATATTGTATTCTCAAATGCGTGTATTCAATGGATACCGGATCATGAACGTCTTCTTACTGATATGTTGAATTTATTGAAAAAGAATGGTGTTCTGGCAGTTCAAATCCCAATGAACTTCAATGAGCCTATACATAAAATTATAGAGGAGGTTACATCATCAGAAAAATGGAAGAAATATTTTGCAGAACAACGAATATTTTACACGCTCAGCCAGAGTGAGTATTATGACATTTTATCTGAAATATCAGGAGAATTCTGTATTTGGGAGACAGTCTATTATCATGTTATGAAATCACATAATGAAATCCTGGAATGGTATCGGGGTACTGGTTTAAGGCCTTATCTCAGTGTTTTGCCTGATAATATGAAAAAAGAATTTGAAGATGAGATAATGGAAAACTTAGTACAAAGATATCCCAGGCAAAGAAACGGAGATATAATTTTCAGATTTCCGCGGTTCTTTTTTATTGCACGAAAGTAACCATGACGGAAATACCGATAAAGAGTTTACATTGAAAATAATCAGTAATGATAACAGAAAAGCAGTTGAGGGATTCATAGCATTTCATACTGAGAAAAATGACGATAAATGTCTGGATATAGAAGAAAAAATCCGACTGACCGATGGAAGAGGTAAAGGAAATAATCCTGAAAGAATGCAGGATAAAAAGAATTTAGGAATTAAAGTATTTTGGAAAGAAAGGCAAACATAAGCTGCCGGAGAATAAAGGCATATCCACAAGGCAACTGTAGCGCCTGGCGGGAATAAGCGGAGCATGTATCCTGAAAGCCTGGACCGGGAGAAATGTATTAAAATGCACCGGGAACTAAAGGCTATCATCCCGCTTTGCCTGTTTTTGACAGAAAATCGTCACTCCTTTGGTGATATGAACATTTATTCGTCTTGTTTCATATCCGCGCTCCGAAATAACTGCCGTTTTGCATTTTCAGTCAAAACATGGTCAAGTATTTCATTTATTATTACCGGACTTACAGGCTTTTGTATTATCCTATTTACCACCCCATTATTGACCGGATTATAACTATAAAGGTACTTCATTTATTTTAACTTATCAAAATTCCAATTTCAAGTGTATATTTACCTTTATGGTTGGTTAAATTAATCAACCATAGTTGATACAGTAAAAGCAGGGTGATATTAGATGAGTATAGATTATAAAGCTCTCGGAGAAAGGATTGCTAAACGTCGAAAAGTGCTCAACATGACACAGGATGATGTGGCAGAAGCTACAGGCCTCAGCAATAACTATATCTCAAACATAGAAAACAATCATTCAATCCCCAGTATTGATACATTGGTTAAGATCTGCGAAGCTATTGATACAACTCCGAATTACCTGCTGCTGGGCATCACTTCGCATGCGGATGCAGAGGAAGATCTGCGGAATCAAATCATCGAAAGGCTTAAACTCTGCAATAAGAAAAAACTGAAACTGATTGAGAGATTTATTTCGTGGCTCATAGATGAAGATATCTAAGTGCAGTGAGCATTGATAAGTTTATTAATTAAAAGATTAGGTAAAAGCTTCCCTTTGACTTATTCCCATTGATAATGCTGAACAACCGGCAGAGAAGAATAATCTTAATTTGATCTTTCATCCAAGCGCTTGATAATATGAGAAGTGCTTCACATTTAGTTGTTATACTGTATAGAAAACCCCAATAAACTGGAAATTGTAAAATCAGAAATTGACGGGATGCTGGACAAACATTTCAACACACTGCATATCATTGCAAAGCAAGATGCTGTACGCAATTATGATTTAGAGAAAGTTAAAACCTTGCTGGTAGATGCAGCCGAGGTTAATCCGGATCTTATGCTTACGCTTGACAACGCTGAAGGAGATCAGCTTGTTAAAAGCAATGATGAAGGATTGGTCAATGTTGCTCAACGGGAATTTTTTAAACAAGCCATGAGCGGAAATGAAGCCTATGTATCCGATGTTATCGTAACGTTAACCACCAATGAATTAATTGTGGTTATCGCCACACCGGTTCGTGATATGAATGGCAATATTATCGGTGTTCTGCAGGCAAATGTTTATCTGGAACAGCTAAGTGACTTTGTTACAGAGCTTTCGGAAGATGGTTCACAGGTATATATCCTTTCCAGGCAAGGAACTGTATTAGCCCATCCCAATAATGAATATGTTCAAAACCAGGAGGATTTCAGCTCTTTAGAATTTGTGCATGAGGGTCTGGCCGGAAATAATACGACTATACGGACTACAAACATTCAAGGTGAAAAGGTTATTGTCAGCCACTATTTAAACGAATTATCGGGTTGGTTAATTGTTGTGGAAACACCTGTTTCAATTGCCATGTCATCTGCTTACGATTTACTGAACGTCTCTGTCATTATGTTTGTTGCTGCTGCCATCATTATTGGATTATTGGGACTATATTTCTCAAGACGCTTTACAAAGCCACTGGTTGAATTTGCTTCCATAATCAAAACAATTGCGGGTGGTGACCTGAAAGACTTTGATATTAAAATCAGGTCAAATGATGAAATCGGGGAAGTTTACAGCAGTCTAAGGTTATGACTAAGAATTTAAGGGAACTTGTAGGCAATATCCAAACCGTTGCTTCGACGCTGGCGTCTCACTCCCTGCAATTATCCTCAATAACTGAAGAAGCTGCCCAGAGCTTAACACAAGTTACTGCAACTATCAATGAAATGGCTCAGGGCAACAGCAATCAGGCTTTAATGGTTCAAAATTCAACAGAGGCGATTATCAGGGTAAATAATATTGTTTCTCAAGCTACATCGAAAACAGAATTTGCGGCACAAAAAGCCAAAGAGTCATTGGAACTTGCAGAAGAAGGCCAAAAGGCAATTGAACAACAAAGTCAAAAAATTGAGGAAAACAACAAGTATACGAATGCTGTGGGTTATTCAGTAAAGCAGCTGGCAGAAATGACAGATGAGATACGCAAAATAGTTGGCGTAATTAACGGTATTGCAGAGCAAACCAATCTTCTTGCCCTGAATGCTTCTATAGAAGCAGCTCATGCAGGTGATGCAGGGCGGGGGTTTGCCGTTGTTGCTGATGAAATTCGCAAACTGGCAGAACAATCCAGAGAATCTACTAAAAAAATTGAAGATATTGTTTATGACATCAATGACAAGGTCAATGAAGCCGTTAATAATATGAACCAGGTAAAAGAAAGTGTAACTGTTATGGATTCTTCGGCAGAAAATACAAAAGCAAGTTTTGCGAAGATTTTTTCTTCGGTTACCGAGCTAGCAAAGATGGCATATGAGATTTCAACGGCTTTGGATGAGGTTAATAATCAAACCAGGGAAATAACCGATCAGGCTACTAATATTTCATCGGTGGTTGAACAAACAGCGGCAGGCATGCAGGAAATCTCTGCTGCTTCAGAAGAGCAATTGGCTTCAGTCGAAACAATAGCACAGTCTTCCTGTGAAGGTATAAATTAAGGTGCAATGATGCAACAGATGTAATTCTTGCTGTGGGATATGGCGGATATGTTTTGCAGGCGCCGGCAATATGTTTCTGATTCGAGAAGGAGCGGTAAAAACGGCTGAACTACCTCTAATGAAAATATCCTTTTATCTCCAGGTATGGGTGCGGATATTCTGTAGCGGCGTTTTAGAAGGTGGTTGATTTATGAGCGATATCATAGATTTATTACAGGACAGGGATGATAAAAAGGGGACATGAAGTTGTTTTATTCAGGCCGGAGCTAGGGGATACAATTAAGGCAGAAATAGAAAGAATAGATTTATCAAAGTATAAAGACAGTATGTCACAGTTAATTAAGAAAGATATACATGATTTATGGATGAAAAAAAGGAAAAAATGATTCAAACAACAAATATTGTAAAGGTACTGTGAATAATGTGATATGGCTTTGTGAATATAACCGGTACAAGCCATTTAATTTTAGCATTTCCTGTGAAAGCGAAAAAATGTATAATTAAAAGTGCAATAAAGGATAAAACAACTCTGTAACTCCGGAGGATGAAAGGGATATTTGCCTTAAATTTACTGTTGTAACTGATGCAAGGTTAATGCTATGAAAATAGATCGGCTAATCGGGATAATTGCTGTCTTACAGCAACATAAAAAAGTAACAGCTCCTTATCTTGCAAAAAAATTCGAGGTGTCACGGCGTACAATAAACCGTGATATTGAGGATATTTGCCGTGCGGGTATTCCTATTGTTACAACGCAGGGTAAGGGTGGGGGCATTTCAATAATGGACGGTTTCAATCTTGACACGACGGTTTTTACAACCGAGGAATTGCAGGCGATTTTTACAGGCCTGAAGTCTATTGACAGTGTTTCACGAACCTCTTATGCAGAGAGGCTTGCAAATAAGATTGCAGGAAAAAATGCTGTAATTTCACTTCCGGACAATATCCTGATCGATTTATCAACATATTACAAAGACAGCCTGTCGTCAAAAATCGAGTTGTTAAAAAAGGCTATAAGTGAAAAAAGGCTTGTCAGGTTCCATTATTATTACAACAAAGGAGAAGCCGACAAAATTATTGAACCGTATCGCATCATGTTTAAGTGGTCAAACTGGTACATATTGGGTTTTTGCACCGAAAGGCAGGATTTTCGCATGTATAAGCTGAACCGTCTTTGGGATTTGCAAATTACCGGAACAGAATTTGAGACTCGGGAGATCCCGGAGCAAAACACAAGCATACATGGCAATTTCGCAGATGATTATGTGATAACCGCCTTGTTTGACAGTAGCGTGAAATATCGCCTTATTGAAGAATATGGTGTGGGATGCTATACCGAAACAGACGGTGGGCGTTTATTATTCCAGCAGGGATTTACCAACATTGATGTTATGATAAGCTGGTTGCTTAGTTTCGGTGATAAGGTTGAAGTTGTCGAACCGGTGGAGATACGGGAAAAGATGATAGGGATTGCGCAAAATATGCTTAAGATGTATAAAGAAACATGACATGCTGCTGTCGTGTTAAGTGTAGTATTATAAGCTTAACATGGGAAATAACAGGAAAATCAATGCCAGTCCATGCCGGACCCAAAGATAAAATTGCCCGGCTAATGGTTATTTCTTGAAATGAAAGGAAGGTTAAAATGAAAAAGGAATTCAGTACAATACCCGAAAAATTTACCGAAACATGGCCCGGGGAGTTCGCCTGCTTTTCATGGCAGGATTTTATTACCGCCATCCCGTCACCCCTGTTTTTGATAACTACGTATAAGCCGAACGGAAAAGAAAATGCTTGCCTGCAGTCCTGGTCAACTTTTGTGGGTGACGCTGGCGAATTTATTTGCATTATAGGATCGGTATCAAAACATGGGCATTTATACCAGGGTTTGCAGGAAACGAAATGTTGTGTGCTTAATTTCCCTTCGCGGGATATTTACGATAAGTGCATGAAAACTATTGAAAACAATGGTTTTGATGATGATGAGATAACCTTGTCGGGATTGACTGCCGAAAAAGCGAAAACCGTAAATGCTCCACGGATTGCAGAGTGTTTCCTTAATATTGAATGTGAATTTTTATGGGAACATGAACATTTTGAAGGCAGCCGGGATGTTACAGTAGCGTTGAAAGCTACTCATATTTGCATGGATAGCGATCATTATGATGAAAACAAGCTTGGAAGATACGGAAAAACAGGTTACATGTATAACGTACACAGCCCGCGAAATCCCGAAACAGGCGAAATAATACCCGATTGTTTCGGTGCCTTGGAATTGTATAGGTAATGTGGACAAGCACCGGCCGCAGGGAGAGAGTCATCCAAAGTACACTGACTGTGGCCGGCCTAATAAAAATTTTTTTAAATTCCATTAATCCGAAACAGTGTTGAGTGCGGAGTCCGAATTCAATGGCATAGACCTTTTTATTGACAAAAAAGGTGAAAATATGGGAGCTGATATGAGTATGGTGAAAAGGATTAAGTGTGGAAACGCGAACTGTTATATAGTGTCTGACGGGGAGGACCTGTTTACCTGAATCAGAAAAAAAGGTTCGTGCATGGTTCGGGTTTTCGTATGAATAGCTTTGGCTTATGCATATGGAGTTTAAGAGATGAGGATTTGAGATGAATACATTAATATTAAAAGACTGTGTTCTTTGCCCAAGGGAATGTCATGTGGACAGAACTATAGGCCAGAAAGGATATTGCAAAGCCACTGATGAGCTGGTGGTTGCCAGAGCAGCATTACATATGTGGGAGGAGCCTTGTATTTCCGGTGAAGAAGGTTCGGGTACTGTATTTTTTTCGGGTTGCGCGCTTGGGTGCGTATACTGCCAGAACAGCAATATAGCAAAGGGAATGGCAGGAAAGACAATTACAATAGATCGGCTGGCAGATATTTTCCTGGAGCTTCAAAGCAAGAAAGCCAATAATATTAACCTGGTTACCCCAAGCCACTATGTTCCGCATATCATAGAGGCTTTAAACATATCACGCCAAAATGGGCTCACAGTTCCTATTGTATATAATTGCAGCGGGTATGAGAAAGTGGAAACCCTGAAGCTTCTTGAAGGGTATATCGATATATATTTACCCGATTTTAAATATATGTCATCCGAGCCTGCAGGGAAGTATTCTAACTGCAGGAATTATTTTACGGTTGCATCCGGGGCAATTGAAGAAATGGTAAGGCAGGTAAAGGAAACAAAATTTGATGAACGGGGCATAATGCAAAAAGGTGTGATAGTAAGGCACCTGACATTACCAGGATATCTTGAGGACTCCAAGAGGATTATAAAATACCTGTATGAAAACTATGGAGACAGGATATTCATCAGCATAATGAATCAATACACTCCGATAATAAAGAATGAGATATACCCCGAGCTAAACAGGAAGATAACTGAAGAAGAGTATGAAGAGCTTGTTGAATATGCGATTGGAATCGGAGTGGAAAACGGATTTATCCAGGAAGGAGAGACAGCTTTGGAAAGCTTTATCCCTGAATTTAACGGAGAAGGGGTATAGATACTGTGAAACAGCAAACCAAGCCCCTGTACCAATGTCAGTTTGCTCAGTATTTAGGCATATTGTACTCTAAGTCTGTGATAACAATAATCATTTGAGTATCAAAACCTTGAGGAGCTCGACTTTGCCAGGGTAAAATTAACTGTAGACTGCTAACAGCCTGATTTCAGGCAAAATGGATTTCTTTGCGGCACCTGGCAGTGACAAAATGGGGTTGAAATAATGCGTGAAAATATTATATTGATTGCATCAATGGTAATTATTTTATTAACTTTGAGATTTTTTATATACACTGTGAACTGCAATAAATTGTATAAAAATGTGGAAGCCACTTTAAAAGAAAGAACTAAATATTTTAATAAGGGATTTAAGATAACATATAATGATCTGTCAACGAGACTGAAAAAATATATCACAGAAGATGAATTCTACAAGTTGCGTACATGGTATGATGCATACAGTAAATTCGAAAAAATACCGAAGCCCGATGCAAGAATGGGCTCTGCCAGCAGATATAACTTTAAATATACGGTTTCATTTACAGATAAAAATGTAAAACAACCGGTATATTTCAATGTAATATTTACAGATACGCTGCTGGGCATGAAAATCGATTATATTGCCGTTGATATACCTGAATTGGGCATTGAACAGGATAAAACGGATAGTTTGCCATGTTAGGCGAAATGTGGCTATAACAATTTACATGGCAAGGGAGTATATTCTTTTTCTGAAACAGCTTATATCAATAAACAGAAAAAGAACAATTACAATTATGTCAGAATGCAGGTATTTTTATTTTCCATGGATAACTTATACTTTGAGTTCTCCGGGTAGCTCAGGCAAAAATATTAAATAAATATAAAAAAAGATGCGTTGGACAATGCGATTGAAGCATGTAATAAATTAAAATCAGAAAACCGTGAGGCAGAAGCTTTCATCCGATTATCCTCGTTCAAAAAAGGAATGATGATTTTTGTGGAGGTGGAAAACAGCTTTAACGGAAAAAAAGTAAAAAAGAAAAACTCCGGATTTCCGGCAACCGAAAAAATAGATAAAAAGGCTCACGGGATGGGTCTGATGAATATAAAAAAACCGCTGAGAAATATCATGGCGCAGTGGGCTGGTCAGTAAACGGCAAGGTTTTCATATTATCAAGGCAGGGTGTGCAGAAATAAAGATAACAGGAATACCATTAATTAACTTCAAAAGCAAAAAGTTTTAAAATATTATTGAAAACTATTTTTAATCGGGTTAGTATTGTTTTAACAGTGCTGAATATTCCTTTAACCGGTTAAAGGCTAATAAAGATAAGAGGATGAAAAGCGCACATGGTTAAAAATGAAATATTGCATGAATACGTTGCAAATAATGAAAAGAATATCTGCGAGATCACTGCCATAAAAAACGGAGAAGTTGTGCTTGAAGACTACTGGAACGGCTATAAGCCCGGAGATACGCTTCATGTTATGTCTGTGACCAAGAGTGTTGTAGGACTACTGTTAGGAATAGCAATAGATCACGGTTTCATAGAAAATGTGGATCAAAAGGTACTGGATTTTTTCCCGGGTTACGTGACAAAACGCGGGGAGAAAACCATTTACGATGTAACTGTTAGACACCTTATTACTATGACTGCGCCATATAAGTACAAATCTGAGCCATGGACAAGAGTGTGCAGCAGTAATGACTGGACTTTAGCAGCATTGGACTTATTGGGTGGAAAGCGCGGAATTACCGGGGAATTCAAATATTCAACTTTGGGAATTCAGATAGTCAATGGAATTATTGCTGTTGCCAGCGGAATGAAAACCATTGATTTTGCAAATAAATACCTGTTTAAACCATTGGGAATTCCAGAGCATCAAAATAAAGAGGATGTATCAAAGGAAGATCAGTTAGAGTTTTTGATGTCGAAGCTTCCAAAAGGTGATGTTTGGTATGCTGAGCCGCAAGGCATAAATACGGCAGGCTGGGGTCTTGCCCTATCGGCTAATGACATGGCAAAGATCGGGCTTCTTTGCCTCAATCGTGGGGAGTACCGGGGAAAACGTGTTGTTTCAGCCGAATGGATTGATGCGATGTCAAAACCATATCAGAGGTTGGGAGAACGTTTTGGGAACATGTCTTATGGGTTTCTCTGGTGGGTAATTGATGAAAAAGAAGGAATCTATGCTGCTATTGGAGACGGTGGAAATGTAATATATGTTAACCCGAAGAGCAACATAGCAGTTGGAGTTGCAGGAACTTTTAAACCAAGAATATTTGACCGTATACAGTTTATACAAAAACATATTGAAATGATATTATAAAATTAAAGCCATCGGATTTCAGACAGTGCAAATCTTAATGCTCATGAATCCGATTCGGATAAACTGTTTTGGCCCGAATATGGCACGAAATTTTAGCTTATAGAAAGGGAAACTGTAATATGAAAAGTATAAAACCGGGAAGAGGCCCGTCAAGGATGGGAATGGCAGGAGGAGTTGCTGCTTCACTGTTTGGGATTTTTTGGTGCATTGTTGCCGGAGCAATGGGCGCATGGTTTATGATTCCGTTTGGACTTATTTTCGTTGGTATGGCGGTATATAATGTAATATATCATCACCATAACGTAACATCAGAGGACCGTTATTCCATCGTCGACATAGTTGATGAAGACGAGGAGGCAGACCCGCTGAATGAAAAATATGGCAGGAAAGCCTCAGCCGGTAAGGCTGTTCCTGAAAAAAACGGGACAAGTGTTGAATATTGCCCTTATTGTGGAAAACCCGTAGATTCAGAATTTGATTTCTGCCCAAAGTGCGGGAAGAAGCTTCCTGACTAATGTTAAGAACAGACACAAACACATACCTGGCATTAGATGCGTAAGGGTGTATTATGTTAAGCATGGATATTTTTCAAGGAAATCAATGCCTGTAAATAAAGCATTTCCAGGCATTGATTTTTCTTTGCAGTAATTCTAATATCCAATGCTTTCCGGAACGGTTCAGCCAAAAAAGCTGATACAGAAAGGGTGACCGGCCGGGTCAATGAAAACTGTATAGCCATCCGAATACTGAACAGGTGAGAGCTTTGCCCCGCATGCAATGGCGTGCTCAGTCACTGCGTCTTTATCAGCAGGTGACGCCGAGAAGTCAAGATGCGTCATCTGCTGTTGCTTTCCCGGTTCGTTAGGCCACACAGGCGGCACATAATCGTTTGTTTCCTGAAAAAGCAGGCATATGTTGCGATCGGGGGAAAGTACGGCAAGCCATTCTTCGTCAAAGCGCTTTTTCTCCCATCCAAGTAAGGCTGCGTAAAAATCCGCAAGTGCTTCCTGATTGGGGCAATCGAGTGTAACGGATGAAAATCTTATTGTTGGTCCAGCCATTTTTAAATCCTCACTTTCTTATTTTTATTATTCAATTTAATTTTTCAGTGTTAATGAAGACAACGCTTCATGGCGGAACTCTTTATTGATAATATATTATTGGAAGTACATCCATAACAATCAACTATTAACAATTATTGCATAAGACTTCGCCATTTTCAATGTGATAAACAGGTATAAATAAAAAGTGGCTGTAAATAGCAAGTTATGTCAAAATGAAATACAAAATTCAGGAAATTTATGATATACTAAGGCTTAAGATTGGTCATGCGATATAGTTTCTTTACTTGACATACGATAATGACAAGTGGTGCATTCCTGTAAAATAAATAAATCAAAAGCGAGTGATAGCCAGCCGCCCCGTTTACGGAAGCAATGCCGGTGCGCCATATATGGTTTATTTCAAGCTCTTCTGACTAAAATACTTTTGGAATTTCAGAAGGTATTATGGAGGTATATTTATAAACTGATTTTAAATATTCCATAAAGCCTGAATATAAGAAGTATAGGAGATGGATCATGCCAAACAGGGTTTTAATTATAGACGATGATGCAGAGCTTTGCGCGTTGATGAAAAAATGTGCCATGCAGGAGAATTTGGAAGCCGATATTGCATATACGGGCAAGGAAGGTCTGGCAAAAATAGCAGGGCAAAACGATACATACTGCCTTGTAATCCTGGATGTTATGCTGCCCGGTATGGATGGCTTCCAGGTATTATCTGAAATACGTAAAAACAGTATGGTTCCCGTACTGATGCTGACAGCCAAAGGTGATGAAATAGACAAGGTGACGGGACTGCGCCTTGGCGCGGATGATTACCTGACAAAGCCATTTAGCTTAAATGAGTTGCTGGCACGGATGGAATCACTGATTCGGCGATATACAAAATTCAATAATGCTGCATCTTCGGATATACTCAACTTTAAAAATATGATTATAAACAAAGAAGCCCGTACTGTTTATATAAACGGGGAACTGATTGATCTTACCGGCAAAGAATTTGATTTGCTGGTATTTCTGGCTTCCAACAAAGGCCGAGTTTATACGAAAAAGCAGATATATACTCAGGTTTGGGGAAACGAATATGCCTATGACGATAATAATATCATGTCATTTATCAGCAAGCTGAGAAAAAAGATTGAACCTGATGCGAAACATCCCTTTTATATCCTGACTGTGCATGGTGTGGGTTATCGTTTTAATAAGGAGGCATAGCATATGAACTGGATGCTGTTTTTTTTTGCCGCGTTATTGCTGTGCATATGTGCAATTGCATACCTTACAGTAAAGCTTTGCCGTGTAAGGGAACAGCTTTCGGTCATTGAGGACGCCTTAAAGGATATAAAAGAGGGAAACCTCAACCGCCGTGTTCTTGCGAAGGAAAACGACCTGACAAAAACTGTATGCTACAGTATTAATGAAATTACAACAGGTTACCAGGCGCAGCTTGTAAGGATGAAGCAGTCCGAGCAGTCTTATAAGCGCCTTATGACAAGCCTTTCACACGACATCAAAACACCGTTGACTTCTCTGGTAGGATACCTGGAAGCCATTCAGAATAAAATGGTAACCGAAGAGGAAAAAGACGGGTACATAGGGGTTGCTCTGGAAAAAGCTCATCGCCTGAAAGGTTTTGTGGAATCCCTGTTTGAATGGGTTAAGCTTGATGCAAAGGAGCAAATATTTCAATTTGAAATCTGCGACTTGAATGAAGTTTCCCGTAATATTATTGCCGATTGGATACCAGTGTTGGAAGATAAACAGTTTACTTACAAAATTGATATTCCCGAAACTGAATACAGTATTCGGCTGGATCGCAACGCCTATATGCGCATACTCGGCAACTTGCTTCAGAACGTAATTGTGCATAGTGGAGGAAATGAAGTATCAATTCACATTTCTGAGGATGAAAAGCAAGCAAAAATCATTATTGCGGACAATGGCAAAGGAATACCCGACAAGGATTTGCCCCATATTTTTGAACGTCTGTATCAGGGAGATGAATCCCGGCGGAGTGTTGGAAACGGACTTGGATTGTCTATTGTAAAGGAGCTTGTCACAGCTCATGGTGGCACTATTTATGCGGAAAGCCCTCCGAATGGCGGTACGATATTGAACATAACACTTCCGAAAGCCCTGTGATTACACAGGGCTTTGATCATAAAAAACAAGAAACAAGCAAGAAAGCAGCAAGGTTTTGGCAAGGTTTCAGTGCTATATTTTAAATGTAAGCAAAAACTGCCTGAACTATCATGATTCAATCCGGGCAAACCATTTAGGATTCACAGAATGAAGCTGTAAAAAAGAATTGTGTTTATTAAAAGTTAGCAGGAGGGAATCAAATTGGATCATGTAATCATTGAAACCCGTAACCTGACCAAGATTTATGGAGAGCAAACTGTTGTGAATAAAGTAAATCTCCATGTGAAAAAAGGGCGTATATACGGGTTGCTTGGCAGAAACGGAGCGGGTAAGACTACAATTATGAAGATGATTTTGGGCCTTACTTCCATTACCTCCGGAGAGGTCAGGGTTTTCGGTGAAAACATCAAAGGCAACGAAAAACGTATTTATCCACGTATTGGGGCAATCATTGAAAAGCCTGGCTTTTATCCAAATCTGACAGGAACCGAAAACCTTGAAATCTTTGCCAAAATGCGGGGAACTTCGAAACCGAACGCCGTGAAAGATGCCCTTGAAGTTGTGGGATTGCCTTACAAGGATAAAAAAGTATTCAGTAAATATTCCCTTGGTATGAAACAACGCCTCGGGATTGCCAATGCCATTTTGCACGACCCTGAGCTTCTCATACTGGATGAGCCGATAAACGGTCTTGATCCTATTGGAATTGCAGAAGTCAGGAATTTTATCCGGGCTTTGTGTGTGGAGCAGGGAAAAACGATTTTGATTTCCAGCCATATTCTTTCAGAAATATCCATGTTGGCTGACGACATTGGTATTATTCATAACGGTGTTCTTCTGGAAGAAAGCAGCATGGCAGAGCTTCAGAAAAGAAACTGCAGGTATATCCAGCTGCAGGTTTCAGACACGGCAAAAGCTGCTTTGGTATTGGAGCAAAAATTCCTGGTGAAAGAATACTCAATCCAGGACGATCATTTGCTAAGGCTTTACAATACCAAGCTTGACATGGCTGAAATCAACAGAGCGCTTATGCTTGAAGACATCTCGGTAATAAGTTCACAACTTTGCAATAATACCCTGGAGGATTATTTCAGACAAGTAACGGGAGGGGAAGGCATTGCTTGAACTAGTTCGGATTGAATTCATGAAGCTTCGGCGGAAAAGGTTTGTTTGGCTGATGCTTCTTGCCGCATTGATTATGCCTCTTGTTGCCATATTCTATTTTGGCACGTCAGGTATGGAAGAGATCACTCCTATGCAGTTTTACAAATGGACTTCCCTTTCCTATACACATTGGATTATCCTGCCCGTTGTGCTGGGAATACTTTGTACCATGCTGATGTATGACGAAAACCAGAATGATGTTTTAAAACAGCTGTGGATCATTCCTGTAAGCAAAATGGGGTACTTTTTAAGTAAGTTCTCGGTTGTACTGGTATTTTCCCTCAGCTTTATGCTTATCTCAGCAATCAGCTCTGTTTTGGCAGGGATTGTATCAGGTATGATTGAAATAACAAGCGAAAGCGTTTCTGTTTTATTTTTTAAGTGCTTTCAAATCGGTATATTAACACCTTTTGCCATGATACCCGTACTTGCTGTGGCGGCTTCACAGAAAGGCTACATTTTTCCGGTATGCGTGACCGTTGTTTATACATTTATTGGTTTTATACTGCTTATGGTGAACAAGTACCTGCATCCTCTTTCCAGTGTTGTGGCAATTACCATCCGGGATATTGAAGGGGTTGTACTGGACGAACCCGTTAATGTTGGAAAAGCTTTTTTGTGTATTGGGGTA
Organism: Thermoclostridium sp.; assembly: GCA_036562185.1. Classification (GTDB taxonomy): domain Bacteria; phylum Bacillota; class Clostridia; order DSM-8532; family DSM-8532; genus Thermoclostridium. The sequence continues at coordinate 27,482 of DATCKN010000064.1, forward strand.
TGGGCAGCGGCATCGACGGTTCTGGCAAGGCTTGCACTGGCTAAAGATATGTAAGCATATTAAAATGAAAAGCAGGTGAATTGAGATGATGACATTATTATTGGTGGAAAGACTTAAGATCAAACGTTCAAAGATTATATGGATTGCCTTATTTTCAGCTGTCATGGTGGCTTTTATTGTATTTATGCAGGGACAGTTTCAATATTACGGCAAGCGGTATATAGATAACGCTGCATGGTATATGACTGCGACACAATCTTTAGGGAGCCTGTTTGTATTTCCCGCCATCATTGCGCTCATGGGCAGTTACATGATATGCAGGGAAGATCAGGATGATACGATGAAATCTCTCTTGCTTGTTCCTGTCAGTGTTTCAGATTTAATTAGGGCAAAGCTGGTCATCACTGCAATTTTCTCGGTTGGCCTGTATGCTTTCCTGTTTGTGGTTTCATTGGTAGTGGAAGCAATGCTTCATGCCTCTTTACTTGATTTGAATACGGTGTTAGGCTTTGCAAAAATGTATTTATTGGAAGGTGTTGGAACATTTTTGGCGGTATCCCCCATAATAGCCATTGTATATAAGCTGAAAAGAGGTTACTGGCTTGCTGTTTTATTTGCTGAAATATATTCGTTTATCAGCCTCTTTTTAGGGATGCAAAGCACAGTACGTGCGGTTTATCCTATTACCGCGGTTTTTTGTGTAGCAGGATATTATGAAGCAACACCGGTACAATTTGCTCTCAGCTTGTTCAGCTTATTGGCCTGCGGTATTTTGGCGGTATTACTTCTGCGTGGATTGAATGAAGAATCTGAAATTCATTAGGTGTTTATAATATTCTTGCTATGGAGATGAATATGATTGCACGCTTTGGGGTTTGTTTGCCAGGGTGGATGTGGATTCATGGCGGGTTCTACGTATCAACCGGGCCAAAATTTATATAGGGCTGATATATTTAAGATTACTTTGACAAAGTTCCGGAAAAATAATAGAATATAATTGCTGAATCAAAAGAGCGATCTGATGATTAGGCACCAACTGCAAATTGTTACTGACGCCAAATACTTTGATATTAGGCGGAAGGCACAGGCAATGTTGAATACTATATTTGAACATGGATTTTCTGCGCCTTTCGAAGGCGCATTTTTAGTTATTGGGGATTTTGCGTATGGAAACAAGAGTGGCTATTATCGGGATTATTGTTGAAGATAGCGGTTCAGTTGAAAAACTTAATTTAATCTTGCATGACTATGCAAATTACATTATCGGCAGAATGGGTTTGCCATACCGTGAAATGGGTATCAACATAATAAGTATTGCCATTAATGCGCCTCAGGACGTAATCAGTGCACTCTCAGGGAAACTTGGAAGACTTCCCGGCGTAAGCACAAAAGTATTATATTCCAAAGTAACAGGTAAAACAAAAAAAGAGGTATCTGATGAAACAGCTCGTTGATAAGCTTTATGAATCAAATAATCTTTCACCGTCAGAATTTAGGGAACTGATTGATAACCGGAATCCTGAGGTTTCGGAATACCTTTTTGAAAAAGCAAGGACGGTCAGGGTACAAAACTACGGGTATGATGTGTACATACGCGGGCTTATAGAGTTTACAAACTATTGCAAAAATGACTGCTATTATTGTGGTATCCGGAAAAGCAACTGCATGGCCGAGCGGTACCGTCTGACAAAAGAGCAGATTCTTGAGTGCTGCTCGGTAGGATATGGCCTGGGCTTTCGCACTTTTGTGCTGCAGGGGGGAGAGGACGGGTATTTTACAGATGAAAGGATCGTTGACATTATCCGTTCCGTAAAAACACGTTATCCGGACTGTGCTGTTACACTTTCCATAGGCGAAAAGAGCTATGAAAGCTATAAAGCGTTTTTTGAGGCCGGTGCGGATCGCTATTTGCTGCGGCATGAAACAGCAAATAGCGAACATTACCGGAAACTGCATCCCAAAGTGCTGTCGCCCGATAACAGGAAGCAATGCCTGTATAATTTGAAAGATATAGGTTACCAGGTTGGATGCGGATTCATGGTTGGTTCTCCGTATCAAACCACAGATTGCCTTGTTGAGGATTTACTGTTTATAAAAGAGCTAAATCCCCACATGGTAGGCATCGGCCCGTTCATACCGCACCACGAAACGCCGTTTGCCGGTAACGAAGCGGGAACACTTGAACTGACATTGTTTTTGCTTGGCATTATCCGTTTAATTCTTCCCGATGTTCTGCTCCCTGCCACAACCGCGCTTGGGACAATTCACCCGAAAGGCAGGGAACTTGGTATTCTTGCCGGAGCAAATGTAGTTATGCCCAATCTTTCACCTAAAAGTGTAAGGCAGAAATATATGCTTTATGACAACAAGATCTGCACCGGGGATGAAGCTGCAGAATGCCTGTGCTGTATGAAAAAGCGTATGGAAAGCATAGGTTATCATGTGACTGTCTCCCGTGGGGATCATAAATCTATCAGAAAATAAAATTTATTAAAATTATCCTGTTACTGAAGGGAAAGATTTTTTCTGACCCGGATAAGAAAGGAGTTCTACTATGTATAATCCCAAATCTTCTAAAGCAGAAGAGTTCATTTCCCATGAAGAAGTTCTTGAAACGCTGAATTATGCGGAAAAAAACAAAAACAATGCCGAACTTGTTGACAGCATTATTCAAAAGGCGAAACTCCGCAAAGGATTATCCCACAGAGAGGCTTCGGTGTTACTTGCCTGCGAACTCCCTGAAAAAAATGAAGAACTGTTTGAACTTGCCAGGCAAATCAAGAATGATTTCTATGGCAACCGTATCGTACTGTTTGCGCCGTTATACCTGTCCAACTACTGTGTAAACGGCTGTGTTTACTGCCCGTATCATATGAAAAACAAGCACATCCACAGAAAGAAAATGACGCAGGAGGAAGTTCGCCGCGAAGTTATTGCGCTTCAGGATATGGGCCATAAGCGCCTTGCCATAGAAGCCGGGGAAGATCCTGTAAACAACCCCATTGAGTATATACTCGAGTGTATTGATACAATCTACAGTATCAAGCATATAAACGGCGCAATCCGGCGAGTTAACGTCAATATTGCCGCAACCACCGTTGAAAATTATAAAAAGCTTAAAGCAGCAGGCATAGGTACTTATATACTCTTCCAGGAGACTTACCATAAGGAAAGCTATGAAAAACTGCATCCGACCGGTCCAAAGCACGATTATGCCTATCACACCGAAGCGATGGACAGGGCTATGCTCGGAGGAATAGACGATGTCGGCCTGGGTGTGCTGTTTGGACTTGAAAGCTATCGCTATGAATTTGCGGCTTTGCTGATGCACGCTGAGCACCTCGAAGCGGTATTCGGCGTTGGTCCGCATACTGTCAGCGTACCGAGAATCCGTCCTGCTGATGACATTGACCCGTCGGTATTCGGGAACGCAATAGATGATGACATATTCGCAAAAATCGTTGCATGCATCCGCATTTCTTTGCCATATACCGGAATAATCGTATCAACCCGGGAAAGCAAGGCAACAAGGGAACGTGTGCTGAGCCTGGGAGTTTCCCAGATCAGTGGCGGTTCCAGGACAAGTGTCGGTGGATATTACGAGCCCGAACCAGAAGATGAAAATTCAGCGCAATTTGATATAAGCGACAGGAGAACCCTTGATGAAGTTGTTAAATGGCTGATGGAGCTTGGCTACATCCCCAGTTTTTGCACTGCGTGCTACAGGGAGGGCAGGACCGGAGACAGATTCATGAGCCTCTGTAAGAGCGGCCAGATTCAGAATTTCTGCGATCCTAACGCCATCATGACGTTGAAGGAGTACCTGGAGGATTACGCAAAACCCGGAACAAAGGCGGTTGGAGAGGCTCTCATTCAAAAAGAGCTGGTGAAAATTCCAAAGGAAAAAGTAAGAAAGATTGTAGAAGATAACCTGGTAAAAATCAGTAACGGACTTCGTGATTTCAGGTTTTAAAGGAGGATTCGCATGGGACTGAATGAAACACCGTCAGCAAATCGTATTCATATAGGCTTTTTCGGGAAGAGAAACTCAGGTAAATCAAGTCTTGTTAATGCTGTCACCGGACAGGACCTTGCCGTTGTTTCAGATATAAAAGGAACAACAACCGATCCGGTTTACAAATCCATGGAACTGCTTCCCATTGGACCGGTTATGATCATTGATACACCCGGGATGGATGATGAAGGACCTTTAGGCGAACTGCGGGTGAAAAAAAGCCGCCAGGTGCTTAACAAAACCGATGTCGCAGTTCTTGTTATAGATTCTGCCATTGGCAAATCAAAGGAAGATGAAGAACTGATAGCACTGTTTGATGAAAAGAAGATAAACTATATTGTTGCGTATAATAAAGCCGATTTAACGGGAGAAGAAATGACTGAAACCGGTAAGGAAATTCATGTCAGTGCGAAAACAGGGTACAATATAAACGAACTTAAGGAAAAGATCGCAGCTTTAGCTGCAGCAGAAGAACCTGAAAAGAAAATAGTAGGTGACATTATTGACCCGATGGATTTTGTTGTGCTTGTTGTACCGATTGACAAGGCTGCTCCGAAGGGACGCCTGATACTGCCCCAGCAGCAGACCATCCGTGATATTCTTGATACAGGTGCTACCGCAATTGTAGTAAAAGATGCTGAGCTGCGCGAAACACTTGACAGCCTTGGAAAAAGGCCAAAACTTGTAATAACGGACAGTCAGGTGTTTGAGAAGGTGGCGGCTGAAACACCGGAGGATATTTTTCTTACTTCGTTCTCCATTCTTTTTGCAAGATATAAAGGCAACCTTGAAATTGCCGTAAAAGGCGTAAAAGCGCTGGAAACCCTTCAGAATGGAGATACCGTTCTCATTTCCGAAGGATGCACGCATCACCGGCAATGTGATGATATAGGCACTGTAAAGCTGCCACGATGGATGAAGGAATATACCGGGAAGCAGCTGAATTTTAAGTTTACATCAGGAACAGAATTCCCCGATGATTTGTCCCAATACAAGCTGATTGTCCACTGCGGAGGCTGCATGCTCAACGAAAGAGAGATGAAATACCGGTATAAATGTGCAGTGGATCAGCATGTGCCGATAACCAATTATGGCATCCTTATTTCATATGTTAAGGGAATCCTGGAAAGAAGTATTGCCATATTCCCGCATATACTGGCTGAAATTAAAAAATAAATAAAAAGCAGGGGCCGGGGGATGCGGTCACTCCCATATATAGCCTGTCATTGTCAGTGAGCCGGGTTCGCAAGATTTGTTAAAACACTGACTTTATCTCCGATGCCCCAAGTATATATAATAAGGGATAAAAGTGATCGGGTGTTGGGACTGCAAGTTTTGCAACATCCCCCAGCTCGTAAAATTTTATAATTTTTTCCCGGCTATTGCTTATGATATTTTCATAAATATAGTCATCAAACTCATAAGCCCAATCAAGACTTTGTGCCAGCCAACCAATAACTGTATTCATCGGTGCCCCGTGTCCTGCAAAAATAACCGGCATTTTCATAATATCCCACTTTCCTTTCAGCTTAAATTATTACCGCTTATTGCAGGCCAAACACAGAAAAGACCATATCAATCACACACGGGTTTAACTCATCCCAGGCTTTTTGCCGTGCATTCAAGAACAGCTATGGTATTTCCCCCAGTAATCGCCTTTCATTGAGATAACTCAATGACGGGCGATTTTTTTATATAATTTATATTGCTGCCTGAGGAAAACACGGTTTTTTAAAATGTTCATGCGGCTGTAAACTGGATGTAGGTATGGAACATGTAATGTGAAGCGCAAAAACTGATTGGAGTGCAAGGCTAATGTAAGGTTACTGTAAGGTTTCTGTAAGGTTGGCGCTATAGAATAACAGATAAAGGAGTGCTTGCAAGTGAGCGAATACATAATTGAAACGAAAAATCTTACAAAGCAATACGGAGCACAGAAAAGCGTGGACAATTTGAATATCCAATAAGGATTATAATAGGTTTTTTCTTAATGACAGTGATATCATGTATTATAGGAATTGTTGGAATTTCAAATTTAAATTCGGTACAGGATTCATATTCTCTGGATTATAACAATTCTACCCTTGCATTGGAATATGTTGAAAACATCAGTTCACATTTTCAGCAGACAAGAGTAAATATATTAAGTTATATTCTGTATTCCGATTCGGAAGAAGAAAAAGATTATTATTCTGAACGAATAGCACAGCATGAAGCTGATATAGCACG
>DATCKN010000071.1:0-9720 GCA_036562185.1 Thermoclostridium sp.
CAACTCCGACCGCAAAACCTGATCCGGGTAATACCGGCGTAGGGAAGGGTTACATATTTGACTGTTACCGCCTTTCCCGGCGGTTTTTTAATTATGTAAAATTTGAAACATAATTTTACTTATTCAGGTTATTCTTTAAAATAAACCTTTCCTAAAGTACACGGTTCAGGTTAAACCCAATTTCAGTTGCAACTGAGATTAATCAATTATTTGAAAAATAGTGAAAGGCAGTGGTATTGATGGCTGTTGCAAATGTAAGTCTTCAGGTTCTTCCTATTGTTCCTGAAGAAAAAGTCTACCCGGTTGTTGATAAAGTTATAGAACTGATTGACAAAAGCGGTGTCAAATATATTGTCGGTCCTCTGGAAACAACTATGGAAGGCGAGCTGGACATACTGCTTGATATTGTAAAGAAAGCTCAGGAAATATGCATCAAAGAAGGAGCCAGCAGGGTTGTATCCATAGTTAAGATCGATTATAAACCAGAAGGTGTGACAATGGATGAAAAAATTTATAAATACAGGTAATCTGAGTTTGCCTGTTTCTTTTGCCGTACTGATAATAGCCTGGGAAAGCCTTGTGTATGTTTTGAAAACCCCGGAATACCTTATCCCCGCTCCAAGTGCAGTGCTTCATGCTTTAATTGAATCATTCCCGATACTTATGAGGCATACTGCAATAACCATGTTGGAAGTCATTCTGGGATTTTCCGCCGCGCTGGTGCTTTCGGTGGCTATGTCGCTGTTAATGGTGCGGGTAAAGATATTATACAAAATTCTATGGCCATATATGATAATAAGCCAGACCATACCTCTTTATGTACTTGCGCCGCTTTTCATGATTTGGTTTGGATTCGGGATTCTGCCCAAAGTGCTTATAGTAGCGGTGGTTTGCTTTTTCCCGATAACAGTCGGGTTTGTACAGGGGTTAACTTCAACCGAACCCGAACTTGATGAACTGCTTCAGGTTATGAGGGCAACCCAGTCGCAGATTTTATGGAAAGTCAGGGTACCGCAGGCCATGCCGCAGTTTTTTTCAGGACTGAAAATAGCAGCAGCATACAGTGTAACCGGAGCTGTTCTTTCTGAGTGGGTTGGTGCCCAGGAAGGCCTTGGAATATTTTTGACCAGATCCATGAAAACATTCAAAACTGCGGCTTTGTTTGCTGATGTTCTGATTATTGTTGTACTCAGTTTATTGATCTTTTACGTGATTTCGTATATTGAGAAGAAAGTTGTAAGGAGGAGAGTTTCGCTATGAAAAAATACATAGCTATGGCAATGCTTATTTGTGTAATTATGCTTGCCTCAGGATGTGGCTCGCAGCAAACAGGAAAAATAAAAGTCACTGCCGTTCTGGACTGGACACCGAATACTAATCACACAGGGCTGTATGTGGCATTAAGCGAAGGTTATTTTGAAAAGGAAGGCCTTGAAGTAACAATTGTTCAGCCCCAGGAAGGTACTTCCGAACAGATTGTGGCGGCAGGATCAGCGCAGTTCGGCATCAGTTACCAGGAATCCGTTACTTTCGCACGGGCAGAAGGAATGCCGGTTGTATCCCTTGCTGCCGTGATTCAGCATAATACATCGGGATTTGCATCGCTGGTAGAAAAGGGCATTACTTCGCCAAAGGATTTTGAAAATAAAAAATATGGAGGATGGGGCTCGCCAATTGAAGAAGCAACCCTTCGGTATTTAATGGAGCAGGAAGGGGCAGATCCCGGCAAATTGCAAATTGTTACAACAGGGGATGCTGATTTTTTCCAGGTATCAAGTACGGGGGAAGTGGATTATGCATGGATATTTGAAGGATGGACGGGTATTGAGGCGAAACTGAGAGGAATTGAGCTGAATTACATTGATCTGGGAAAAATAGCCGAAGTTTTTGATTACTATACCCCTGTTATTATAACAAGTGAAAAAATGATATCTGAAAACAGCGATGTTGTTCAGAAATTTATGAAAGCCGTTGAAAAGGGATACAGGTTTTGCATAGACAAACCTGAAGAAGCGGCGGAAATATTGCTGAAAAACGTACCCGAACTTGACAGGGAACTGGTGGTTGAGAGCCAGAAATACCTCTCGGAAAAATACCAGGATGATGCCGAGTATTGGGGAATGCAAAAGCAGGAAGTCTGGGAAAGATACATGCTTTGGCTTTACGAAAATGGATTCATTGAGGAAAAAGTGGATGTGACGAAAGCATTTACCAATGAATTTCTGAACAAATAATATATTATTTAAGCCCCCCCTATCCCCTGCCCTTATGGGTGGGGGATTAACTAATATTGCCATAAAGGCCGGTTAATTTTAAATTGTAATCTATATGCATATCACACGCAAAGCAACATCCTGGCAACATGGCTTCGATATTTGGTTGCCGGTGTATTTAAAAAACCGAAATCAGTGGTATTTATAATAACAGCAAGAATTATCAGAATAAGAGAAGCCAAATGGAGGCTAAAATGGAACTGGCTGTAGAGATAATAAATTTAAGTAAGTCATATATTTTGAACAATAAAGAGATTAAAGTTCTGGAAAATGTTAATTTGCAGGCAGAACCGGGCAAGTTCATTTCAATTATAGGGCCAAGCGGATGCGGAAAAAGCACTTTGTTCAGAACAATAGCAGGGCTGGAGAAGGATTTTGCCGGTTCTGCAGTTGTAAATGGATGTGATGTGCGTAAAAGCAGACCATATATAGCGTACATGCTGCAAAAGGATTTACTGCTGCCATGGAGAACGGTCAGGCAGAATATCGTATTGCCGCTTGAACTGGCAGGTACATTAAAGAATACCGACACCGGTTTTATTCAAGAAATGGTATCTGAGTTCGGACTGGAGGATTTTATTGATGCATATCCCGACGAATTATCGGGTGGTATGCGGCAGAGGGTTGCTTTGCTACGAACGTGGCTGATGGAAGGTTCTGTTATGCTTCTGGATGAACCTTTCGGAGCGTTGGATGCTTTAACCCGGAACCATATCCAGGACTGGCTTACCGATATATGGGAAAAGCACCGTAAAACCGTACTTTTTATAACCCATGATATCGAAGAAGCTGTATACCTGTCAGATGAAGTTTATGTAATGGGGCCGAGGCCCGGAAAAATGATTGAAAAAATAGGAATAAATCTTGAGAGGCCAAGAAAACGTGATGTGATTTACACGCCACTGTTTATAGACTATAAAAGGCACCTGATGTCAGCTCTTAAGGTATAATAGGGTTATTTTGCACGGACGACTTAACATGATGCTCTCACGAGTTCAAGGTGAGAGCTTTTATTTTTGAAAACATATGAAAAATTTAAAAAATAAAAGAAAATCCGAGAATTGAGAAGGTAATTTAGCATAATGACTGAAAATGATATATATGGTCGCGCGACCACGTTTTACAATACAAAGACCTTATATTATAATCTAAATATAATATATTATGTACAGCAGAACACAAAAATAAATCAATAAATCATAAAACACATACATGCGATATTGTATTAACGTCAGAAAACGACATAATACATACGTATGACTGCTAATGCAGTAAGCTTTATTATATATTATATATCACTGAAAATGCGTAATAAAGAGGAGGGAGTTTCGTGTGGATTTACCTAAATATTTTCCCGGAACGGTAGTACCTGTTTCGCCTGTGGGGTTGCTTACGGGAATATTCTCGGTAACCAATGGAATTACTTTGTCGCAGGTTTGTGAAATCACCGGACTTGAACCGGGAACAATTCAAAACTGGATAAAAAGGGGATATGTCGCTCGTCCGGTAGACCGGAAGTATTCAAAAAAGCAACTTGCCAGAATTATACTTATCAATTTTTTAAGAGAGACATTTGTTATTGAAAAGGTAGCCAACCTGTTAAGCTATGTAAATGGAAACCTGCTGGACGATTCGGACGACATCATGGATGACAGTGAAATTTATGAATGCTTATGCGACATCCTTCTTTCCGGGGAATTGAATGAAGGATTTGATAATAACACTATATCTGCGAAAATAGATGAAAGGCTTTTAAATTTTGAAGAGCCGTTCCAGGGCGCAAAGGAAAGACTGAAACTGGTGTTGCAAGCCATGATTTATGCCTGGTGGTCCGCAGAATTTAAACGGATTGCAACCCAGCTGACAGAAAATATTTAAGCAGCAATAAAAACAGAAGGGAGGGTTTTATGAATTGGTGGAATGAATTGACTCAATTACAGAGAATTTTCGCGTCCGTTGCCGTTCCTGCTACAGTTATAATGATCCTTCAGTTTATCCTGCAGCTAATAGGACTTGCTGGTGGGGCAGATACCGACGCAGATGCACCTGATGCAGATTCAGCAGATGTTCAGGACGGACTTCCGGATGATATGCCGGATGTGCAGCTTGACGATGATTTGGCCGAAGGTTCTTTGGATGATGGCTTAGAGGTGGATGAAGGGCAGACAGGAATTCGTCTGTTTACCTTAAGAAGCGTTATAGCATTCTTTGCAGTGGGAGGCTGGATGGGTGTTGCTGCTATTGACTGGAACCTTTCAGATGTTGTGGCGATTATACTTGCAGTTATAGCAGGAAGCTTAGCATTGTACTTTGTTGCCTGGATTATATACGCCTTTTTGCGTCTGCAGCAAAACGGCAATATCAGATATGAAAATGCCGTGGGCAAAGAAGGCGAGGTGTATCTCACCATTCCGCCCAATGGACGCGGAAAAGTAAATGTTATTGTTCAGGAACGTCTATGCGAAATCGAGGCAATATCAAAAGTCAACAGGGCTCTAAAGACAGGAGAGAAAATAGTGGTGGTGGATATCACCGAAGAAGGAGTACTTATTGTCGAACCAAAAGAATTATCTGAAAAAAACGTAATTAAAAAAATGTAAGGGAGGTTACTGTTATGCAAGGTAGCATTATTCTTATCACTGTAATAATTATTTTGGCTTTTTCAACCCTTATGTTTGTAATCTCGAGGTATAAAAAATGCCCGTCGGACAAAATCATGGTCATATACGGAAAAGTGGGGCATTCAAAGGATGGAACGGCATTATCGGCAAAATGTATTCACGGCGGTGCTGCATTTGTATGGCCGGTTATTCAGTCTTATGAATTCCTGGACTTAAAGCCGATATCCATCAATGTTGACCTGAGGAATGCGTTAAGCCGCCAGAATATACGAATTGACGTACCATCCAGCTTTACAGTGGGTATCTCAACCGAACCCGGAGTTATGCAGAATGCCGCTGAACGGCTTCTGGGATTAAAGCGCCAGGAAATTCAGGAACTTGCAAAGGATATTATCTTTGGTCAGCTCCGGCTGGTTATTGCAACGATGGAAATTGAAGAAATCAATACCGACAGGGACAAGTTCCTTGATGCCGTATCAAGAAACGTGGAAACCGAATTAAAGAAAATAGGGCTTCGCCTGATCAACGTTAATGTAACGGATATAAGCGATGAGTCGGGCTATATAGAAGCACTCGGTAAGGAAGCAGCGGCAAAAGCCATAAATGATGCAAGGAAATCGGTTGCTGAAAGGGAAAGAGACGGAGCCATAGGTGAATCAAATGCCCGTCGGGAACAGAGAATTATGGTTGCTGCAGCCGATGCAGAAGCTATCAAGGGAGAGAATGAAGCTGCAGCAGATATTGCATTGTCAAATGCAATCCGCCGTGAACGTGAAGCCGAAGCAAAAAGAAGAGCTATAGCATCTGAAAAAATTCAAGCTGCGAAGGCTTTACAGGAAGCTTACATAGCTGAAAAAGAAGCCGAAATTGCCCGTGCCGAACGTGAAAAGGCAACCCAGGAAGCAGATATTCTGGTTAAAGCGGAAATTGAAAAGAAAAAGCTTGAACTTGAAGCAGAAGCGCAGGCTGAACAGGCAAGGCGCCTGGCAAAGGGTGAAGCCGATGCCATATATATGAAAATGGAAGCCGAAGCACGAGGTATTCAGGAAATACTTACAAAGCAGGCCCTTGGTTATGCCCAGCTGGTGCAGGCTGTTGGCGGTGATGCTGCACAAGCTACTCAACTGATGATCGCCGATAAGCTTGAAGAACTTTTGAAGGTTCAGGTTGAAGCCATTAAGGGCATCAAGATCGACAAGGTAACTGTATGGGACAGCATGGGGAAGGACGGAACACCGGCTACGGCGAATTTCCTTTCAGGTATGCTGAAATCTATTCCGCCAATGAATGAAATGTTCAAAATGGCCGGTATGAAACTTCCCGGTTTCTTAGGACAGGAACTGGAAGCGAACGAGCCTAAAGAAAGCAAAGAAGCAGCTAAAGAGGCAGCGGCAACAACAGAAAACTGATGAAATGAAAAGATCAATGCCCGTGAATAACACCACGGGCATTTTTTTGCCTTTTTACCGTTTTTGTATTATTACTTTGCAACAAATGTATCATGGGTGCATGCCAGGAGTAATAAGTTTTATATGGCGACGGCTTGTTACAGCGTAAGCTCTTTTGCCGCCCGGCCGCGAGGATGATAAAATAAAATGATTATTATGTTTCTTCCCGAATAAAAATTTAATTTTGTAGCCATGGCAACAGATATTATGTAATTGATATATTATTATTTACTCATGTTAAAGTTTATGTCTTTATGAAAGGAGAAAAATAAAATGAAAAGAAAAATTGTGGAAATAGATCAGGAAAAATGTAACGGCTGTGGGCTTTGTGTGGACGCATGCCATGAAGGAGCCATTGAAATAAGAAATGGAAAAGCCGTACTTATAAGTGATGAGTACTGCGACGGGCTGGGAAACTGTTTACCCGAGTGCCCCACGGGAGCAATAAGGATTATTGAGAGAGAAGCCGCTGACTACAATCATGAGCTTGTCATGAAAAAAATGGAAGAGCGAGATAAGAACAGGCCTCATGCAGGAAACTTCGGCGGCTGCCCCGGACAGCGCGCAATGATGCTGGAGAGGAACAATCAAAACAAAAAGGTGGTTGAAAAAGAAGAGACTGACAAAAAAATGTTTTCTGAACTGAACCAATGGCCTATACAGCTTAATCTCATAAATCCAAATGCATCTTACCTGGACGGCGCGGACCTTTTAATTGCGGCCGATTGTTGTGCATATGCATACGGCAGCTTCCACAAGGATTTTATTGCAGGGAAGATCACATTGATCGGTTGCCCGAAACTGGATGACAACGGGTATTATATAGAGAAACTGACAGAAATATTCTCCGGAAACGATATAAAGAGCATTACGGTAACCAGAATGGAAGTCCCGTGCTGCGGAGGTATTGTATATGCTGTTAAAAGCGCAATGCTTAATGCTCAGAAAATAGTTCCTTACAGAGAAGTAATAATAGGTGTTGACGGGAGAATAGTAAGTGATTAAACACGAATCCTGTGCTGTTTTTGTTATGAACCAGCACAGGATTTGTCTTTTAAAGGACTGTTACACCTGCTTCTTTTGCTTTTTTTACAATATATTCAGGTATCTTGTCATCACTGATTAACACGTCCAGATCGGACAAATGGCCGAACGTAAAGGCCATAACCTTGTTAAATTTGCTGGAATCAGCCAGCATTATGACTTTTTTGGCTTTTTTAATTACTGTTTTTTTCAGTTCGCATTCAAAAAAGTTTGAAACGGTAAATCCGTTTTCAGGACTGAAACCTGATGCTGCCATAAAGGCGATGTCTATATTAAAAATATCAAGCATTGATATTGCTGTCGGCCCCGATGACGATAAAGTACTGTTGTTTAATTGGCCGCCGGTATGATATATCGTGATTTTACTTTTTTTTGTAAGTTCCAGCGCAGTAATAATTCCGCTTGTGATTATGGAGAAATTGTCGTCAGGAATCAATCTGGAAAAATACATTATCGTGCTGCCTGCATCCAGATAAATTGAACGGCCCCGGTCAAGGAACTGAATTGCTTTTTCTGCGATAAGCATTTTTTCATCAACGTTTTCAGCAGCACGCAATGAATAGGCATCTTCCTCGCCATAAATGGAAGTAAACTTTTTAACATTAACAGCACCACCATGGGTTCTGATTAACAATCCCTTGCTTTCGAGATATGAAAGATCGCGTCTTAAAGTCATGGCAGAAACTTCGGGAAAAATGTCCTTAAGTTCTGAAATCTGAATTTCCCCTTTTTCATTCAGTATGCTGAGTATTTTTTCCTGTCTTTCATTATTCAAGACTTTTCACTCCTGCTATTAAAAATATCCAATTAACTCAGGTATATTCCACCATCTAATTATATATCTTAACTTATTTGAAAAAAAAGTACAATAAAAATTTAAAATAATGTTTATTATTATCAACTGTAATGTTATAATAAAACAAACAGATATTAAAAATTAACATCATATGGTTTAGATACAACATAATATTTATTATCCTGTAAAAAAAATACTTATATAATCTGAAAATAGGAGGATTTTAAATGAAAACAATAGCAGTTCGACTGTATGGAAAAAATGACTTGCGCATGGAAGAGTTTGAACTTCCCCCTATCAGAGATGATGAAATACTTGCACAAATAGTTTCAGACAGCATTTGCATGTCGTCTTACAAAGCGGCCATTCAGGGAGAAGATCACAAACGGGTGCCTAAAGACGTAAGCAAAAACCCGGTAATTATAGGCCATGAGTTTTGCGGGGTTATTCTTGAAGTAGGGGATAAATGGAAAAATAAATTCAAACCCGGTATGAAATTTTCCATTCAGCCGGCTTTGAATCTGAAAGAAAATCCATATGCTGCTCCGGGGTATTCTTTCAGATATATTGGCGGCAGTGCCACACATATTGTAATTCCGAATGAGGTAATGGAGCAGGGATGCCTTTTGGAATACAACGGAGATGCATTTTTTTATGGTTCACTTTCAGAGCCGATGTCGTGTATTGTAGGTGCCTTTAAAGCCAATTATCACACCGAAAGCGGAAGCTATGTACACAATATGGGCATAAAAGAAGGCGGCAATATGGCCATTCTGGCAGGAGTCGGACCAATGGGGCTTGGAGCAATAGATTATGCCATTCATGCCGACAGGAAACCTTCACGTCTTGTTGTAACAGATATCGATAAAGAACGTCTTGAAAGAGCTGCATCACTCTATACGGTGGAAGAAGCAAAAAAGAACGGAATTGAATTGATTTATGTCAATACCGCAAATGTTGACGATCCGGTTAAATATCTGCTGGATCTGACAAATGGTGCTGGATATGATGATGTGTTTGTTTTTGCCCCTGTAAAACCTGTTGTTGAACAGGGAGACAGGATACTCGCCAAGGACGGATGCCTGAACTTCTTTGCAGGGCCTACAAATCCCAATTTCTCAGCTGAACTGAACTTCTATAACGTACATTACAATTCAACTCATGTTGTGGGCACCAGTGGCGGAAATACAGAGGACATGATTGATTCGCTGAACATGATGGCACAGGGCAGAATTAATCCTGCTTCGATGATTACCCACATAGGTGGTTTGGACTGCGTTGTTGAAACCACACTTCATTTGCCTGAAATACCTGGAGGAAAGAAATTGATATATACCAATATTTCAATGGAATTAACTGCCATAAGTGATTTTCGTAAAAAGGCAGACACTAATCCCATGTTTGCAACACTTGCGGATATAGTTGAAAAAAATAACGGCTTATGGTGTCTTGAAGCTGAAAGATACCTTTTGGAGAATGCTGAAAAAATATAAAAAGTGAGGCGAATAATATGGCGATACCAGTTATTATGCCCAGGC
>DATCKN010000105.1:0-24012 GCA_036562185.1 Thermoclostridium sp.
GAAATGAAAGAATGGGGAGATGCAGGCTATTGGAGAGAAGACGTACTCAACAATACCGCCGATGGCTGGGTTCAGTTTAAAGCCGGTCTGAACGGAACTCGTCAGCATCACACCCAAACATATGTATATGCATATAAAGAACTTGAAAGAGAAATACCCGGTGCCGATCTCCAGTTCTTCCCATGGTGTGAAGAAAGCAAAAATCTGACAAAAATGTCTATAACCCATGGTGCTACAGCAATAGGTGCCAGATGTAAAAACCCTGAAAGAGCCCTTATGGTATATGATTTAATCCGTAACGATGAGACTATGTACAAGCTTTTCAACTGGGGCATTGAAGGCGTGCAGTACATAATAAATGATAAAGGGCAAAGAGATCTTCCTGCAGGCTATGTAACAGAACAGCATAGCTTTTCATCGAACTTCTGGGGCGGGCGTATGGACAAGTTTGAGCTGAAATATCCGAGCGCAACCATAGTGAGCAACTGGAAAGAGATTTATGATAACTTTGAAACCTATGCAAAACCGTACAGATACGGCCGTTTCGTATTCGACAAGTCCTCTGTTGAGAGCGAACTGGCAGCATTAAGTGATGTAATTAACAGACACCTTCCTGCAATTTGTGTGGGCAAGGCCGGAGATCCTGTAGCTGCAGTAGAAGCATTCCGCAGAGAGCTCAAAATGGCCGGTTATGACAGGGTACTTGAAGAAGTACAGCGCCAGATGACAGAATTCAAAAATTCCCTTAATTAATACGGTGCTGATTAGCAGAATAATGGGCAGGCTGTCATTTGACGGCCTGCTGTATAAAGGAATTGGGTGCATATGAATAAGAGTGTTATACATAAAACTATTGATTTGGCGGATTGGAAATTTAAGCTGGGAGAAGAACAGTATGCCTGGTACAAGGGCTTTGACGACAGTTCCTGGCGTACTGTGAACATACCCCATGACTGGGCAGTGGAACATCCATTTTCTACTTCACATTCCAGCGGGACAGGATATTTGCCCGGTGGAACGGGTTATTACAGGAAAACATTCCATCTTCCCGGGGAATGCAGCGGGATGCGTGTATACGTGGTCTTTGACGGAGTATATAATAACAGCATGGTGTGGTGCAACAGCTATTACCTGGGTAAAAGGCCTAACGGCTATACTCAGTTTATTTATGACATCACCGATTTTGCATGTTTCGGCGATACCCCGAATGTACTGACAGTAAAGGTAGACCACAGGTATGTTGCCGATTCCAGGTGGTATACCGGTTCAGGCATATACCGCAAGGTTACGGTGGTGCTGAAAAATAACATTTTAATTCCTGTAAACGGTGTTTTCGTCTCAACTAGAACAGCTGATACAAACAGCGCACTGCTTGAAATACAAACCACCGTAAAAAACACCACGCAGGAAGATGCTGATATTTCGGTATGCCATACACTTTATTCCGGTGATGAGCCGGTAGCATCATGTGAAAACCAGGTATCAGCGGAAAAAGAAAGTGAAATCAGCGATTTGCAAATGCTGGAAGTTCTGTCTCCCCGGTTATGGTCCCCTGAAAACCCGTTTCTTTATACCCTGGTAACCGAGATAAGAAAAGATGGAATTGTATTTGATCGGGAAAAAACGGTTACAGGAATCAGAACATTTCAATTTTGCGCTGACCGGGGTTTTTTCCTTAACGGGGAAAACATGAAGCTTAAAGGTGTTTGCGTGCACCATGATGCAGGCTGTCTTGGAGCAGCTGTAAGGAAAAAGGTTTGGGAAAGAAGACTAAAAAAACTGAAAGAAATGGGATGTAATGCAATTCGCATGAGCCATAATCCGCATATGCCCGAACTGTATGATTTATGTGATGAACTGGGTTTCCTGGTAATAGACGAAGCTTTTGATGAATGGGAAGGAGTCAAGAATAAATGGGTGAAAGGCCATAATGTCTATCCGCCCGCCCATTATGGATACTATGAGGATTTCCCTGTGTGGCACGAAGCTGACCTTACTCAGATGATTTTGCGCGACAGGAATCACCCTTCGGTTATTCTGTGGAGCATAGGAAACGAAATTGACTATCCTAATGATCCGTACTGCCATCCCATGTTTAAAATGGTGACAGGGAATAATGACAAAAACAAACCGTTAAGCGAAAGGCTTTATGACCCGAATAGACCTAATGCAGAAAGGCTTGTTGAAATTGCAAAAAGATTAGCGGCCATTGTGAAGAAACTTGATGCAACAAGGCCTGTTACAGCCGCTCTTGCTTTTCCCGAACTGTCGAACATTACAGGGCTTGCAGACTGTCTGGATGTTGTCGGATATAATTATAAAGAGCACTTGTATGAAGAAGATCATAGAAAGTATCCCGGGAAAATAATCCTTGGAACCGAGAATACCAAAGGATTGAAAGAATGGGAATACGTCATCAGGAATGATTTCATATCAGGGCAGTTTTTATGGACGGGCATTGATTTCCTCGGAGAAACCCAGGGTTGGCCGTGTCATGGTTCAGAAGCAGGCCTTTTGGATATTGCCGGATTTGAAAAACCTAA
Organism: Thermoclostridium sp.; assembly: GCA_036562185.1. Taxonomy (GTDB): domain Bacteria; phylum Bacillota; class Clostridia; order DSM-8532; family DSM-8532; genus Thermoclostridium. The sequence continues at coordinate 2,544 of DATCKN010000105.1, forward strand.
TTTTTATTTCCGCCAAAGCTTATGGTCTGACAAACCTATGGTTAAGCTTTTCACTTCATCGAAAGAAGACAGGTTTGAGAGTTTCGATTATAATAAGGAATTAACGCTGTTATGGAATTATCCCGAAGGGAAAATGGTTCAGGTTGTTTGCTTTACAAATTGTAATGAAACAGAATTATTTATTAATGAAAAGTCATATGGCAGAAAAAGAATACAGGATTACCCGGATGGGTATATTACATGGATTGTACCTTTCACACAAGGTGAGTTGAGAGCAGTCGCTACCAATGACAAAGGAGAAACAGCAGAATGTGTACTGAAAACAACAGGTGAGCCCGCCGCTGTCAGATTAGCATGTACCGATGATTTCCTGATGGCCGATCAAGGGGATATAACCCATGTGATTGCTGAAATTATCGATTCGGAAGGAAATGTTGTATGCAATGCCGAAAATGAAATTCATGTAACAGTTGACGGCGAAGGTTCACTGTTAGGGCTTGAAAGCGGAAATTTATGGGATACAACGCCTTATTACGAACCTTTCAGGCGCACATATAACGGAAGGCTTCTAATTTATGTAGAAGCAGGCCGTGAAGAAGGCAATGTAAAAGTCACAGCAAAAGCAGAAGGCTTAAAAACAGCAGAAATCATAATCCCCTGCAGAAAACCTGCTTAATATCCAAATCATACATTGTTCAGTTCATATTTCTTTTTCTTTACAGCGGCATTATTGCCGCTTTTTACATGCTTCCCTTCTTCCATGCCATGGGTGAAAACAGAACAAGCATCGGAAGAAATTCCAGCCTTCCCGCCAGCATGTCAAAACAAAAAACTAGTTTGCTGAATACCGAAAAGCCGGAGAAATTCCCCATTGGCCCCACAATCTCAAATCCGGGTCCGATATTTGAAAGTGTCGCTATGACTGCCGTTCCCGATGTTATTAAATCTTTGCCGTCCAGCGATATAAATAATGTGGAAATAATAAATACTGCCGCATAAATAAAGAAGTAAGTCAATGTTCCGTTTACAATGTCTTCATTATTTACTTTGCGATTTGTTTTCACCGTATGAACGGCCCGCGGGTGTATTATTTTTGCAATCTCACGTCTTGCAGTCTTTAGCAGCAGCAATATTCGTAAACATTTTATACCGCCGCCTGTTGAACCCGCACTGGCTCCGGTAAGCATGAGCATTATCAGAATTGTCTTGCTGAATGTGGGCCAAAGGTTAAAATCCGTTGTAGAGAATCCTGTTGTTGTTATGATGGTTCCCACTTGAAAGGAAGAATGTCTTAAGCTCTGACCCAATGTGAAAAGGCCGTTTTTATACAGATCAACAGTTATTAATGTTATTGAAGCAAGAATTATTCCCATATAAAAACGAAATTCCTCGTCCTTAAGAAAACTTTTAACATCGCCTTTAATAAGCCTGTAGTATAAACTGAAATTTACACCGAACAATATGGTGAACACGGTTATAATTATTTCTATGTATATATTTCCATAAGCACCGACACTTAAGTTCCTGTTTGAGAAACCTCCGGTTCCGGCAGATCCAAATGCATGGATTAATGAATCAAACAGCGGCATTCCGGCAATAAGCAAGAAAATAACCTGAGCAGCAGTCATGACTATATAGATTGAATATAAGATTTTTGCAGTTTGGCCGAGTTTCGGAACCAGTTTTTCAGTACTTGGCCCTGTAGCTTCGGCTTTCATTATATGAAATGAACCTGCGCCGATAGAAGGCAGAACAGCCAATGTAAGAACCAGAACTCCCATTCCACCCATCCAGTGAGTGAAACTTCTCCAAAAAAGCAATCCGTTGGGCAGGCTTTCAATATCCTGTAATATGGTTGAGCCTGTTGTTGTAAAACCTGAAACTGTTTCAAAAAATGCGTCTATGAATGATGGTATGGCTTTGCTTATAATAAATGGCAATGCACCAAAAATGGACATAACTATCCAGCCAAGGGATACTATTGCGTAACTGTCTCTTGCATAAAAATTTCTGTTTTTTATGGTTATTCTGTATAGAAAATATCCTGCTGCAATACATATTAATATGGAAATAACGAAGGCCGCCGCGTCACCCTGACCATATATCAGGCTTACCAGAAGAGACGGAATCATGCACAGTCCTTCTGTCAGTATTACAATACCAAGACTTTTTAGAACCATTCTGATATTCAAAGAACTTACGCCTCCACTGAAATTATATCGTTCAGGTTAAAAATCTGCCTGTTTTTTGCAATAAGAATTATACTGTCCCCCAGTTTTATAGAATCATTACCGTGAGGGATAATTATATCATTTTTCCTTACGATAACGGCAACAAGCACATCCTGTGGAAATTTAAGGTTCTTCAGAGGAATATCCAAAAATCTGGCTTTTTCGCTTATAGTGAACTCTATCGCTTCAGCCTGGTTATTCACTATCCTGTAGAGGGATCTAATCGGGTTCCCTAGCGCATTTCCCAGGCCGCGTACAAATAACAGAATAAGATTGGTCGTAATCTGGCTGGGATTTACAATACTGTCAATGCCAAAATTTGATATTAAATTCAGATAGTTGTTTCTGCTGATTTTTGCTATAACTTTCGGTACACCTGCCTGTTTTGCCAGAAGCGCCAGCATGAAGTTTTCCTCGTCATGACCGGTAAGTGATACGAATGCACCCATTTCCTGAAGGTTCTCTGAATAAAGCAGTTTATCATCCGAACCATCTCCATGAATTATAAGCGATTCGGGCAGGAGTTCTGAAAGGGTGAGGCAACGGTCATGATCTGATTCTATTATCTTAACCTTCATACCTGTTTCTTCGAGAAATTTTGCAAGATAGTATGCAATTCTTCCTCCACCCACTACCATAACGTTTTTAATTTTTTGTGCATACAGGCCGATTTTTCTGCAAAACTTGGTTACACTGGAAGGCTGCCCGACAACGTAGATTACATCATCAACTTTAATCTGAAAGTCGCCTTTTGGAATTATTGCTTCATTTTTCCTCAGAACAGCACCTATTAATATGGATGATGAAATAATTTCGGATATATCTCTGATTTTCATACCCGAAATTGGCATGCTTTCAGTAACCCTGATTTCAACCATTTCAACCTGGCCTTTGGCAAATATTTCAATGTTTTCAGCCTGAGGAAACCTGAGAATTCTGGCTATTTCACGAGCAGCAGCCCTTTCGGGGTTTATAACCATGTCCAGACCCAATTCATTTTTTATTAGAGATAATTCATCTGCATATTCAGGATCCCTGATACGTGCGATTGTATGAGCAGCGCCAAGTTTTTTTCCGGTAAGGCAGCAAACCATGTTCATCTCGTCACTGGCTGTAGCGGCTATCAGGACATCAGCTTCGTCTATTCCTGCTTCAAACAGTACTTTAGTGCTTACTCCGTTTCCCCTGATGCATAAAACATCCAGATTTTCATTTGACCTCCTGAGTGCTTCAGGATCTTTATCTATAATAATAATGTCATTATTTTCCTGGGATAATTGCTCGGCAACGCTGTAACCTACTTTACCGTTGCCGATTATTATGACTTTCATAAAACCTCCCGAACCGGTGATATTCATTTCTGCAATACTATTATTCTGCCTGTAAATGCACTTATTTAATATAGGAATTATATATCACCATAATGCAAATAGCAATCAAAATTCGGAACGAATACAGGAAAAAAATTAATAAAAAATCGACATTTTTAGATTATGCTGCCTGTTTTATAAATAATTATGCCGTATAAGTTCAAAAAATGTTCACATAATATTAATGTTTCAAAGTTGGAGGTGTTAAAATGATTGGAACTGTAAAATGGTTTAATGCCGAGAAAGGTTTCGGATTCATTGAAAGAGAGGGAGGAGAGGACGTTTTTGTCCACTACTCTGCTATAAAAACCGATGGTTTTAAAACGCTGGATGAAGGTCAGCGGGTCCAATTCGATATAGAGCAGGGACAACGCGGACCTCAGGCAGTAAACGTGGTACCTTTCTGAGTATATTTTTTGCAGGAAGAAAAAATTATGCAAAAGGCCAGGTGCGTTCCTTATAAAACGCACCTTTTTTTATTAATACCAGGAACCATTGATTTACTGATGCCGGAAGGAAGATGCTGCGAGTCAGATGGCACTGATTACATTGCATGTTCGAAAGGGAGTAAATCAAATGTATGAAAACTGAAGCAGTTCGAAAAAGTAGCAGCATAACCTTGAACGCAGTATTTTTAAGTATTTGTATTACGGGAATAATAAGCTTCATGCATTGATTTCCTGAAAATGGGTATATATAATATGTTAAAATCAAATATAATGTATTTTCAAAAAAGGTAATGAGTAAATATGAAAGTAAAGAGCTTTTTAAAATATGTAGAAATCCAGACAAAAGCTGCAAGCATGATTCCTTTTTTGGCAGGGACTGTTTATGCTTATTTCAGGTTTCAGTCATTCAGACCCGCGAATTTTATTTTAATGCTGGTATCGCTGCTTTCATTTGATATGGCAACGACAGCAATAAATAATTACCTTGATTATAAAAAGGCAAAGAAAAAATCAGGTTACGGATTTGAAAAGCACAATGCCATTGTCCGGGATAATATTAAGGAGATTGAGGCTGTCTCTGTCATAGTTATCCTCGGCTTAATTGCAATTCTCGCAGGATTTATACTTTTTCTGAATACAAATGTGATTGTGCTGGTTTCAGGGATGGTTTCCTTCGCCGTGGGAGTAGTATATACGGCAGGACCTGTGCCTATTTCAAGAACCCCTCTGGGTGAAATATTTTCGGGTTTTTTTATGGGTTTTATAATACCTTTTCTGTCAATTTATATCCATGTGACAGATGATCAAATATTATCGCTTGCATTTAGTAACGGTATTCTTGATTTAAAAATTAATCTGTATGAAATAATTTCGATTTTTGCTTATTCTGTACCAGCAGTTACCGGAATTGCAAATATTATGCTTGCAAATAATATCTGCGATATAGAAGACGATTTGGAAAACGACAGATTCACACTTCCTGTTTACATTGGCAGGAGAAGGGCTCTGGTTTTGTTTGAGATCCTGTACTATGTGGCATACATTACTGTATTGATTTCGGTAATGTCAGGTATTCTTCCCGTTACTGCACTGCTGTTTTTTGCAACATTAATACCTGTCCGGAAAGATGTTAATAAATTTAAAGTGTTGCAGACGAAAAAGGATACTTTCCCGTTATCGGTGAAGAATTTCGCAATTATGAATATATCGCTGATAATCAGTATGGTTGCGGCAATTATTATAAAGATGTTTAATTAATGTAACTGAGAAATTCAGGTATTTAGGCCTGTTATAATGGTTTATAGCAAACTTCGCCTTTTTACGGACACATTATTGGTAACCACACAGCGATGGCGGTCAGCAGACAGGGATTATACTGTAACATGCCCGATTAAACAGTGCCTTCCGGTTTAGTTAAACTGGACAAGATATGAAAAATTTACGACAAGTGATGGTTAGTAACTGATATTGCTTTCAGATAGAATTGAAATGATAAAACAGTAAGTTTTATCATTCTATTTTTAATTGGGAGGGTTACTATGGAACAAAAAGCCATTTATTTGGACCCAAGTTATTCCTTTGAAGAACGTGCAAAAGATCTTGTATCCAGGATGACCACAGAAGAGAAAGTATCGCAAATGCTCTACACGTCACCTGCAATTGAAAGACTCGGTATCCCGGCGTATAACTGGTGGAATGAGGCACTTCACGGTGTGGCCAGGGGAGGTACTGCAACCATGTTCCCGCAGGCCATTGGGATGGCAGCGACATTCGATGAAGAACTGATTTATAAAATAGCCGATGTCATTTCAACCGAAGGAAGGGCTAAGTACCATGCAAATACCAAAAAAGGCGATCGGGGAATATATAAGGGATTAACTTTCTGGTCCCCGAATATTAACATATTCAGAGACCCAAGATGGGGCCGCGGTCAGGAAACCTATGGCGAAGATCCGTATCTTACGGCCAGACTGGGAGTTGCGTTTGTAAAAGGTCTGCAGGGTAACCACCCGAAGTACCTGAAAGCCGCCGCATGTGCAAAGCATTTTGCGGTACACAGCGGACCGGAAGCGTTGAGACATGAATTTAACGCCATAGCATCAAAGAAGGATATGTACGAGACATACCTTCCGGCTTTTAAGGCTCTTGTACAGGAAGCAAATGTTGAAGCCGTTATGGGTGCGTATAACCGTACAAACGGGGAACCATGCTGCGGCAGTAAAACTCTGCTTACAGATATCCTTAGAGGTGAATGGGGATTTAAAGGGCATGTTGTATCAGACTGCTGGGCAATACGTGATTTTCACCTTAAACATCATGTAACGACTACAGCTCCTGAATCGGTTGCGTTGGCGGTTCGCAACGGATGTGACCTGAACTGCGGAAACCTTTTCGGAAATCTTCTGATTGCCCTCGACGAAGGTTTAATCACCGAAGAGGAAATAGACAGGGCTGTAACAAGGCTAATGATTACCAGGATGAAACTGGGCATGTTTGATCCCGATGATCAGGTGCCGTACGCGTCAATTCCATACGAAGTTGTAGATTGTAAAGAGCATAATGAGCTTGCATTGGAAACAGCCAAAAAGTCCATTGTCCTTTTGAAAAATGACGGGTTATTGCCTCTTGATAAAGAAAAAATCAAGTCAATTGCCGTTATCGGACCGAATGCAGACAGCCGCCAGGCACTGGTTGGCAATTATGAAGGGACTGCTTCGGAATATGTCACTGTTCTTGACGGAATAAGAGAAGCAGTGGTAGACAATGTAAGAATTTATTATTCAGTGGGTTGCCATTTGTATAAGGATAAGGTTGAAGATCTTGGCGAGCCCGGTGACAGGATAGCAGAAGCTGTTACATGTGCTGAAATGGCCGATGTTGTTGTCCTTTGCCTTGGGTTGGATTCGACCATTGAAGGAGAGGAAATGCACCAAAGCAATGTATACGGTTCGGGAGACAAGTATGACCTTAATTTGCCCGGTATGCAGCAGAAATTGATGGAGGCAGTATATGCCACAGGAAAACCAATTGTTCTTGTCCTGCTTACAGGAAGTGCACTGTCTGTTACCTGGGCTGACGAGAAAATACCCGCAATACTGAATGCATGGTATCCCGGGGCACAGGGTGGAAGAGCGGTGGCATCGGTACTGTTTGGTGAAACAAATCCGTCAGGAAAACTTCCTGTTACATTCTACCGTACGGTGGAGGAGCTTCCCGAATTTACCGACTATTCAATGCAGAACCGCACCTACAGGTACATGAAGAATGAAGCATTATACCCGTTTGGTTTTGGTTTAAGCTATACACAGTTTGATTACAGTGATCTGAAACTTTCAAAGGATGTAATCAAAGCCGGTGAGGGCATCACCGTTTCTGTGAAGGTAACAAATACAGGCAACAGGGCAGGTGAAGAAGTTGCACAGGTATACATAAAAGACCTGGAAGCTAGTTGGACCGTACCTAACTGGCAACTCTCAGGAATGAAGAGGGTAAAACTTGAAAGAGGCGAATCTGCCGAAATTACCTTTGAAATACTTCCCGAGCAGCTTGCTGTTGTAAATGATGACGGACAAAGCGTTATCGAACCTGGGGACTTTGAAGTATATGTCGGCGGCTCGCAGCCTGACACAAGAAGCATCAAGCTAATTGGCAAAGCACCGCTGAAAGCAGTGTTAAAAGTGGAATAATAATTTACTGTTGGGCATAGTTGCAGGAAAAGTAAAGATATTTGGATCGGTATAAAATTATCACCCCTTAAGCCGAAAAAGATAGTTTATGTTGCCCCCTCTGCCATTTTAATATAAAATGGTAGAGGGGTTATTTTATGCAAATAGAAAATCTTGTGGAAATGGATGTGCTTCCTGACCCATTTCCTGTAAGGATTATCTATAACAGGGATAAGCAGTTTACGTACCCGTCTCATTGGCATAATGCCATTGAAATATCTGTTGCTGCCAAAAAAAGCTCTGATATTGTCATAAACAACCAGGTATATACTTTAAATGAAGGTGATATTGTTTTTATTTCGGGCGGTGATCTTCACAGCTATCCGCTGTCACCAGGCAGTGAGCGTATATTTATTATATTTGACATTCAGAATATCATTAACAGAAATATATTTAACGAGGAATACCCATATATTTCAAAAAGCATTCTGATTAAAAAGGATACCAACAAGGACCTCCATTCCAAGGTTTACAAGGTTATTGAAGAAATACTTGATGAGGCATCAAATAAAGCGCTGGGGTCAAAGTTCGCGATATTGGCCAGAATATATGATATCCTGGCAATAATAGTTAAAGGGTCGAACGGTGCACAGGAGCTTAAAAGCTCAGTAAGGAAGGATTTGTTATACAAAATAGGACAAGTTGTTGAATACATGGAAAGTAATTACAGGGAACAGATCACATTAACCGAAACAGCTGAAAAATACGGGTTCAGTGAACATTATTTGTCAAGACTGTTCAGCAGGGTGCTTGGCGTTTCATTCAAGCAGTATTTAAACATAATACGTATTAAGCATGCTGCTGAAAGCATAATCCTGAATAAAGAGAGCATAGCGGATATTGCATTTAACTGCGGGTTCAACAGCATTTCAAATTTCAACAGGACATTCCGTGAAATGAAGGGATGCACACCGCTGCAATACCGGAAAATGCAATGGAATCACGATGCCGGCAGGGTTGGTGATCAAAATGAAATGTAGTGGAAATATTACCTATCATGAAGGAAAAGTTTCAAAAACAGACAGGTATAAGGTTTTAGGGCAAAAAGGCCTTGTTGTCTGGCTGACCGGGCTTTCTGCGTCAGGTAAATCAACCATTGCAGTTGAGGCAGAAAAAATTCTGAACAGTATGGGAAAAGCGGTTTACCGCCTTGACGGGGATAATATAAGGTTCGGGCTTAACAGTGATTTGGGTTTTTCTGAACAGGACAGGTTTGAGAATATACGGAGAATATCCGAAGTATGCGCATTATTCCAGGATGCCGGGCTTATTGTTATTGCTTCTTTTATTTCCCCGTTGGCAAAGATGAGGCAAATGGCCAGGGAAAAGGCAGGAAAGGATTTCATGGAGGTTTATGTAAAAGCCGACGTTCAAACCTGTATGAAAAGAGATCCGAAGGGGTTGTACAAAAAAGCTCTTAATGGTGAAATACAGGATTTTACCGGTATTTCATCCCCATATGAGGAACCCGTGAATCCCGAACTTGTACTGGACACGCAAAACAACTCCCTGGATGATTGCGTGACGCAACTGGTCAATAAAATTCTTGAGATGTCGGCTCTTTAAATATAGCCAGATTTCTATGCTAACGGTAAATTTTTATGATATGCGCAAATCGGGCATAAATATGTTCACTCATATATTCCCGGGGTTAATAAAATTGAGCCCTTTTTCTATAAGTTCAATGTTCACTTCATTCAATCTGAACAACTCGCCGTCAGCGTTTACATGCACCGGCGTAGGGCATACCATTTTAACCGTATGGCAGCGTTTGACATTAACCCCTTTCATTTTTATATGTTCTCCTCTTATAAATCTTGGGAAAAAGAGAAGTATTTTAAGCCGTGTCCTGCCGTCTATCAGGCAGACATCAAGAAACCCGTCATCGGGCAAGGCAGAAGGTACAGGCATCATGCCTCCGCCATAATACTTCCCGTTGGCAAATGCAGATAATAATACACTGGGCATATGTATTTCTTCGCCGTCAATATAAAATGTTGCCTTAAAGTTATTAAGCCTGACAAGGGACATCAGAATGCCGCCGATGTAAGCTATTTTCCCCTTAATTAACGGAAGGCGCTTAAGATATTGGGTATTTGCAACCACATCGGCATCAAAACCGGCAGAAGCTATATTTAAAAAATACATGTCATTCATCTTGCACAAATCCACCGGCACAGGCTTTGCCTTTATAATCCTGGGAAGTACAGAAAAAGGATCTGACTCAGAGCAAAGACTTTTTAAAAAATCATTTCCTGTCCCGCAAGGCACGGTTCCAAGAGAAGCGCTGCTGCCGGCAACTCCCTGCAAGACTTCATTTAACGTGCCGTCCCCGCCAACAGCATAGATTCTTATACTACTGTTTGACTTAACGTATTCCCTTGCTATTTCAGTCGCATGTTTAGGTGCTTTTGTTATTTCAATACGATATGAAAGCGCGTGTTTTTCCATTAATTCCTTTATATCCGGAATAATCTTCAGTGTTCTGCCTTTTCCTGCCACAGGGTTTATAATAAACAAATGATCCATCGTAATATTCCTTTATTCATTATATTTTAACTGACAATAATATATAAAATTTTGCAATAAGTATTATTATACAGGGAAATTCGATATTCCTCAATAATGAAGGGAACAGCAAATAATTACCGTGTGCCGCTATAAACCGATTTTATTTTCACGGGCATAATAAAACAGATATTGCTGTGCAATTCCCGAAAACTCGCCAAAATAATCACGGGCAAAGGCACGTATTGTATTCACATCTGTTTCTTTTTTAAAATACAGTGTTTCAATAACGCGTTTTACCCACCTGTCTATGGGAAAGGCATTCCTGTCAAGGCCGCTGTACAGAAGGATACAGTCAGCAACCTTCTCTCCTATGCCTGTAAAAGAGAGCAACAGATCCCTGGCCTGATCTGCCGGGACACTTTTCAGTTCATCAAGAATAGAGGGCGATTGTGACAGCCTTTCTGCTGTTGACAATATATACCTTAAGCGGTACCCTCCGCGGCATATGTTCAATTCCTCAATAGTCGACCGGGCAATGGATGAAGGCTCAGGAAAGGCATACCTGCCATTTTCTCCGGGAATTTTTTCTCCATAATGCTCGCTTAATATTTCTATTATTTTCTTAATCCTTGGTATTCCGTTGTTTTGGGAAATAATAAAGGATAACATCATCTCCCACAGATCCTGGCGCAGAAGCCTTATACCATAACCAAATGATACTGCCTTTTCGAGGTGCTCATCCTTTCTGGCAAGAATTTTTTTTATTGTACCGTAATCAGTGTCCAGATCAAAATAATGCACCCATTTTCCGATAAATTCCTTTTCAGTCATGCCATAGAAAGTGCATATTTCTCCATCCCATCCGAGCTTAATAAAACGGCCAAGTGCCACACCCGTCCAAATCTGTTCACCATCCTGGTTCCACCGGAAACATTGGCCGCATAAAAATGTATGGGCGGGATTGAAATCATCTATTTGAACCTTAAGGTCATTATTCGCTGAAGACAAAATACGATACATAATACTACCCCATTATCTGTAAAGATGTTCTCTTTATCTACGAGTATAACACCAGTCCGGGTTATATACAATAAACTATTATTGTCAACAAAGGATACCTTTTTCACCAAACAAATGATAAAATATAACATATGATCCTTTACCGATTATGTCAGACTTTACAGCTTGTAAGCAATCTGCGGAAGGCAGGCAACAGATGCGAAATTGAACCGGGTCGAACAGTGGCTTATTCCACTGATTAAAATAAATAATTTAAGGTGGTATAATTTTGAAGGAACGTATTTATACGATACCTGTAAATGAAGCATTTGAAGTGGACTCTGAGTGCCCCATGTGCATTCTTGAAAAAAGAATAGAGGATGACGCAATAAAATATACATTGGGTCCGTCCATGATGGAACCGGACAGCAGAATAGAAACCAACAAAAAAGGTTTCTGCAACCGCCATTTTACAAAGCTGTACAATACGCAGGAAAATCGCCTGCCTTTAGGCCTAATAATTGACACTCACCTGATGGAACAGAACGGCATTTTTCATGATATGTATGAAAAAGCCATTGCAGGTCTTAAAAAAGAGGCCGAATCAGGCGCAATTGAGCAACTGATGAAAGGAAAAAAGAAGGATCAGTCTTATGTTTTTGTTCAATCAATGATCGCCAAGCTCAATGAACTTGAAAAAAGCTGCACCATATGTGAAAAGATTAATTTTAATATGGATAAATTTACCGATGTAATTCTATATCTTTTCTTTAAGGAACCTGAATTTAAGAAACGTTTTGTATCCAAAAAAGGCTTTTGCCTGCACCATTTGAAAATGCTTCTTGAAGGTTCGCTCAAATATTTGAACAGAAAACAGCGCAGTGAGTTCACAATGACTTTAATGTCTATGGAATTGATACATTTGGATAGAATAAAGGAAGAAGTCAACTGGTTTACAAAGAAGTTTGACTATAAAAATCAGGATGCGCCATGGAAAAACTCCCGGGATGCTATTCCGCGAAGCATAGAGAAAATATGCGGCCCCTGTGATTTAAACCGGTAACTGAGAGGAGAGGTACTATGCAAAAGGAGAGATACAGTTTTGAAGATTTAATTGAAATAATGAAAACCCTCAGAAGTCCCAATGGATGCCCGTGGGACAGGGAACAGGATCACGAATCGCTGAAAAAATATTTTATCGAAGAAACATATGAAGTCCTTGAAGCGATAGATATGAACAGTCCCGAAAAGCTTTGCGAAGAGCTTGGGGACGTGTTGCTGCAGGTTGTATTTCACGCCACAATAGCTGAAGAAAACGGGAAGTTTACAATTTACGATGTAGTTGATGAAATAAGCAAAAAAATGATCCACCGGCATGAGCATGTATTTGGGAAAGCAAAGGCAGAAACTGCAGATGATGTGCTGGATTTGTGGGATAAAATCAAAAAGGAGGAAAAGGGCGCCCGGACCCAGACCGATATTCTGAAGGATGTCCCGCCGATACTTCCTGCACTGATGAGAAGCTACAAAGTCCAGGAGAAAGCTGCAAAGGTGGGCTTTGACTGGGATAATGTGGAGGATGCATGGAAGAAAGTCAGTGAGGAAATGGAAGAACTTCATGAGGCTTATACGGGCGGAGATACGTCAAAAGCAGAAGAAGAGCTTGGCGATCTTTTGTTTGCAGTGGTAAATGTCGCAAGATTTCTGAAAATTCAGCCCGAATTAGCCTTAACAAAAACGATAAACAAATTTATCAAGAGGTTTGAATATATAGAAACAAAAAGCTCTGAAAACGGAAAGAAACTTACCGACATGACGCTTGAAGAAATGGATGCCTTATGGGACAAGGCAAAAGAATTGGATAAAAGAGGGGAAAGCGATGAGAATAGATAAATTCCTAAAAGTAAGCCGTGTAATAAAAAGGAGAACACTGGCACAGGAGGCCTGCGACAGGCAAAAGGTTACAATAAACGGCAAAATTGCAAAGCCCGGTTCAGAAGTAAAAGAAGGAGATATTGTTGAAATACATTTTGGCGAAAATGTGACCCGGTTTCGTGTTAAAAAGATATCAGAACATGTCAGGAAGGAAGACGCTTCTGAGATGATAGAAATACTATGAACAGGAAAGGCCCGTTTTTATCCGGGCCTTTCCTATAAGTGTGTGTTACCTTTTTGATTGAAATCAGTTTCGGAGCCAATAACACCGGACACCGGCCAAAGGCAATGATGTCCGTCATGAGATGGAATATGAAGGTAGCCGTAAGCCTACTGGTAATTTTGATTGCCGTTGCTGTAATTGCCGTAATTATTATAATTTCCTGAAAACCCACCTTGCACGGAATATAAAAGATCTTCGTAAAATGCTACACGAGCTGTATAATAATAGGGCAATGACCACAGGTAACCTATACTGAAGCCCGGGAATACCGACAGGATGAACCATCCGATAAAGCTTAAATCCTGTATGAATAAAGTCAATTTGTTTCCATACATCATTGCACTGCTTCTGCGAATGGCTTCAGATGCTGAAATTTCAGGATTATCATATAATATCAGCATTGCCTGGGAATACTTGTATGATGCAACAATTCCAGGGACGATAAAAAGAAGGGACCACAGAAAAGTATATAATTTTGTGAGCCAGAATACCGCAAGTGACTTTCCAAACATGTTGAAACCCGTAAACAGGTTTTCATACCGGTTATCTGCTTCCCTGTAAAACTTCAGGAAAAATACATAAAACCCGAATTCCAGCGGAGGTATAAGGATGATTGCTCCAATAACGGGTATTATGCCGCAACCGATTGACAGCAGAATGTAAATTAACATGGCAAGAATGGCAGTACCCCACCTGCCGGACAGAGCAGTCCTTGCTCTGAATTTTAGTTCGGGCCGCGAAACTGTTGGATGAAAGCGGCCGGGAATAAATTCCATAAAAAACCCCCCTAAAATAATTAAAATAAACATAGCTCTTTAAATTATATTAACAATCTTATATCTGTTCAATTACATGGTTAAAAATTTTTATATATTAAATTTAAGTCGCATCTAATTTGGCATATAACTCCTTTTAACTTCATAGAATTTCAATGCATGGACTGCCGCAGGTATATGGGGAATTATGTAAATTATTTGAATAATACCTGCCTGAATTTGTGAGTGGTGGTGAAAATCATGGCTGAAGAAAAGAAGGCACCGGAGCGCGAACATCAGAATATCATCCTTAAAGACAGAAGGAAACTATTGATTACCGGAGTACATAATGTTGAGAGCTTTAATGAAGAGAGCATTGTGGTTGATACTCAGTTGGGCCTTCTGGTCGTGCGCGGAGTTGACATGCATATTAACAAGCTGGATGTTGAAAGCGCAACATTGGATGTTGAGGGCGAGGTAGGCTTTATAGAATATCTTGATAATGCAGTACCGCAACGAAAAGGTGGATTTTTTTCAGGTCTTTTTAAGTAGGTATGGTAATATATGCGAAACGAAATGAATGTTTTCCTTAGCGCCTTAATTACCGGTATCACCACTGGCTTTATCTATGACCTGTTGAGGATGAAAAGAAGGGTGTTGAAAACACGTACATTTTTTGTCAGTGTTGAGGATGTTTTATTTTGGATAGTCTCCGCAATATTGGTTTTTATAACCGCATATATCAGTAATCAGGGCGAAATCAGGCTGTATTTTTTTATGGCTATGGCTATCGGAATAAGTATATATTTTGGGTTGCTCTCCCGCTGGATTACGCAAATAATTACTTTAACGGTTAAAATTGTTGTATGGCCGTTTGCTAAATTGATTTGCATACTGAGGCCACCTGCAAAGTGGGTTGGTGCTTTAATTGGAAAGGCTGCACAGAAGACAGGAAAACGGTTTCACAATTACCGCCTGGTAACGGGCCGCAGGTTCAGATCGATCCGAAATATCATGCGGAAGATTTAGCGGCCATTCAGTTCATATAAGATAACGGCTGCTTGCAGTCATATCGGAAACATCCGGGTGGCAAGGTAAATAACCCCGGTCAGAGTTATCGATGACAACAGTGTAGACACCATAACCACCTGCGATGCAAAATCGGGGTGATTTTTAAATTCCACACTTATCAATGCGGTATTTACTGCAGTCGGCATACCTGTGGAGATTATCAGAACCTGTGCCATAATCCCTTTAATACCGAAAAGCAGGACAAGCACCAGGGCGATTATCGGGCCGCATATGAGCCGTAAAAATGCCGAAAGGTAAACATTAAAATCCTTAAGCTGGAATTTAGTATGGGACAATTGAACACCCAAAGTCAGCAGCGCAATGGCAACCAGGCCGCTCTTTGCATAATTGAAAGCAGGCCAAAGGGGAAACTGTGTAAGGTCATACGGTACTAATTTAAACAGGAAAGCTGCTGTTACAAAATAAATGGCTGGTAATTTCAGAGCTCTTTTTAATGCGCTTCCAGCCCCTCCAGAAGCCATGCCTGCATTAAATGCGCCAATATTGTTAACTGACAGATTCTGAACTATCATCACAATTACCTGCACTGTAAGAGCAAAATCCAGATATGGTGTCTCACCGTTTACAATAAAAGGTTTGCTGGAGTAGATAAGAGTTATCACGGGAATTCCGAAATTACCCGAATTGTAAAACATTACAGAGTTTATGAAAGCAACAGTAAGCCCTTTATCAAAACGGCGTATTTTTCCGATTACGGTGCCCAAAGTCCAGTTGATTATAAGAATAAGAATTACTATTGCAAGGGCTTTCAACATGTCTAAAGGTATTTTGGTCGTATATATGTTGACAAATACAAAAGCAGGAACAAAGAAATACAAATTTATCTTCGATAGAGTGGAAACATCAAGGTGAAATTTCCTGTCGATCAGGAACCCCATAGATATCAGGGCAAATATTGGAATGAGATTGTTGGTCAGAATAAATAAAAAAACACTCATATTTCAGCCGGCTTTCTAATAACTTGGTTATATGCGATTCTGATTAAGTGATCCTTAAGATGCCTGAAACTATTATATATAGTGCAGATAATCCCATTATAATTGTAATTTACATAACATGCAACAATAATATGCGCAAGTAAAGTTAACTGCGCAAAGATCGTAATGAACATTTGCCATACACCAGTGAACAATATTTTACAATGCGAAATAATTTATACTGGGAAACCAGTAATTATGCTTTTATATTGAACTTTTGCTGTATTATGGTACAATATAATCATCAGAAAGTATGGCTGGATGGCTAAGAGCCTGTTTTATACAGAAGATAGGGCTGATGGTATGCAAAAGAAAAAGAAATTGAATGTTTTTTTACTGGTTATAATGTCGGGTCTGCTTGTTTATTTTGCTATAACCCTGATAAAGCAGCAGGATGAAATAAACACTATTCAGAATGAAATGATAGCCCTGAAGCATAAAATTGAAAAAGAAAAAGAGACTCAGGAAGAGCTGCTTAAACAGCAAATTATGATAGAAACAGATGAGTTTATAGAAAAAATAGCAAGGGAAAAACTCGGTATGGTAAAAGAGGGTGAAAGAATTTACATTGATATAGGACAATAAATGTCATCCTTTGGCCTTTGCACAATGTTTGATTTACTTTTCACTGAAACTATAAGAAGCTGTTTACTAAACCCGCCTTAAACGCACTTCTGTTAACTGGCGTTTTTATAGCCTGATTCCAAAACCAAAGCAAACAGGCATGTAAGTAGTAAGCTGTCGTTACCGTTGTGCAGTTCCGGCAAATCTATTATAATTTTAAATACGTTGGAATAAGAATAATTTGCAGTACGGAAAAATGGGTAATATAATAAAAAGATGGATTTATTCCGGAGGAGATAAAGATGGAACTTAATGAGTGGCTTAATCATAAGCTTCCTGATATAGCACAGCGCTTGGAAAATATAAACAGGGATCATTTCATTAACGAGAAAACCATTGGATTTGCCGGTAAAGAGCAGGTATACCAGGTTTTAAAGAAACTGCGTTCTGCACTTTTTCCGGGTGTTTATGAAAAATACCCGATAGATGAAGCCGACATAAACATAATTATAGGGAACAATATACGAAGTGCGGCTTTGGAGTTAAAAAGCCTGATAGAAAGATGCCTTATCAATGAATGCGGTATAAAGGATATTCAGCATGGAACATGCACAAAATGCAAGGAAAAAGCCAATGAAATAACAATAAACCTTCTGGAGCAGCTTCCGAAAATCAGGGAATTGCTTCATAAGGATATAGAGGCCGCGTATGAAGGTGACCCCGCAGCTAAGAGCAGAGAGGAAATCCTGTTAAGCTACCCTTCAATAGAGGCATTAAGCGTACACAGAATTGCACATGTTCTTTATAAGCAGGGAGTACCGATAATACCAAGAATTATGTCAGAATATGCCCACACAAGAACAGGAATTGACATACACCCGGGAGCCTCAATTGGAGAATATTTCTTCATAGATCACGGCACAGGAGTGGTTATAGGGGAAACATGCGTCATAGGAAATCATGTGAAGATCTACCAGGGGGTAACTTTGGGTGCGAAAAGTTTTCCTGTTGATGAAAAGGGAAATCTGGTAAAAGGCATTAAGCGGCATCCTGATATTGAGGACAATGTTGTTATCTACGCAGGAGCCACAATATTGGGTGGTGACACGGTAATAGGCCATGATTCGGTTATTGGCGGCAATGTCTGGCTGACAAAATCCGTACCTCCTTATAGCAAGGTACATAATGCACAGCCGTCACCAATAATTAAGAACGGTAACATTTAAGTGTTTTACCGGAAAGCAAGAATATAAGCAGTATGTTTTAAGCAATGAGGAGAGGTTCTTATGAAATTATATAATACGCTGACCAAGAGAAAAGAGGAATTCGTCCCGCTTAAACCCGGAGAAGTAAAAATGTACAGCTGCGGACCCACGGTTTATAATTATTTCCATATAGGAAATGCCCGGCCGTTTATTGTATTTGATGTATTGAGGCGGTTCCTTGAATATCGCGGATATAAAGTAACATTTGTCCAGAACTTCACTGATATTGATGATAAGATGATAAAGCGCGCAAACGAGGAAGGGACAACGGTATTCGAAATAGCAGAAAGGTATATAAAAGAGTATTATGTTGATGCCCGCGGCCTGGGAATAAAGGATGCGACAATTGCTCCACGGGCGACTCAAAATATTGATGCTATTATTGATATGATAAAAACTCTTGTTGATAAGGGTTATGCTTATGTGGTTGACGGGGATGTTTATTATAAAACATCCAGGTTTGAGGAGTATGGAAAGCTGTCAGGCCATAATCTGGAAGACCTTGAAGCCGGAGCACGGATTGACGTTGACGAAAGAAAAGAGAATGCAATGGATTTTGCACTGTGGAAGGCTCAAAAGCCTGGTGAACCTGCATGGGACAGTCCATGGGGCAAGGGCAGGCCTGGCTGGCATATTGAATGCTCTGCAATGGCAAACCGCTTCCTGGGCGAAACTATAGACATACACAGTGGCGGTCAGGACCTGATTTTCCCTCATCATGAGAACGAAATAGCTCAAAGTGAGGCATGCAATGGTAAAATCTTTGCAAGATACTGGCTGCATAATGGTTTTATAAATATAAACAATGAAAAAATGTCAAAGTCCAAGGGCAACTTCTTTACTGTGAGGGATATTGTTAAGCATTTTGACTATGAAGTGGTTCGTTTCTTCCTGCTTTCGGCCCATTACAGAAGCCCCATAAATTTCAGCGATGCCATGCTTGAGCAGGCCCGCAGTGCTTTGAACAGAATATATGAATGCCGTGACAACCTTAACTTTTTGCTTTCAAATGCAAAAGATACTTTTGAGGAAGATATTTACGGTAATCTCGACGTTTATCGCGACAGGTTCATAGAAGCGATGGAAGATGATTTGAACACAGCCGATGCCCTGGCAGCAATTTTTGAGCTGGTCAGGGATATTAACACCAGAATTACGGCAGATTCGGGTGCGGGTAAAAAGACCATATCAAAAGCCCTTGACCTGCTTAATGAACTGACGGGTGTTCTGGGCATTATGAGAAAGGAACAGGATGTAGCACTGGATGATGAGATTAAGGCTTTGATTGATGAACGCCAGAAAGCCAGAGCTGAAAAGAATTTTAAGCGTGCCGACGAAATACGCGACAAGCTCAGGGAGATGGGAATAGAATTGCAGGATACCCCGCAGGGAGTCAAGGTGGTTAAGAAGTAGAATAAAAAGGTGCTGTCACAATGGCAGCACCTTTAATATTTATACTACGTTATCAGCGGATTTTATATCTCTTCAGTCTCTCGTCAAGCTCTAAAACCAGTCCTTCAAGACCCTTGGATGTTTCCTGCAGCTCTTCAAACGCCTTCATTTGAGAATCGGTCGTAGCTGCCATCTCTTCGCTTGCCGCAGCAGTTTCCTGGGATACCGAAGAAATATGTTCTATGGAGCGAATAACTTCATCCTTGTCTTCCTGCATTTTATTTAATGACTCGTTAACATTTTTGAACTTGTCAACTATAGCGTATATAGCATTGGCAATATCACTGAAAGCCTGTCCCGTCATTTCAACCGACATATTCTGTTCTTCAGATGTTCTTCTTAAGTCTTCCATGACTTCAACAGCAGTTTTTGCTTCTTCGGTAATGCTTTCAACAAGATTTGCAATTTCAAGGTTTGATTGCCTGCTTTGATCTGCCAGTTTTCTTACTTCATCGGCTACCACTGCAAAACCAAGCCCGGCTTCACCGGCACGTGCTGCTTCAATGGCTGCATTCAAAGCAAGAAGATTTGTCTGCTCTGTGATATTTTCTATTGATTCGGTGAATGAAGTAATCTGCTGAATTGTATGCATAAGCTTTTCTACAACCGAGAAAATCTTTTCGGAAGCTTCATAATTCTTTTCGGATTTTTCCTTCAGGGACTGAACTGCTTTTACACCCGCTGTATTGACATGTGTAATTCTATCGGTTTCCACAATGACTTCATTGGAACTGTTATATACTGAGCTGATTTGATCAGCAAGTTTTTCAACTGCAAGAACACCTTTCTGGGCTTCCTCGGCCTGACTTGAGGCACCTTTTGCTATTTCGCTGCTGGTCTGGGAGATTAGCTGGACTGCTTCGGATGCATTTTTTGAAACTGTATTAACTGTAAAAGATGAACTTCTTATAGTTAGTGCCAGCTGAAAGAATCCATCGATCAGGTTTCGGATATCACTGAGTACCGTATTCATCGTAGAAGCAACAGGGCCAAGGATGCCATACTCTTTTGATGATATCATAACAGAGAAATCGCCTTCTTTAATTTTTTGCATTTCATTGGCGAATTTGTCTGCAAGCCTTCTTACTCCAATTTCAAGAATATTTTTAATACAAAGAGCTTCCACAAAGGCAAAAACACCCAGAATAACAAAGATCGAAGGATCGTTTGTTTTAATACTTAAAATAATACCAATGGCTAAACCCACCAACGTAGTGACAAGTATTGCCACCTGATTTAAATTGCTTTTTTTCTTCTCTTCGCTGCTACCCATATGAACCCTCCTACAGTTAACATTCTTATTATAATTTTCGGCAAATGTAATCAGTAAAATTACTAAGAAAATAATTTATTATCTGGATTCTTTTACATATGGAAGATGGATCATTTACTGATATACACTTGCACCATTATATTGTGTATTCGAACTTATATACAATTTTATTTAATCTAACGTAACCGCATATATTCTAGTACCTGTAGTATTTTGACTATTCATTATAGCCCATGTTCCTGATGCTATCACTTTCTTTGAATAACCTGCATCACTTTCTCCTGTCTCTGCACCATATACAGGTATATATGTAAATAACATTGTAACTATAATTATTATTGAAATAAATCTTAATTTCCTTTTCAATGCCATACCTCCTAAATTTAATTTTAAACTCTCCATTCTATAATAAATTTATGTCAATATTAATATAATTCAGTTTTTAAACATAATAAAAGTGGTGTATTAATTTAAACCACCTTGTTGCTTTTGTAAAATAAATCACTTTATCAGTGAAACATAAACACAATTTTCTTCCAACCATGACTTTACTTCATTATCTGATAAAATAATTATATCAGAAACCCATGAATTTAATTCTTTATCATATTGTAAAACATATTCTTCACAATCCGTTGTAACAAACAA
>DATCKN010000112.1:0-8729 GCA_036562185.1 Thermoclostridium sp.
GTCTTTCCATTGCAAACTTTGGTTTCCTGTGGGCTTTGGTTGGAGGGGTGCCATTTCTTAATTTCTTGCTTAAAAAAGTATATACAAATCAGAAAAAGTATAGTATACAAGAAGTTAAAGATTTGGAACCCGAGAAATATACAAAACATACCATGTCGGTGCCTAAAAGCGCACATATAGACGATTTGACCATTCAACTGATTCTTATAGGTTCATCATATCTTGTTACTTACCTGGTATTATGGGGATTAACAAAGCTTTTGGCTCCGCTTGGTTCCTTTGGCGAAACTGTTTCAGATATGTTATGGGGGTTTAATTTTATAGTTGGTACTGTAGTTGCTTTAGCGGCACGAGGCTTTATTGACAGGTTACGGGTTAAACGGGTAATACATCATAAATATGCCGATAACTACCTGCTTCAAAGAATTTCATCAGCATCCTTTGATTTTATGATTACAGCTTCATTGGCTGCTGTTTCAATAAGTGTGTTAAAGTCAAACCTGGTACCCATACTTATTATAACAACAGTGGGCGGCCTGTTTACGATGGTTTATTGCTATTATATCGGTAAATTTGTCTATAAGGAGGAGCAACTCGAACATATTATAGCGCTGTACGGTATGTGGACAGGAACTTTAACAACCGGTATAGCACTGCTTAGAGAAGTTGATCCATATTCGAAAACCAGGGTATCTGAAAATCTCGTATTAGGCAGCGGTTTTGCCATTTTTGTAGGTTTTCCGCTAATGTTTATACTGGCGTTGCCATTGCATGGCTATAAAATGAATCAGCCAATATATTATTTCTGGGCCTTTGCGGCAATGATAGCAATGGATATATTAATGACTGTTTTACTGTACCTGAACAGACCTGGAAAAAAAGAAAAATCTTAGCCGGCGGGACGGTTCTTCCGGTTGTGGTTTTAAGGGTTATTTCACATTCCCCGACATTAATAGAAAAAGATCAGGATATAAAAAAGAGGGTTATCAGCCCTCTTTTTCTTCAACTATAATGTTGTTTGGTTTGCTTCGTTTAAAGTCGAATTTATTTTTAATGCTTTTATCTGCATCAGACGGAGCTGCAGTCATTTTGCAGCTGCCTTCAAAAACAGCACCTTCATCGGTTACAAGGCTATGTATTTCAACATCACCCTTCAGGCGGGCGGTTGACTCAAGATGTAGATTGTTCTTTGCATAAATATTTCCGGTAACAGTACCTGCCAGTATCATATTTTCACACCATATATTGCCTATAATAACTGCATTAACAAGAGTAGTGACATCACCGGCAGCTTTGATATCACCTTCAACACGCCCCTCTACTTTTACAGAGCCGTCAGACTCGATATTGCCTATAATAGTTGTATGTTCTCCAATGATTGTATCCATTACTGTATTGTTTTGTTTTTTCAACATATACACCAACCTCCGTTTAGAATTTAATTATTTTCCTGTACCAATAAATATTACCGGATCTATGGGTTTCCCGTCCAATAATATTTCAAAATGAAGATGAGGTCCTGTTGTAGTTCCGGTATCGCCAACTTCTGCAATCTTATCTCCAACCTTGACCTTCTGCCATTTTCTTACGAGAATTTTAGAGCAGTGAGCATATCTTGTAACCAGGCCATTGCCATGATCAATATCGACCATATAGCCGTATCCGCCATTTTTTCCTGCTGCAATAACTGTGCCTGATGCAGCTGCATAAATTGGATTTCCCTTTTTACCTCCGATATCTACCCCTGTATGAGACTGATATTTTCTGTAAATTGGATGAAGCCTGTTTCCATATTCAGACTCAATCTTCCCTTCTGTGGGCCAAAACGTAGGCAAACTGTTAAGGTAATTTTCAAGTTCGGCCTTTTTGTCAGCTAATTCGGCAAAAAGTTGCTCTTCCTTTTCATCAGCTTCTTCAAGGAATTTTAACAATGTTTTTAATTCTGAAATTTTTCCCACAAAAGATATCGTTGGGTTTGTTGTTATAGATGAACGGCTTATAGTAAGAGTTTTTACTTCCTTGTCAATATAATTTTTAACCAGGTTTTGAACCTGATAGTTGAATTCTTCTATTTTATCGGTGGATATTCTTTCAAGATTCCTTAATTCCGATATGATTGAAATATTCTGTATGGCTATGTTTTGCTGCTCAACGAGAAAAGAGTTCAAAGCAAGATATTCTTCACGCAATTTCCTGTTTTCTTTTATAACAAGTGCCAGGTAACCAGAGAGAACTGATATGATCAGTAAAAAAAACGCTATAATCGAGAACAGTTTTAAGAAAGGGCGAGTGGTTTTCCATGTTTTAGCCTTGTCGGAATTATGCGGGACTATCAATAAAGTCACATATTTCTTTGCTCTATGCGCTTTTCCTCTTCTTTTTTTCATAGTTCCACCTTTGTTATTTTTTCTGAAATTATAAGCATTTTTATCTGCTTATAATTCCCAAATAGAGAATAAATATCTCTCAATTTTTAAAATTACCGGCACTATGCGTTACATCCGGCAGATTTGAGAAACCCAGGCAGTATGGTAAAATATCCGTTTAACGGCATCACAGTAAAATATTGCATGGCCGCTACTATTATAATACAAATTTAGTTATAAATGAAGATATAAATCGAATTTTATTTATTTCCCATGTCGCCGGTCGAATGCATCAGCGTAAAAATACCTTTCACAGGTGGTGCATGCAGATTTCCAAATATCCTTGCACCGCCGTTAAATATAGAATGGCACCGGAACGTTGGTTCCGAATATGCCCAATTTGTTATTTTGATACTGTGATCCGAATATCAGTTAGGCCCCGGTTATCATACAGTTGTCGAAAACAAAGAATTTGTGTATATACACTTAAAATGCTATATTAAAATTATAAACTCCAACTGCGAGTTGCTGTCTGGGCGAAGCAAAGCTTTCTGAACAGCGCCATGAAAGGGGAGAAAAAATGATTATCCAAAGCAAAATGGTATTTATATCCGGGCAGTTTATTCCGGCTCAGATACATACAGATGAAGGAAAAATACTTGGAATTTCATCATATGGAGAATTAACGCCGGATGTTGATTATGGTGACAGGTTAATTGTACCGGGGTTTATTGATATACACACTCACGGGATGGGTGGATATTCCGCAGATGAGCCTTCGCCTGAAGGGTTGATTAAATGGCTTAAAGCTCTTCCGGCCGAGGGAGTTACATCTTTTCTTCCGGCAACCACAACGCAAAGCAGGGAAACTACAATAGAATCACTGAAAAATATAGCAGAGGTAAAAAAGCAACGGCATACCGGTGCAGAAATAATTGGAGTTCATCTTGAAGGCCCGTTCCTTGACGATAGTTACAAGGGAATGCATCAGGAGCGGTACCTGAGGTCCCCGTCGATTGAAGAATTCATTGAATACCAGAAGGCATCTGATAATCTGATAAAATATATCACCTTAGCATGTGAGCATGATGAAGACTTTTCACTCATCCGGTATGCAAGCCGGAATGGAGTTACGGTATCCATCGGCCACAGCGGGGCAAATTTTGAAAATGCAATGCTTGCACTGGCAAATGGTGCAACATCGTTTACACACAGTTTTAATGCAATGAAAGCGCTGCATCACCGTGAACCGGGAGTAGTTGGAGCCTTGATGAGTTCCAGTGCTTATGCCGAAGTGATCGCCGACGGGTATCATGTTCACCCGAGTGTTGTGAAAATACTGTTTAACGCGAAAAACCACTCCAATATCATTCTTGTAACAGATTCAATCGGGGTAAAAGGGCTTCCCGAGGGTGTATACGATATATCAAATGTCAGGGTGTCGCTTGATGAGCATGGGACTGCGCGAAATTTCGGCACCGATACGATAGCAGGAAGTTCATTAAAAATGAACGAAGGTATCAGGCTGCTTGTTAATCGTGCGTCTGTTCCAATGGAAAATGCAATCCTTGCTGCAACGCTAAATCCTGCAAAGGCCCTGGGGATTGAAAACCAAAAGGGCCAGATTAAATATGGAAATGATGCCGACATTGTGGTCCTTGATGCCGGTTTTGACGTAATAGCCACATATTGTATGGGTGTACAGGTATACGGCCAAAATAAATGTTAGAAATAATTGCAAAGGGGTTATAATTTATTAATTGTCGTTATCAGGCTGCAGCGCTTTTTATAAAGCTGCAGCCAAAATCAATTTACGGGCTGTTTTTTATCAGCGCAGGGGTTAAAGCCGGTTATGCAAAAGCTGGCAACAATAGCGATAATAGCAATTTGTTAGATTGAAAATTTGCTGGTATTATAGATATATATTTTGACAACGAGG
Organism: Thermoclostridium sp.; assembly: GCA_036562185.1. Taxonomy (GTDB): domain Bacteria; phylum Bacillota; class Clostridia; order DSM-8532; family DSM-8532; genus Thermoclostridium. The sequence goes on from DATCKN010000112.1 coordinate 4,306, forward strand.
GAATTGAATCGAAATATGAAAAAACTGGTGATTGGGATACTGGCTCATGTTGATGCCGGCAAAACAACTTTATCCGAGAGTTTGCTGTACTTGAGCGGCAGGATTAGAAAACTTGGCAGGGTGGACAATAAGGACACCTATTTGGATACTTATGAACTGGAAAGAGCACGGGGAATAACGATTTTTTCCAAGCAGGCCGTGTTTGAAGTGGCGGATACACAGATAACGCTGTTGGATACTCCCGGGCACGTCGATTTTTCAACAGAAATGGAAAGGACGCTCCAGGTGCTGGATTATGCCATTCTGGTAATAAGCGGCTCGGATGGCGTGCAGGGACATACCAATACTTTATGGCGGCTTCTTGACATTTATCAGATACCCGTTTTTTTATTTATCAATAAAATGGATCAGAACAGAAACGATAAAACCAGGTTAATGGATGAACTTAAGAAGAAATTGTCAGACAGGTGCATAGAATTCAGCCAAAATGATGCAGAAGCTTTTTACGAACAGCTGGCCATGTGCGATGAAGTTCTGATGGATTGCTTTCTGGAAAAAGGGAACATTGAGGCATCCCAGGTTAAAAGTGCGATTAAAATGCGAAAAGTATTTCCATGCTATTTCGGTTCAGCTTTAAAACTTGACGGTGTGGAAGAGTTTATGAACGGCATTGTTGAGTATGCCGAGATTCCATCCTACCCTGAAAAATTTGGTGCAAGGGTATATAAAATAGGCAGGGACGATAAGGGAAACCGCCTTACCTATATGAAAATCACAGGCGGAAGGTTGCAGGTAAGGGATGTTGTCAGCAATGGCGTCTGGGAGGAAAAAGTAACCCAGATTAGAATATATTCAGGGCAAAAATTTGAAGCCGTGAATGAAGCAGGTGCAGGAACAATTTGCGCTGTTACAGGGCTTAGCCGGACCAGACCGGGAGAAGGATTGGGAGAAGATACTGCCTTTTATACACCCGTTCTGGAACCCGTACTGTCGTATCGGATTATACTTCCCGAAGGGTGCGATCCGAGAATGATGCTTCCTAAGTTCCGGGAGCTGGAAGAAGAGGAACCCGAGCTTCGTATTGTCTGGAATGAGCAGCATAAAGAGATACAGGTTCAATTAATGGGGGAAGTACAGCTTGAAATACTTCAAAGCATGGTTAAAAGCCGGTTTGGTATTGATATAGCCTTTGATTCAGGCAGGGTTGTATACAGGGAAACAATTGCAAACACCGTTGAAGGAGTTGGGCACTTTGAGCCATTGCGGCATTATGCCGAGGTTCACCTTTTACTGGAGCCGGGTGAGAGGGGGAGCGGCCTGAAATACGCAGTAGACTGCAGCGACGATGTGCTGGGCAGGAACTGGAAAAACCTCATATTAACCCATTTGAAAGAGAAAGTTCACAGGGGCGTCCTTACCGGGTCGCCGATTACAGATATGAAAATAACCGTGGTATCAGGAAGGGCGCATAATAAGCATACCGAAGGCGGTGATTTCAGAGAAGCCACGTACCGTGCGGTAAGGCAGGGCTTAAAGGAAGCAGAATCGGTATTGCTGGAGCCATATTATGCCTTTCAGCTTGAGATACCCGAGAAAATGGTAGGGCGTGCTATGTCGGACATCGAAAGAATGTACGGAACATGCCAGGTATCGCAAATCAACGGGGATATGGCGGTTATCACCGGCAGTGCTCCTGTATCCACTTTTCAGAACTATCAGAAAGATGTTACGGCATATACAAAAGGACAGGGCAGGCTGTTTTGCATGCTTAAAGGTTATGAGCCATGCCATAATGCCGGCGAAGTTATAGCCGAAATCGGGTACGATTCCGAAAATGACTTTGAAAACCCGACGGGTTCGATTTTCTGTGCAAACGGCACAAGTTTCTTTGTAAGCTGGGATAGAGTTAAGGACTATATGCATGTTGAAAGCTACCTTCAGTCCAGGAATACTTCGCACGAGGATATGCCGGATAAACAAGGCTTGTATAATCCTGAAAAATGGATTTCTCACGAAGAGGTTGATAAAATTCTTGAAAAGGCTTTCTTTGCAAATCAGAGTAAGGGTAAAAAACCTAACTGGAAAAGGAAAAAACCCGTTTCAGGAGAAGATTATAACCAGGCTGTCTATGTAGGCACACGTAAAGAAACAAAAGAGGAATATCTTCTTATAGACGGATATAATATTATTTTCGCATGGCCTGAACTGAAAGAACTTGCTAAGGAAAACATGGACAGTGCAAAGTCGAGGTTGCTTGATTACCTGAGCAAGTATAAAAGCGTGCAGAATTGCCAAATCATTGTGGTTTTTGATGCTTACCGCGTACAGGGTCATCCCGAGGAAGTTATCGAATACGACAACCTGTTTGTAGTATATACCCGGGAAGCGCAGACCGCCGATCAGTATATAGAAAAGTTCGCCCATGACAACAGGAGAAAATATGATATAACTGTAGCAACATCAGATGGCCTGCAACAGGTCATTATAAGGGGGGAAGGATGTGCGCTGATGTCGGCAACCGAGCTCAGAGAGAAAGTTAAAATGACAAATGAAAACATTATAAAAACCTTTAGGGAAAACCAGACAGCAGACCGGAATTACCTGATGGATAAACTGACCGATGAAGCCAGGCAGCGAATGCAAAAACTTTTTGAGGATTAATAAGGTGACGGGCACGTTGCCCGGCCTTGCCATTCAGTCGCAATTTATTCCTGCTTCTATTGAACCCCGTTCTGACAGTTCCTTGAATTTCCTGTACTCTTCGAGAATATCCGGATGCTTTTCAAAAAATTTGTTCAGCAAATCAATATTAACCATTGTATTATTACTGATGCTATGCTCAATTAGCTCTGTTTCAGAGAGCAGATTTTCGGTTATTCCGATGTTTGAAAGGAATTTTTCAATTACTTTATGCCTTTCAAGCAGAAATTTACCGTACTTTTTACCTTTTTCGGTCAGGAAAATGATGCCGTATTTATGGTAATCCACAAGCCCGAGTACGGCAAGCTTCTGAACCATTTTTGTCGCAGAAGCGGGCTTGACATTCAAAAGTTTCGAAAGGATATTTATTCTCATATATCCTTCGGTCTCCATGTTCCTGTATATCATTTCCAAATAGTCTTCCATCCCTGAAGTAAGCAATTTATGCTCCTGGTTCAATAACTGGTATCCCCGGACAGTATAAAACTCATCATTTTTACTCATGCTTCCACCTCTTTGGTCAGAAAAAATAATTATTTATACAAACCTTATTCGTAACATCATTCATTTATGTTTCATATATTGGTTTTGAATAAAAAATTTAGCCTCCGCTAAATTTCATGAAATAAATATTTGTACAGGATTGGAGGATTTTATAATGGATGCGGGTTTTATTCCTTTAAATTTTTTACCCATAGGGAAAAAAGCGAAAGTTAAATCACTTACCTCGGACGGAAACATCCGGAGAAGAATGCTGGACATAGGGCTTATTCCGGGTACAGTTGTTGAAGCCATTCAAAAAAGCCCGTCAGGTGATCCGACGGCTTACTACATCCGTGGAGCGGTAATGGCTTTGCGGTCTGAAGAGGCAAGTAAAATTCTTGTGGAAATGAATTAAACTTAATTCACCATAAAGGAGGATTACAGATAATGGGCCTAACAAACCAATCTACCGGTGTATGCGTATTGCAAAATGAGCTGAAACTTGAGCGGATTACACCTGACGACAAAGTAATAGCACTTTCGGGAAATCCTAATGTGGGGAAAAGTACTGTATTTAACGGATTAACCGGCCTGAACCAGCATACGGGGAACTGGCCCGGAAAAACAGTAACAAACGCCCAGGGAAAATACAGGCACAAGGACAGAAATTTTATCCTTGTGGATATTCCGGGTACTTATTCACTTATGGCTAATTCGGTCGAGGAGGAAATCGCACGGGATTTTGTCTGCTTCGGAGATCCCGATGCGGTCGTTGTGGTTACCGATGCTACATGCCTTGAAAGAAACCTGAATTTGGTACTTCAGACGCTTGAAATTACCGACAGGGTCGTAGTTTGTGTAAACCTGATAGATGAAGCAAAAAGAAAGAAAATCCATATTAATTGTGAGGAACTGTCAAATCGCCTTGGTGTGCCGGTAGTTCCCACAAATGCACGCAGTAAAAAAGGCCTAAATGAATTGATGGATGCGGTTTATGCCGTGGCAAACAGGCAAATTCCGCTGAACCCGATAGAAATTACATACGATGAGGAAATTGAGCAGGCATTAAAGATGATTCAGCCTAAGATATGGCAAGTGGCAGACGGCAGGATTAATAACCGCTGGGTTGCACTTAAGCTGCTGGACGGAGATGAAACAATCCTGAATTCAATTAACAGGTACCTTGGTTTTGACCTGTTAAATGACAGTAAATTAACTGAGTTATTGGATAAGGCAAAGCA
>DATCKN010000114.1:0-6624 GCA_036562185.1 Thermoclostridium sp.
AGGCAGTGCCGGGCTTTATGAAGAAACAATGGAAGAAATGCTTGAGGAATACTTAAAAGAAAACTCTCCCGATGGAAAAATAATCTTTTTAGCGGCAGACCCCGATAGCCAAAACAAAGGAATTGGAACTGAGTTACTTTCTGCTTTTGAGCAAAGAGAACCCGGCAAGAAGATCTATCTTCAAACCAACGATGCCTGCACTTACCAGTTTTATGAGCACAGGGGTTTTAAACGTGCCTGTGAAAGAGAGGTTGTTCTGGATTTGTGGAATAAGCAGGTTAGGTTAAAATGCTTTATTTACACCAAGACAACCGGTTTATATAAATAATCTGCATGTAAATTGGGAAGAAAATGTCATAATGATTGATGGGCAAAGAAATGCATTAGATTAAAAAAGTGCATAGAATGATCCATACCCACAACCATTAGTACTTGTGTTGATCTGAATTTATTGAGGGCAGTATAATTTCTGCCATGAATCCTTTTCCTGTGTCACTGTATAAGTTCAAGCATCCCTGATGCGCCCCTGCAATTCTTGCAACCATCGGCAATCCCAGCCCGTGGCCGTTTTGTTCATCCAGGCCGTTATTTAAAAATTCTGATACTACCTGTCTGGCTAATGCTGACAGCCTGATAAGCTTTTTATCAACGGGTTGCATTTCATATTCCAGCATTGAAACAAGATTCAGGTCATGCACAAGAGCTCTTCAGCAACATGAAATTAAAAACAAGCAAAGATATGGAAATAATAATGGTTGTATTGACATAACGCTTTAAAATCCGTACCGTACCTTCTATATTTATCACTCCTTGACTGCCAGTTTGTATCCTAATCCCCTGACGGTAAGCAAAAATTCCGGGCTGGATGGGTTATTTTCTATCTTTTCACGGATACGGCGGATATGCACCATAAGTGTGTTTTCATAACCGTAATAGTCATCATTCCATGCAGCCTGACACAGCGCATCGCTGGTTACAATCCTGTTCCGGTTTTCATAAAGCTTCAGAAGCAATGCATGCTCCTTTGCTGTCAAAGGATAATCGGTATTGCCATGACGAACAATGCCACCTTCAAGATCAACAACGCGTTCTCCCAAATGGAAAACAGGAAGTTTTACCTTAACAGGCGGAGAATAAACCCGCCGGAGAATCGCCATTAAACGGAGAATCAGTTCCCGCGGCAAAAACGGTTTTACTATATAATCATCTGCACCAAGCCCAAGCCCTAATATACGATCTTCATCCTCGCCCCGGGCTGACAAAAAAAGCACGGGCATGTTCGATATTTTACGCAGGGATGACAGAAGGGAGAAACCATCCCCGTTGGGCAACATAACGTCCAGGATCGCAAGATCGGGTTTTGTGGACATGCAAACCTCCAATGCCTCGGCACAATTGAAGGCATGGTAAATGCGGGTAAATCCTTCTTTACGCAAAAAAACGTCTATCATATTCCTTATTTCACGTTCATCATCAACGATGAGAATTTTTTTTGTCTTTATTTCATCCATGAAAATCACCTGTTTCAATTATACTATTTTTTATCTTATTTGCATCCCGATATTGGTCCTGTTTATACGATTTAAGGTTGTGTTAAGGTTATCGTCAGCTTACAGAAAGGTTACCCTGTTATGATTCAGCCTGAGAGAAAAATGAAAAGACAGGAGAGAAGAAAATGAATGAAATAATTTCAACGTATAATCTTTCAAAGCGATATGGCAGTACGTACAGGGTGAATAATGTTAATTTATCGGTCTGTGAAGGAGAAATCTATGGCTTTCTTGGTCCTAACGGAGCGGGAAAGACAACCACGTTAAAAATGATCTTAGGGTTAACCCGTCCTACTGGCGGTAAAGTGACCGTGTTTGGAAAGGATTTGAATGAAAATCGTTACCTTGTTTTAAGCCAAACCGGATCTCTCATAGAATCTCCGTCATACTACGGGCATCTGACAGGACTGGAAAATATGCGTATTGTTCAGAAACTACGGGATGTACCGGATAAGAATGTGGAAGAAGCACTGAAAATTGTCCGCTTGGAAAATCATAAAGACAAAAAAGTATCGCAGTATTCGCTTGGAATGAAACAGCGGCTGGGGATTGCCATGGCTATTTTGTCTTTTCCGAAGCTTTTAATTCTGGATGAACCTACAAACGGACTCGATCCTGCAGGTATCGGCGAAATCAGGGAACTGATTAAATCTTTGCCCCGCCGGTATGAAATGACAGTTGTAATTTCCAGCCACCTGCTTTCAGAAATTGAACAGACAGCAACCTCAGTAGGGATTATCAATGACGGAATAATGATGTTTCAAGGCAGCATGGAATCTTTAAAAACAAAAAACATCCAACCATCATGATAAAGACAAGGAATAATAAATTGGCACATGAAATGCTTTTTAACAGTGGATACTTGCCCACGCAGCGCGAAGATTTTTTGGCATTTGAAAACTTAACCGATGAGAAGGTTGCACAGTTAAACAGGATACTGGTTGAAAACGGTATAGATGTTATTCGTATTGAAGAACACAAGAAGAATCTGGAGAGCATTTTTCTGGATCTTACAGGAAAGGAGCGTAGCCTGTAATGGGAATGATAAGCCTTGAACTTTATAAATTACGCCGTAAACATCTTTTTTTAACAGTCATATTATTTTTATTTGTAGAAATCGGCTGGGCATTTATAGCCACGAGCATGTCAATTGCGCGGAATCCGGATAATGCCGGGTGGGAAGCACTTATTGCGATGCTGTCATCCATGAATGGACTGTTTTTACCTGTCCTTGTGGCTGTATGCGTGTCCCGCATCTGTGATATGGAACACAAGGGGAATACATGGAAAATGTTGTTAACCCTTTCTGTAAGGCCTGGCGCACTTTATTCTGCGAAATATGCTTCAGCATGTTTTATCATGTTTGTGCCATGTGTACTGCAAGTGCTCGCAATAGCCACATATGGGATTATTAATGGCTTTGGACGGCCTGTTCCAATATTCCTGCTTTTCAGGTTCCTGGCAGGAATAGTTATAACCAATATGACTGTTACGGCATTTCAGCAATGGGTGTCGATGACAGTGAAAAATCAGGCTTTCGCACTGGCTTTAGGGATGATTGGCGGCTTCACCGGCATGGCAGCCGATTTGTTTCCAGAAGGAATACGAAGAATTTTTGTGTGGTCATACTACACGGGTTTAAGTCCTGTTACCTAAAGCTATACAAGCGAAAATATACAGTTTATTATACGTGATGCAGGTTCATTACTGCCTGTGATGTTGGTGCTTATTGCCGCCGGAATTGGCATTTACCTGGCCGGATGTGTTCATGTAACAAGGCAGGAGGTATAAGGAGGGATGATTATGTTAAAACGATGTGTTTCTGCTGAATGGATGAAATTGCGCCATTCCCGTATATGGGGGATACTTATGATTCTGCCTGTCATAAGCGTATTGATTGGTTGTGCCAACTATTATATGAATCAGGGCGTATTGACTAAAGGGTGGTACAGCTTGTGGTCACAGGTGGGCTTATTTTACGGGGAATTCTTTTTTCCCATTCTTATCGCAATTTGCTGCGCGTATATGTGGAGACTGGAACATCTGAATAAAAACTGGAATATGATTATGACCTCCCCTGTGCCGGCAGCAGGCATTTTCCTTGGTAAATTGACGGTACTTGGTGTACTGTTGCTTTTTGTCCAGGTGTTCTTTTTTATATTGTATTTTATTGGAGGGAAATTGTCAGGGTTAACATCCGGCCTTCCCGGAGAACTGCCCGGATGGCTTCTTCGGGGTTGGATAGCCGCCATTACCGTTGGTTCCATGCAATTAGCGCTGTCAATGCTGATTAGAAGTTTTGCTGTTCCTGTTGGCATTGGTTTATGTTCAGTTTTTGTTGGTCTTGGCATGTATGTTGCGCATTTGGGGCTGTTTTTCCCGCATTCTTTATTGACCATGGGAATGGGGGTGCTCAGTCAAACAGGCCTTTTGCCGGGAGAAAATTTATTGTTTTACCTGATGAGCATATTTTACATTGTTATTAACAGTACATGCGCTATATATCGTATGTGCAAATCTGACATAGCGGCTTAATACAAGTTTAGCAGTACAAAATAGTCTGTTGCAGTTTACTTGATATTGCAGATTGCTGAAGGTGAAATCATTTAACAAAGGAATTTCTTATTCCTGTGACAGGAAAACAGGGTAAAACCATCGCTGATATGTATTTTCTTTCGCGAATATGTAAAATATTACGAAGTTGTATAAAAATAATTGCATAGTTTGCTGATATTAGGCACAATAAACAAAAAATTTGTATTAGAAAATAGCTTTTTAAATTTTTTCTCATATTTACAGAAATTCACGCTTGAGAGACTGGAAAGCTGACCGGATATAAGTGTTCCATCGCGTGGTTATATGAAGAATGAAAGCAATATTATTTCTGCCGGCAGAATATAACAGCCTGAACAGGATGAAAGCCATTGTTGACTGCATCAGGCTTTGGCAGCAATGCAAGGCTTGCAAAAAGTTTTAATTTGCAATAGTTTTAAACGTAGCATGAATATATCTGTTCTGTATTGGTTGCCGAATAATAGAGTGGGTGCGGAAACACCGAAGTTTATAAAAAGTTTAAATCTTTGAACTAACATAGCTTTTTGCAGGGGTGGTAAAATGCAGCATAAAATACTCATAGTAGATGATGAACCTGGCGTAGTGGCTTTATTAAAAGACTACTTTGAAATAAACGGGTATATTGTTCTCACCGCTTCGGACGGGGAAGAAGCAATTAAGCAGGCAGAACGCGGGCCGGATATTATCCTGCTGGATATAAACATGCCTAAAATGGATGGGTATGAAGTTTGCAGGAGAATCAGAGAATATGTTACCTGTCCCATAATCTTTTTAACGGCCCGTGTTGAAGATATGGATAAAATAGCCGGATTTGTTTCGGGCGGTGATGATTATGTAACAAAACCTTTTTCAATAGATGAGCTGGGGGCTCGTGTCATGGCGCATTTAAGACGTGAAAACAGACGTGCCCGAAACACAAAAGTCAGGTTTGAAGATGATTTGGTGATTGATTACGCAGCACATAAAGTGAGTATGGGTGAAGAGGAAATACCGCTTACGAAAAAAGAGTTTGAAATCATTGAACTGCTCTCAGAATACAGGGGGCAGGTTTTTGATAAAGAACGGATTTATGAACGGCTGTGGGGATATGATGCTGAAGGCGACAGCGCAGTGGTTGCCGAACATGTAAAACGCATACGGGCAAAATTTAAATCAGCGGGTGCGGGAGAGCATATTGAAACAGTATGGGGGGTGGGATATAAGTGGAAATGAAGGGTCAGAAAATATTACGGTTCTTCCGGGATTTATCATTGAAATGGAGTTTTGTAATATATGCAGTTGTATGTATTATTGCAGTGCTTCTGCTTTCCTTCGCGCTTTCCGGTTTTTTTTACCGGCTGCAGAATGGTATACTGGATTATTATAGTGATTTATACCGGGATGAACTTGCCAGTCAGGCCTATCTTGTATCAGATGAAGGAGAGCTCCGGGAAGAAAACATATGGATTTACACTGGGGAGGATATCCACAGCAAATTTTCCCCGAAAGATTCCAAACTGTATAATTTATACGGGATACTGAACATTCTTGTTGTACCGGTTGCTTCTGTTTTATGCGTTATCGCTGCAGGGGCGGTTTTCTATCTGAGAAAGCTGAAAAAACCATTAATGATTCTGGATTCTGCTTCTGCACGGATAGCAGCAGGCGATTTGGACTTTAAAGTGGAATATGACAGCCGTAACGAGTTAGGCCGGCTTGTTACATCTTTTGAAACAATGCGAAAGTCTTTACACGAAACAAACCGTGAAATCTGGCAGATGATGGAAGCCCGCAGGCGCTTAAATGCAGCTTTCGCCCATGACTTAAGGACTCCTTTGACAGTATTGCGTGGGTATTGCGATTTCCTGCTAAAGTATGTCCCCGAAGGTAAAATCAGTGAAGAAAAAGCAGTTTCAACCTTGTCCACAATGAATGTATACCTGAAGCGGCTGGAAGGGTATACCGCAACAATGTCCTCCCTGCAAAAACTGGATGAAATAGAGCTATCGCCAAAAGAAGTGGATTTTAAAAGCCTTTGTGATGAGCTCAGAAACATTTCTGCCATGATATCATCGAAAAAAAGGATAGAATTTGACAGCAAAGGGGACGGCTTTGTATGCGTTGATTTGCCGGCGGTTATGGAAACATATGAGAACCTTGTATCCAACGCAGTAAGGTATGCAGAAAAAGAAGTCAGAATAAGCTGCGTGGTTCATGACAATGTTCTTAGCATTACTGTTGAGGACGATGGCCCCGGATTTACGCCCGAGGCTTTGAAAAATGCCACTGAACCCTATTTCCGTACCGAAAATGATATATCCGATGCCGCGCATTTCGGTATAGGACTTTATATTTGCCGGCTGTTGTGTGAAAAACATGGAGGGACATTAATCATCGAAAATGCCAATGGTGGTAAAGTTACCGCCGGTTTCGCCTTAAAAAAATAAAATATTTTCAAAAGTATATAAAAAGTTTAAAAATGCCATTTACACTCTCCTTGAATTAAAAACAAGGAGCATTC
>DATCKN010000136.1:0-20474 GCA_036562185.1 Thermoclostridium sp.
ATTTTGCTTCTGCCAGGGATAAATTGCCCTATGATACGATTTTGAGAAAGGCTGTGGAACTGTCCCTGGAAAATTAATGGCAATGGGTAAAAGCTTTTGGCATATGCATATGAGGCTTGCCTGGCATGCCTCATATTTTATTCGGTGAATATTCATAAAAGGGTGACTAAATGACTAATCAGCTGATTAAATGGTTTATAAAAGATTATCAGGATATATCCAATCCCAAGGTAAGGGAAAGCTACGGTAAATTAGCAGGAATAGTTGGCATCATAACCAACCTGTTTCTTTTTGCAATAAAAATAATTGTTGGTACAATCTTCAAAAGTATTGCCATTACGGCAGATGCCTTAAACAATATATCCGATGCGGGTTCATCGGTAATTACCATTATTGGCTTCAAGCTTTCTGAAAAGCCTGCCGACAAAGAGCATCCATATGGCCATGCCAGGGCAGAATACATTTCCGGCTTTGTAATTTCACTTGTTATTATGTTTTTAGGACTTGAGCTTATCAAGTCCTCACTGGATAAGATAATTAATCCTGAACCAATACAGTTCAGCTATCTCACCGTAGCCATATTGGCAATAGCTATTCTAACAAAAGTATGGCAGAGTATTTTCAACAGGACTCTGGGAAAAAGGATTAAATCCACCGCTCTTGCAGCCACAGGCCAGGACAGCATGAACGATGCCATAGCCACTTCAGCAGTACTGGCATCGACCCTTTTTGCCAAATTTACCGGTATACAGATTGACGGGTATATGGGTATTGTGGTGGCATTGTTTATTATTTATTCTGGATACAAGCTTGTTGTGGAGACTTTGGATCCTTTATTGGGCCATGCTCCTGATCAGGACCTTGTTGAAGAGGTTGAAAAGAAAATATTAAGCTACAAGGGGGTTATAGGGCTTCATGACCTGGTTGTCCACAGCTACGGACCTGAAAATTGGTATGCTTCTGTGCATGTGGAGGTTCCTGCAAGCCAGGACGTACTGGAAAGTCATGATCTCATTGACACAATTGAAAGAGATGTCCTGAAAGAGCTTAATATTAATCTGGTCATACATATGGACCCCATAGTTACCGATGATGAAATGACCAATATATTAAGGGGACAGGTTAATGAAATAGTCAGGAAAATTGACCCTGAGCTTTCCATTCATGACTTCAGACTTGCTGCGGGAAAAACACACAGCAATCTTATATTTGACGTGGTTATACCTACGGGGTTTAAAAAGCATAACGAGGAACTTCGAAGTGAAATTCAAAAGGAAGTCTCAAAAATAAACCCCAACTATTATTGTGTAATTACCTTTGACAGGAATTATATTTCTTCTGGAAAATAAAAAAGGACAGTCACCTCTTAGAAAATATAAAACTGATCATAATATATCTGAGGTGATTGCTTTGAGACAACGAAGAAAGAATACTTCCAATGTTGCCATTTGCTGCAATAACAATGAGTCGGAAGCTATACTGGAAGGTTTAAATCTGATTGGCGCCGGAAATCTAATACAAAAAGACGATGTTGTGGTAATCACACCTAACTGGGTGCAGAACAGGACACCCGAAACCGGCATTGTTGTCGGCAATGAAAGCTTAAATACCGTCATCGGCTTTGTGAAAGCCGCGAATCCCAGAAGAATAGTGGTAGCGACAGGAAGCGGCGGTGCCGATACTCTGGATGTTCTTGAAAAATACAGAGATATGCTTAAAAAAGAAGGTGTGGAGTTTATTGACCTTAACGCTGGGCCTTTTACAAGAAAGAGCCTCAATCATTCCAGACCGTCTTCAACTTATCTTAACAGGATTTATGAAGAGCTCACTTTTCTTATATCCTTTACCCAGTTAAAGGTTCACGAAGAGGCAACCATCTCGGGTGCTATCAAAAACATTGCTCTGTCCTGGCCACCTGCCCAGGAGCACGGATATCCTAAGAAGAACCTTGGAATACATGATGACCTTCACGGCTTTATACTTGCCATGACGGAGATTTTCCCCATAGATTTGTCAATTGTAAGCGCAAATCCCGCCATGATAGGCACGGGTCCTGCAAAGGGCATACCAAAGCATACTGGAATGGTTATTTGCGGAACAGATCCCGTTAGCGTTGATACCGTGGGCGCAAGACTTTTGGGGTTCAAGCCTCAGGCAGTTCGTTATCTGTATGAAGCCGGCAAAAAAGGGCTGGGAGAGATAGATTTGTTAAAAATGAACCTTCAAGGAATACCAATTATCCAGGCAGAAAAGGAATTCAGTAAAAGATGCTACGGTACACCTGTTTCAGTGGATGCAGACTGAAATAAAAAAACCGGAAATAAAGTTTTCCGGTTCTTTTATGGCGGGAAAAAATCCAAAAAACTTAATAATAGAAAGTAATAAATTTTATGGAATAGAAATCGCATAATAAAATATCGTCGCTTTCAGTCTCATTTAACAGTATGTAGTTTGCTCCAACAGCCAAAAGCGTTCCTGTCTTGTCGGTAAGGGTATTTGTACCTATAAGGAATTCTACGGTGCATCTTCGGCCTATTTGTGTCCGCATAAAGCCGTTCATATATTGCAGGCTTTCTGTGGTCACAGGCATAGGCTGATTCCAGGGCACAATGGGTGTAGAGTCCGACATCATGGCCGTTCCGGGTGCCTGCGGTACCATTGGCTGAGTCGGCTGCTGAGGCATCATTCCTTGCTGAGTCATCATTCCCCAGCCAAAATCAGGACCCTGAGGTATTCCTGTGGGCATTTGAGCCATCAGGTCTGGCCTAGCCATGGTCATGGGCTGCATTTGCCCGTACATTCCACCGGGCATAAAGTTTTGCTGGCATCCAGGACAGGATGGAGTGTCGAAGGGCTTGAAGCCCATGGGTTGATTTGTCATATTATCCATATCGTTAACCTCTTTTCTTATATTAATTTATGTTTGAGCATACAACCAGGTTGGGGTATAAAAACAGTGCTGCCCAACACGGTTGAAGTATACTCCGGTTCGGGTAGCCGGGAAGTATGAGGAGCATTGAGGACTGAATGGATTGTAATACCACAGGGATTCGCCCGCAGCATGGGATTTGTTTCCTGACAGAGCCCAGTCGGCAATATCATAATGAACCTGCTCAGGAGTCATATTGTAAATATTCTGGGCATTGTATTCGGTACCAATAAACTCTTTTACACATGTAAACTGGTCAGGCTGCATTATGACACGGCGCAAATCTCCCTGGCAGACTCTCTGATATTCTCCGTAAGGAATATGAACCCTGTTCATGACGACGGTGGCAACACTTTTCATACCATTGTCACCCTCTCCGCCTGCTTCGCATTTAATTATCCTTGCAAGTAATTCCCGTGCTGACAGTGGCATACCAATCACCCTTTTTAACTACTTCAAAGGCTTGTTTTAAGTACATTAGTATTATATTAAGGAGGAGGGAACTGTGTTACGGGATGGAGACAGCCTTCCTTCAAATAAAAAATCCCTTTATAAAGGGATTGGAAGGCGGATATATAAAATCAGGCGAAAAGAATTGATATCTAGTTATCAGTTATCTCCTGAGGTGCTGAAGGGTCTTTTATATCATATACCCTGAAATAATCGTTGAGCTCAGGATCCTTTTTGACTGCCGATTTGTTTTTATTAAGAAGCTTAACTATGTTATAGACATCAATCCAAATTTCATTGACTCCTTCCTTCTGGCTTTCGTCAAATATTAGTTGCATTCCAAAATGAAGATGGGGAGTTTTTATATTGTTTACATTCTCATTGGTGCTGTATCCCGTCATTCCAAGATATCCGATTACGTCTCCTGCTTTTACAACCTGCCCTACGGCAAGGGTATTGTTGTATGGGTGGTTCTTTCTAAGGTGTGCATAGTAGTAATAGCGCTTTCCATCAAAACTTCTTATGCCTATTCTCCAGCCGCCGTATCTGTTCCAGCCCATGGCCTCCACAATACCAGACTCAACTGCGATAATGGGTGTTCCTATGCTTCCCATAAGATCATTTCCGAGGTGTTTGCGCTTATAGCCGTAGGAGCGGCTGTCGCCAAAATCGTCATAATGAGAGTAGCCGTATCCTTTTGCAATGGGGGAGAAGGCTTTAAGTCCGTATTTTTTTACAAACTTTTTATGGCCCGGGTTTTCATTGTCATCAACCTCTATTTCATATTCACCGACAAAGCCGCCCAGAACTGCGGTATAGGCCTCCAGATAATAAGAGTAGTATTTCATGTCCTTGGTCAGCTCTTCCATGGTTTTGCCTGATTTCAGATTCTCAACCAGTTTGTCAAGATCACTGTTTTTAAAACGCTTGAAATTGCCGCCGTATTTGGCTGCGAGATAGGCCAAAAGTTCAATCCAGTTAAGCTTGTGCTCTGTTCCGTATGATTTTATATCCAGGTTAAGAGTTTTCTCCAATAAGGAATAGGGCACATTGAAGTCCACCCATTTGATATATTTTTCTTCCTTGTCCTCAGTGATCTTAACAGAATACAGGGCGGAGGGACCTGACATCTGACCATAAGCCGCAATTCCGGTTATGATGCATATAATTACAATTACCAATACTACAATGCTGTGCCGTTTGACTACTATAAACAAAAGATCACCTTCGACTATCCTTACTATAATTGAATGATATGATTGCCATTAAAAACTTATGGCATTTGGGGTCAAATAATGATGGCTTAATAATGATTTTATTTTTTAAGCCATATAATGGAATGCAGAAGATATGGGAGGATATCTATATGCTTTTATCATATGACGCGTCAAGGGGAATAGCCTATGCCCGTTTTTATGCCGAATATTTTGCCGTTCCGGTTAATCTGCGCTTGTTTCACTATGACACCAACGGAAGTGATTGTGCAAACTTTGTAAGCCAGTGCGTCTGGGCTTCTTATGGAGGCTGGATTCAGGGGTTTGATGAAAATACGGTTGCCGAAAATAAAGAAAGAATAAGAAAAATGGTCAAGATGGTGCCAGGTGTATGGTTCGGCTCATTATTCTACAGCGGCTCAAATAAATGGTGCAGGGTTATGGAATTCTATGAATATGCCCTTGCCCACAAAACTTATGGACCCAAGGGCTACAAGATATATGAAGGGGACTGGCAGGGCCTTGATCCTTCTATAATACGAAGAGGGGATGTTATACAGATGGTGGTTGCATCCTACGCGTCAAACCGCTACGGACATTCCCTTTATGTTACAAAAGAAGGAAACTCATTAAGTGAAGTTGAAATATGCTGCCACAGCTTTGACAGGCGTGACGCGCCCTTAACAGAGTTTTCTGTTTTTCCTGACCAGTATAAAAAGCTTCGCATAATCAGATTTACCAGCGGGAACTTTCAAACATAATTAAGAAAGGTGTCCCATGGGACACCTTGAAAGCTTTTTACTTAAGATGGCTAAAGTCAATTGATGTAGATTGACAAATTGGTTCATTAAGCAGTTAAATTCACGCAGACGCAGCTTTTTGGGATGCGGCACTATTTGCAAGTGAATGGGCTATTACGCATTCTATAAGTTTTATCCCCGCAAACAGTGCATAACCGATATCCTTGATATCTGAGGCTGATTTGCTTCGATAGATTTTATTATGCTCCACAATAAAGGATTTAAGCTCCTTCGGCATAAGAGTTCTTGTGCTATGCTCCTTAAGAAGTCTTCTGTAGGCAATAAGCCCCTTTCTGTATCTTGCTATCATAAGAAGCTCATAATACAAATGATAAATTTTACCCCTGTAATAATCCTCGGTATGCGGAAGGCAGAAAAAGTCGGAGAGATAATGGTTTATTGCTCCCAGTTCCATTGCAAAACGGTATTTTGAAAGGGATTGACCATAGCTCTTCTCAATTATTTCATCCTTGGTTCTTACAACATGTGTCAGGGCATCCTTCATATAGTGAGGATAAGCTCCATATTTTTTGCTTATATCAGGAAGTATATTTCCATATAAGAAGCCGGTAAAGCTTAAAGAGACTCCCATGCTCTTTTTAACGCGCCTTCTTACTGTCATAGCAAACATAAGATGTACAATAACGTTCATAATGTCCTCCCTAAGGTGAGTGCCGGGTTGTATATATGAAGCACTGTAACCGTTAAGTAATTAATGCAATATCCATGCTACTATAAAAACAGGGGAAAATAAACCTGTAAATATTTCTGGTTCTGTGTCATATTTTTGATACTTTATTGGAATTTTGAGGATGGAAATGGGAGAAACAGCATATTATTATGTTATAATGTGGATAAATACTTATGGGGGTACAAAAATATGAGACGCAATATCCGATTTGTTACAAGAACCGCTCTCCTTTTGGCGGTAGCCATATTGTTCCAATACCTGGGAAAATATATGGGGACATATAATAATTTCATTGTGGGTCCAATAGTAAACGCTGTTCTTTTAATTGCCACAGAAATCGTGGGCATTTTCAGCGGTATTTTTATTTCAGTTGCGGCGCCTCTGGTTTCCGCCCTTACCAATAAAGCTGCTATAGCACCGGTAATTCTGGCCTTCTCGCCATTTATTATGGCCGGAAATGCAATTTATGCGGTTATATATGCTCTGCTAAATAAAAGAAAAACCATATCTTCAGGAATTTTGGCAGTGGTAGCCGCATCCATCCTTAAGTTCGGATTTCTTTTCGGATCTGTGCTGGCATTTACCAGATTTATGAATATTAATGAAAAGGTAGCTGGCGTACTGATTGGTTTATTCAGCTGGCCCCAGCTTGTTACAGCACTTATTGGCGGTGCTGTTGCGGCACTTATTATATGCCCTGCCCTGAAAAGAGTCCTCAATGACCAAAACTGAGCTGGAAAGCCTGCCCTGTTTTAAGAGGCAGGCTTTTTTTGGGCTCATTGCATGATTTTATGGTTACCGGAATTATTCATACCAGGCATTCATACATTTCCAAGATAAACATGCTTCAGCTTCTTTTTAGCAATTACATAAAGCTTTTTAAGGGTTTCTACGGGTGTAGGCTCTCTGTCTGTCATTTTATATCGGGGGAAGAAGCGGGTAAGATGAAGAGGCATATCAGGAGAGATACCCGCCAGGAATGACGCTAACCCTGAAATTTCTTCCTCGCTGTCATTAAGGCCGGGAATAATAAGGCAGGTAACCTCCACGTGGCACGATGCAGCGGAATTTTCAATGGTTCGTTTTACATAGTCAGCTTTTCCTTTGCAGATCCGTTTATAAAAATCATCACTGAAGCTTTTAAGATCAATATTCATTGCATCCACAAATGGAAGAATCTCTTTTAAGGGTGCTTCCTGAACATATCCGTTTGTAACAAGGACATTTTTAAGCTTTTTCTCTTTTGCCAGCTTGCAGCAGTCCAAAACATATTCATAGCTTATGAATGGCTCATTGTAGGTATAAGCCAGGCCAATATTGCCTGAATCCTTAAGGTCATAGGCCTTGTAAACAAGGCTTTCAGGCGAAATATAGACCGTGTCGGGTTTTTCCATGGAAATAGAATAATTCTGGCAATAGGAACATCTGAAATTGCAGCCATAGCTTCCCGCAGACAATATTTTTGAGCCTGGAAAAAAGTGATACAGGGGCTTTTTCTCTATTGGATCAAGGGCCATTGAGGATATAAGACCGTAGCTTTCTGCATAGAGATGACCGCCCTTATTGACTCTTACACCGCAGATCCCTGTTTTTCCATTTTCTATATGGCAGTTGTGAGGACACAGGGTGCAGTGGACCAAGCCGTCCTCAAGCTTTATATAATATTGAGCCTTTATATCGCTCAAATGGTTCACCTACCTGTGACGAACTACTTCAAACCGCTCTAAAAAGTAATTTTCATTTTTTTGAATACCGGCTTTTGAAAGGGCAATCTCAACCTGCTGCTCGGGGGTCTCAACGCCTTCCAAATCGGGAAGAAGAATACCCCTCCGATAACCGCTGGTGACTATAACACCGTAACGCTTTACATCAAGCTCCTCGATGCTGTTGACAGGCTCGGGCTCACCCAATACATCAACGCTGTAAATAAGATCGTTCAGCTCATAGTCCTTGACGGGATTGAACCTGGGGTCCCGGGTTCCTGCGCTTATGGCATTTTGAATTATTTCTTCTGCAATACTGTTGGTTACAGGATTTATTGTTCCAATGCAGCCCCTGAGCATGCCGTGTTTCTTGATGGAAACAAATACCCCGGCTTTTCGGTTAAGCATCTCGGCAGGAAGATAATCGGGGATATCTATGGCCTTGCCTTTTTTAATAAAATGCTCCAGGGTGGTCCTTGCCAGGGTAACATAAACATCCTCCGCCTTGCGGGTGGCTTCAATTTCGCTTCTGTGTTTGCACACATAGTAGGAAACCAGATCCCTTGAAAGGTCCTGACCGTCAATAGACATCTCGGCAACCATGTAGCCAACACCAAAGGGTCCTTCATAGGAAAGAACTTTGGATTTTACATTATATGAGTTTAATGCGCCGGCAAGAATTGCAAAGGATCTAAGCCCGCATTCTCCCGCACGCTCGCAGAAGTTTGCATCTGCTTCCAGAAGCTTTTTAAAATCACAAGTCTTTATGGCCTGGACAATATACTCATCAAAAGCAGGGCCTTCTTCGGCAAACCCGTATGGGCCGTCGGCTTTAAGCCTGTGGGACAAATCGCCGCTGCCTATTATGACAACATTTTTATCGTACTGCTCTACAGCCTTCTGTATGCAGCTTCCAAAAATATAGAGCTGCTCTAAGGGAAGCCCAGCAATTGAAATGCGTATAAGTGAAAAGTCGGTGTAGTATTTTGCAATATGATACAGGGGAACAAGGGTGCCATGATCCAGTTCCCTGTCTCTGGCGCCCAGGGTTCCTGAGTCAATTCCGCTTAAATGAGAATTTTCTATAATTTTATCTATCAGTTGAGTGTCAGAATCAAACTGGTATTTAAGCTCAGGTACCCCAAAACTGGCAAAGCTTCCGGACAATTTTTTGCCGGGGGAAATATGAATATAATTTTCATAGGCCGTACCGTGAGGGGTAGTTATAATAATGACCTGGGGAGCCAATTCCTTTATTTGCCTTCCAATCTGGTCATAAGCTTTCATTGTTTCTGAAGCACCCGTTTCCTGACCCTTTCCTATTTCAGGAATAATAATAGGCGGATGCGGCACAATGTATGCTTTTAAAATCTCTCCCATAGCAACAACTCCACACTTTTTATATTTAATATTCCTTACGTTTTCTTACTGACAAGAATTCCGGAATGTATTTAACATTAAACAACTCTGTTTTATTCAGGAAGCCCTAAAAAATAATATAATCCGTGCCACAATGCGTGTAAAGAAGCAGACTACATTAGTATACATCCAATGAATATTTTTATGCCTATGTATGATAAGCTGAAATGCCCTTAAAATCAGATTTTTCATTGTTAACAACTTAACAGAACAAATGTTCGAAAATTATTGAATCAATATTGAAAATGTTATATACTGGATATATAAGGCAAATCAGGTTGCGGTTTTAGTGTGTCTTAGGGCTCTTTCTTTGTATTCCCTTATATGGGGATGGTGACGTTAACATTTGCCGTAGGGACTTTGTATCCGTAATCCTGATACCTGCACCAATACCTGTACTGAAGCATAGCTGGTATGGCTGCTATATTGGAAGT
Organism: Thermoclostridium sp.; assembly: GCA_036562185.1. Taxonomy (GTDB): domain Bacteria; phylum Bacillota; class Clostridia; order DSM-8532; family DSM-8532; genus Thermoclostridium. The sequence goes on from DATCKN010000136.1 coordinate 9,641, forward strand.
TTTTTTATATAGTCAAAGTACTCATATCGTTACAACTGCTTTTGAGGTGATAAAATGCTTTCGCAGAAACATCTGGAAGTATTGGGCATAATATATGATAAACTAAATGGTGCTGATATCAACTGGGTTATCACAGGAAGCACCGCTTTTGCAATACAGGGAATCCCCCTTGAACCAAATGACATAGACATTCAGACTGATGAAAAAGGCGCATATGAAATAGAAAAGTACTTTAATGAATATGTTGTAAAAAAAGTTTGTTTTTCTTCAAACGAAAAGGTGGCTTCACATTTTGGAGCCCTTGAAATTGATGGATTAAAAGTTGAAATAATGGGGGATCTTCGAAAAAAGGTAAATGATATCTGGGAAGAACCGGTGGATTTGGACAGGTACAAAAAATATGCAGTGGTAAATGAAATGAAAGTGCCTGTTCTTGATTTGGAGTATGAGTACCAGGCATATTTAAAAATGGGAAGAAAAGAAAAAGCAGAGCTTATTAAAAAATACATTTCAATATGAGGACATAAGTTTGTGCTGGGAAATGAATATTGACAGGAATATTGTCAGATATTATTATATATTTGTAATGATTATAAATTAGGATTTTTTATTAGACGGAGGTGACATTATGAGGAAAGTTATCGAGGGAGTAACCGAAATGCTCTTAAGTAGGAATATAAAACCTTCCTATCAGAGGATAAAGGTTTTGGAATATATGATGAATAATCGTATACATCCCACAGTTGATCAGATTTACAGCGCTCTTCAGAATGATATACCTACTCTCTCCAAGTCTACTATATACAATACCTTGAATTTGTTTATAGATGCTGGTCTGGTCAGGCTTATAACGATAGAGGAAAACGAGACACGTTACGATATTGATACTTCAAACCACGGACATTTTAAGTGCATGGAATGCGGAGAAATATATGATTTTTCAATAAATATTGATGATCTGGAGGCAAAAGGCATAAGCAACTTCAAGATAAATGACAAAAATGTTTATTTCAGAGGAGTCTGCTCCAAATGCCATAAAATGTAGGATAAATGTTGCTCAAAAGCACCTGACAATGTCCAAATCAGAATTAGATAAGGATATATAACACATATGGATAGCTTCTTTAATTAAAATCATGTATGTATATGTACATGATTTTTTTATGTCCGCTCTGGCACTTCATTATTCGTTGTCATACCCGGCAAGTGCTATTTACATACAGAATCGGCAAATAAAAAATTACGTTACAAATCCATAAGAAAATATTGACAGTTGAACAACTATTCAACTATAATATAGTTGAATGATTGCTCAACTGTTAAACTAAGAGGTGATAAAATGACAAAGAATGAAGCGATATGCGATTGTGAGGTAATACACCAAGATATAGTTGAAAAAGTAAAAAAGAACATGCCTGATGAATCAGAACTATACGATTTTTTCAAGGTTCTGGGAGACAGCACCAGGGCTAAAATTTTATGGGCTCTGGATGAAAGTGAAATGTGCGTATGTGATCTGGCGGTTCTTTTAAATATGACCAAGTCGGCCATATCACATCAGCTTCGATTGCTTAAGCAGGCTAATCTTGTCAAGTACAGAAAAGAAGGCAAGGTAGTATATTATTCATTATCTGATGACCATATCAAATCTATCTTTGAAACAGGCCTGGAACATATAAGGGAAAAGTAGGACAGGAGGTTATTGATATGAAGAGGACATTCAGACTTGAAGGCTTAGGATGCGCAAACTGCGCTGCCAAAATGGAGAGGGAGATAAGTAAGCTTGACGGCGTAAAATATGCAACTGTAAATTTTTTGACTACCAAAATGGTTATAGAAGCAGATGACGATAAGATGGACGGCATTATTGAAGAGGCCGGAAAAGTAATTTCCAGAATTGAGTCCGGTGTAACTGTCAAAAGAGCGTAAATAAGAGATTAAGGAAGTATGAGGAGATTATGAGATTATATGAGAACAAAAATCATTAGGATTGCTTCAGGTGGCATTCTTTATTTGGCTTCCCTTATTGTCAAAACTGATATTGAGCTATTTGAACTGGCACTTATGATTACATGCTACCTTCTTGTAGGAGGCGATGTGGTATATGACGCCTTTAAAAGCATTTTAAAGGGTCAGGTCTTTGATGAGAACTTTCTTATGAGCATTGCTTCCATAGGCGCCTTTTTTATCGGGGAATACCCTGAGGGCGTTGCGGTAATGCTGTTTTATCAGGTAGGTGAGATGTTCCAGCACTATGCGGTGGATAGATCGAGAAAATCCATTTCAGAACTTATGAACATACGGCCTGACTACGCCAATGTAAAAAAAGGAACTGAGCTTGTCAGAACCGATCCCTATGATGTTAAAGCAGGGGATATCATTGTGGTTAAAGCAGGTGAAAAGGTTCCCCTTGACGGGATAGTAATAGAGGGTAGTTCTTCTTTGGATACGTCCGCCCTTACCGGTGAGTCGGTTCCCAGAGAAGTTGAAGTTGGAAGTGAAGTTTTAAGCGGATACATCAATATTACCGGACTTATTACAGTTAAGGTCACAAAAGAGTTCGAAGAGTCAACAGTCAGCAAGATTCTGGATATGGTTGAAAACGCAAGCAGCAAAAAATCCAATTCGGAGAGGTTCATAACCAAATTCGCAAGGTATTACACACCGGTTGTAGTAATTATTGCGGCTCTTCTGGCCTTTGTACCTCCTATTTTTCTGGGCATTGAGACCCTTGGAAACTGGGTATACAGAGCTTTATCCTTCCTGGTTGTTTCTTGTCCCTGTGCCCTTGTAATTTCAGTACCGCTGAGCTTTTTCGGCGGAATAGGGGGAGCATCTAGGGAAGGTATTCTGGTTAAGGGAAGCAACTACCTTGAAGCTCTGGCAAAGACAGAAATAATAGTGTTTGATAAAACCGGAACATTAACTGAAGGCGTGTTTAATGTAAAAACCGTGCATGCCGTAAATCTATCTGAGGATGAACTTATCGATTTTGCAGCACATGCAGAAAGCTATTCAAACCATCCAATTTCTCAGTCGCTAAAACGTGCCTGCCAAAAGGAAATTGACAACAGCCGCGTTGCTGATGTGGAAGAAATACCGGGATATGGAGTATGTGCCAGAGTTGACGGCAAAAAGGTGCTGGCAGGAAATACAAAGCTTATGGAAAAAATGGGCATACCTGATTTTAAAGATAACGTTGAAGGAACCGTTGTACATATTGCAATTGACGATAGTTACGCTGGTTATATAACCATTGGCGATGAGATAAAAAAGGATTCTGCCCGAGCAATCAGCGAGCTTAAAAACCTTAACATTAAAAAGACGGTCATGCTGACAGGCGATTCCGGCCATACCGCATCAAAGGTTGCAAGTGAGCTTGGCATGGATAAGGTGTATTGGGGCCTTTTACCCAATCAGAAAGTTGAAAAGGTAGAGAAACTGATGCTTGATAAGTCGTCTAAAGGCAAACTGGCCTTTGTGGGCGACGGTATAAACGATGCTCCTGTTCTTGCCCGTGCAGATATTGGCATAGCAATGGGAGGATTAGGTTCCGATGCTGCTATTGAGGCGGCTGACATTGTAGTTATGACTGATGAACCTTCAAAAGTTGCAACCGCCATGAAAATATCCAGGAAAACCCTTAAAATAGCATATCAGAATATAGTATTCGCTATTTCTGTAAAAGTACTGGTCTTATTATTGAGTGCAGCAGGACTATCCAATATGTGGGAGGCTGTATTTGCCGACGTAGGTGTTAGTACCCTGGCTATAATTAATTCATTAAGGGCGTTAAGCAGCAAAAAGTATTAAAATTAATATGCAGAAGGAACTGTAGTTATCATGAAACTGACATAGATTAAATATTAAAGATTAAAATCGGAGGGCTTTTAAAGCCCTTCTTTTTATACATAAAAACATGTATAAATTGTAAAATAATATTGTATTTATTGCTTGCTTCAATGCTTTGAAAAAATATGAAAGGAAGGTTGCCATGCTGCTTTTCATAATTGTATTTGCCGTCTTAGGCCTTATTGGTATTATATCACCCAAAACATCATGGTATTTGTCAAACTGGTGGCGTTTTCAGAATGATACTGAACCGAGCAGTACATCTCTAATATTTTACAGAGTTTTTGGGGTAGTTTTGCTGTCAGCTGCTGTTTTTCTGACTTTCAGGTTAGTTATATAGATATGTATTTTAGCAATTCATATTTATAACTGGCTGCCAATATGCTTGTTTTTATTTTTGCCAGGCATGTTTGCTTCTATTTTAATGCGTTCATTTTTCCAAATAATCTCCAATAGTTTAATATCTCAAAACTAATTACCATTAAAAATTTTATAAGTAATTTATTTTTTGCCTATTTACTTTAACACAATAAAGTGTTAATATTATAAAGCAAAAATGATTTGGCTAAAGATACGTTGGAGGAATATTATGCTTAAAAAACTATTGGTTGTACTGATTACAATATCTCTTTTAATTGGCTTTACAGGATGCAATAAAGCTAAAGTTTCAGGTACTGTCAAAGATGGAACCCTTATTGTGGGCTTTGACCAGAATTTCCCGCCCATGGGTTTTGTAGACGACAACGGCAAATTCACCGGTTTTGACCTTGAGCTTGCAGCAATAGTGGCTGAGCGTCTGGGACTAAAGCTTGTTCTTCAGCCCATCGCATGGAGTGCGAAAGATATGGAACTGGCTTCAAAAAATATAGATTGCGTATGGAATGGTTTTACTATAAACGGACGTGAAGATAAGTATACCTGGACAGAGCCTTATATGGAGAACTATCAGGTATTCATGGTAAGGAAGGATTCCGGAATAAAGAGCATAGCTGATCTGGCAGGAAAAGTAGTGGCAGTTCAGCTGGATTCCAGCGCTGAAACCGCATTAAAGGATAAACCAGAGTTGGTGGAAAGCTTTGCTGATTACATAAAAGCTGCTCACTACAACAATGCAATAATGGATCTAGAATCAGGTGCAGTGGATGCGGTTGCCCTGGATGAAGTAGTGGCAAGATATCAGAATGAAAAGCGCGGCGAAAAATTTGAAATCCTTGAGGAAAAATTGGCTGCCGAAGAATATGGCGTTGGTTTCCTCCTTGGCAATACCGAGCTTAGAGACAAAATTCAGAAGGTATTGGACGAAATGGCTGCCGACGGCACATTGGCAAAGGTGTCAGAAAAGTGGTTCGGCAAGGATGTAACAACCTTAGGAAAATAAATTCCATGCTCGACTGTATATTTTATACAGTCGGGCAATATAACGTATTTTCAGTAACTGAAAATGACTTTTAAAAATAATTGAGGTAATTGAGGAAAGGGCTTCTGAACATCATACAGCCCTTTTTTACTGACTATTTTTTTTCAGCAATATGCTCTATAATAATTAAATTGTCAGATAAATTTGCCTTTTGTCTTATTAATGCGGTATGCAAATAAGGCAGGCAGGATACTTTAAGGGACGGAGGGAGCATTTTTGAGCTTGCCGATGCTTATACAGAGATTGGGCGGAGGAATGCTGGTGTCAATTGAGATATATACATTGACCTTGCTTTTTTCTCTTCCCCTGGGACTTTTAGTGGCATTTGGCCGAATGTCGAAAAATATTATACTAAGAAATGTGATGAAACTTTATATTTCCATTATGCGCGGAACACCATTGATGCTTCAGCTCATGGTGGTATATTTCGGGCCATACTTTTTATTTGGGATTCCTTTGCCCAGATATTACCGATTCCTGGCGGTTATCATTGGCTTTGTCATAAACTATGCCGCATATTTTGCTGAAATATACAGGGGAGGTATTGAATCCATACCTGTTGGTCAGTATGAGGCGGCAAAGCTTTTGGGATACAACAAAACTCAAACATTTATGAGAATAATATTACCTCAGGTAATCAAAAGGATTCTTCCGGCAGTTACCAATGAGATAATCACTCTTATAAAGGACACATCTTTGGCCTTTGTTATTTCGGTTGCAGAAATGTTTACAGCGGCCCAGGAGATCGCGTCAGCCCAGGCTTCGATGATACCTTTTATTGTGGCCGGTATTTTTTACTATGTATTTAACTATATTGTGGCCTTTGTTATGGAATATATCGAGAAAAAGTTAAGCTACTACAAGGTATAAGTTGGTGAGTAAGTATGGAAGTACTTAAAATAAAAAATGTCAAAAAGAGCTTTAGTAACGACAACGAAGTTTTAAAGGATTTTTCCATGGAGGTAAACCGTGGGCAGGTTGTAGCCATAATAGGACCGTCAGGTTCGGGCAAATCAACTTTGCTTAGGTGTGCCACCATGCTGGAAACCATAGATTCGGGAGAAATTATATATTTGGGTGAGCATGCGGTAAAAACTAATGAAGAAGGAAAAGCAGTATATGCTCCACCGAAGGATCTTAAAAGAATTCAAAGCTATTTTGGCCTGGTTTTTCAGAACTTTAACCTGTTCCCACATTTTACTGCACTGAAAAATGTTACAGACGCACTTATTACTGTCAAGAAAATGCCTAAACAGGAGGCTCTTGAAATTGGTCGTGAGCTTTTGGACAAAATGGGCTTGAAAGACAAGGAGGACGCATATCCGTGCCAGCTGTCAGGAGGGCAGCAGCAGCGGGTATCCATAGCAAGGGCTTTGGCGTTAAGGCCAGAAATACTGTTTTTTGACGAGCCCACATCTGCCCTTGATCCGGAATTGACGGGAGAAGTTTTAAAGGTCATTAAAAGCCTTGCTGCAGAACATATGACAATGGTTATTGTTACCCATGAGATGGCTTTTGCCAGGGATGCGGCCGACCATGTAATCTTTATGGACGGAGGCGTAATTGTTGAAGAAGGAAAACCAGAGGAAGTAATCAATAACCCCCAGAATGAACGTACAAAGGCATTCTTAAGCAGATTTGATCGATGAGACAAATGTAAGACTTCATTTTGCGCAGGGATGACTCTCTGCCAGGCGTAGAGTAAAAAACCATATAGCAAGCTTTTAGCAATCATTGGATATTAATCATATTTGAGAGAAATGGCTGGGCCATTTCTTTTTTTATGCCCTTCTTGTGATTGCGAATCAATTAAATATGATGACAATTGCATCTTTTCAAGTCTTATAAAACTTTATGAAACATCTGGAATTAACAGATAAAAAATGGACAATACTATGCCAATAATAGCATTTTATAGAGATTCAGAAAGACAAGAGCAGGCGCAAAAATTCAGGTAAATTTCTAACATAATTTATGCCCCTGCTTAATACTATTTAAAAGTTACCTCTCTCTTTATCAGCATATAAAGGATGCAGGTAAGATAAATGCTCAGTTTTTCTTTTAATCGGGGGGCTAACGGTCAAGTCTATATTTTCATCCGGGAGGAAAGTGTATGTGGAAAAGAACGTTAGCTATCTTTCTTGCGCTAGTGTTCCTATTTACAACAGTGTTAAGCATTGATGCACTTGCAGACATTGAAAATGCAGCTACAGAAAGTGCAGTCACAACAGAAACAGAGATTGCAGAAACAGAAGATTCGAACACAGAGAATCCAGAGGTGGAAAATGCAGGTACGGAAAATGCAGACACAGAAAATACAGATACGGAGGATTCAAACGCAAAAAATACAGACAGTGAAAGCAAAGAAAATGCAGATGCAGAAAATAAGGATACGGAAAATGTGGACACTGTGAATACAGACACAGAAAATGCGGTAACAGAAAAAGCACTCATAGACAATGATGTACAGCTTTTAGGAAAGCAATACAAATTGACAATTTTGATCTCTGGGTGGGGAGATGTCGAAAAAAAACCTGGCCCCAATTTATTAACGGGAAAATACAATGCAGGAACAGTAGTTAAGCTTTGGCCTGAACCTATTAGTATATTGGGATATTATTTTGCAGGTTGGGATCCAAACTATACAGTTCCGGAAAAGGTTTCCGATTATTACACGGTTAAAATGGACAGTGACATTACAGTAAGGGCAATTTTCTCCAATACGGTCAGACTTGAAATAAGCAAGGAAGGAAATGGAACTGTAAGGCCTAAAGAAGGTACACACACCTATTATTATAGAGATAAGGTGACACTTGAAGCGACACCTGCAAAAGATTGGAAGTTTAAAGGCTGGTACACTGGCCCGGACTTCCAGACCCTTTATTCAACCAATTCTAATATAAAAGTGACAATGGATTCAAATAAAGCTTTTAAAGCAGTATTTAAACCTTCCAAATATACACTTGTTGTAAATAAAGTAGGACTAGGAACAGTATCGCCTGATGTTGGCACCCACACTTACAATGACGGAACAAAGGTAAATCTTTCTGCAACACCTGCGGAGGGCTGGCAGTTTGAAGGCTGGCTTATAGGAGACAGCACGGTACCAAATAAAGAGATCACATCCATCACCATGGATTCAGACAAAACAATAACAGCTGTCTTTAGCCTGATACCAAAGACTTATTACACCCTCACAGTAGAAATAGTAGGAGAAGGAACAACTGATCCGGAAGAAGGCGAATCAAGCTATGAAGAAGGAACAGAGGTGCAGCTCTCGGCTGAACCTGCGGAGGGCTGGCAGTTTGACGGCTGGCTTATAGGAGACAGTACGGAACCAGACAAAGAAATCACATCCATCACCATGGATTCAGACAAAACCATAACAGCTGTCTTTAGCCAGATACCAAAGACTTATTACACCCTGACAATAGAAATAGAAGGAGAAGGTGCAACATATCCGGCAGAAGGTGAGTCGCTCCACGAAGAGGGAACAGTGGTAGAACTTTCTGCCGAAGCTGCAGATGGCTGGGAATTCGTAGAATGGTCTGGAGATGTGACCAGCACTAATGCCAATACCCAGATCACCATGAATGGAAATAAAAGGGTTAAGGCAAAATTTAAAGAAATATCTACACCGGAACCCACTCCTACGCCAACACCAACACCCACACCTACTCCGACACCTGAGCCAACACCCACACCGGAACCCACTCCAACACCTACGCCATCGCCGTCACCATCAAGACCGTCATCAGGTTCTTCATCACGTACAAAAGTAACCTTGACTGTTGAGGTGGTTGGTGAGGGAACGGTATGGCCTCATGAAGGAGAAACAGTATTTGATAAAGGAACTTATGTTGTATTTAAAATCCAACCGAAAGAGGGCTGGAAATTTGTTGGAGTGCAGGGTGACACACTGAACGAATATAATCAGCTGTATATGGACGGCAATAAAAAGGTAACGATCATATTTGAAGAAATTAAGCCTGATACAGCTGAACCCACACCTGAACCTACGCCTGAACCGGTACCAACTCCGGATGTTACGCCGACACCTGTTCCTACTGAAACTCCCCCTGAAGAAGCATCGGCTATTCTGGATGCTTCCGAAACTCCGGCAACTCTGCCAAAGACAGGTGGAGTTCCTGCAGGTGCATTCTATGGCATTGGTTCGATAATCACTGCAGTTGGTGCTTTTATAAAGAAAAAATATAAAAAGTCATAAGAATTTAACATAAAATTGGATAACTTGTGGTTTGCAGCAGGGGTTTATATATACCCCTGCTTGCCTTCGTGAGGGAAGTATGAAGAAGCTTGCCAATGTACTTATGGTATTAGGTGTGTTGATAATGCTCTATCCCGCTGTGGGAGCCATTTATACCCGCTATCAGGAAAACAGGCTCTTGTCAGAATGGCTGCATAGCAGTTCTGAGGATATTTATTTGCAGGCAACAGGTGATGATGCCGAATCAGCATTTCTGAGCCTTGAAGAATCCTACAGAGATGAACATATATCTTATGCAGGCATGAGATATCAGAATGATGAAGAATTAGCCGCAAATGATCCGCAGACTGTTCAACAGCATGAATCACAGGAAGCTTCCGGTGAATCAAACGGCGATTCACCAGATTTGGCTCCATCCCCAAAATCAACACCTAAGTCGTCCGCTACTTCTGTAAAGCAGAAGGTACTTGGTGTCATCATCATAGATAAAATAAAAATCAAATACCCTATCGTTGAAGGTATTCAAAAAGAAAACTTACGTACTGCCATTGGACATATTCCTGGAACCGCACCTTTGGGTGAAGCCGGAAACTGTGCTCTTGCCGGTCACAGAAGCTATACCTTTGGTGCATATTTCAATAGACTTGATGAATTGGATGTTGGGGATGAGATTACGATCAAAACAAAAGATAAGGATTACATCTATACGGTCTATGAGAAACTGGTTGTGAAGCCTGATGATGTATCTGTCATAAAGGGAGGCAAGGATGATTATATTTTAACGCTTATTACCTGCACCCCAATCTATATTGCAACCCATAGATTGATTATACATGCACGCCTTGAAAATCCTCCTGTTTCTGAAACACCATTGCCAACAACTGAAGCACCGCATCATGAGCCTCAGGATGCCGAAACTTCTATGCCGGAAAATTCAGCACCGGATGCCGATTCTACAACAGTTCCTGAACTGTCACCGGAAACTCAGGATATATCCCCCGAAAACCAAATTGTAATTCCGGATAATCCGAGTATAATACCGGAAAGCCCGGATATATCCACGGAAAATCAAGGTGAAACCGAATAGTTAGCTTCTAATAATAAGCATGATACGAATATAATAACTGGTAAATGAAAAATAAGCTAAATGCTAAGATAACCTAAATGCTTAGATATTCCATTTAGCCAACAAAAGCAGTCAAGTCCAAATTTGTGTGTAAAATACCTCGGTCATCAAAGCAGTAGCTAATCAAACAATAGTCTAAGCGTTTATGCCGCGAAAGCTGTTGACAATGAGTACATGGCATGTTAGGCTGGTTGGCCGGGCATCACTACAC
>DATCKN010000120.1:0-69303 GCA_036562185.1 Thermoclostridium sp.
CAATGAATTTTAATGTATTTTATGTTATATTATTTGTATTGCTTTTATTGCCTGTTGACAGCAGGCAGGTTTATTAAAGCTGAAGCTGAGTTAATTCAGGCTGATTAGAAAGGTTGGTTTTACACATGATAAAAGAAGTTAATAATAAAAGAAAAGGCATAAATATTCTTATGGTATTGATCCTGGCTTTACTGCTTGTCTGCGTCGGTTATAAACTGAGAAGCTTGAAATTATCGGATAAAGCCGGCAACTCAGACGGCGATTTGCCAATTTTGACGGTGTCTCCGACTGCAACGGTAACACAACAGCCTACACTTTCTCCTACGCCCGCTAGCACACCAACACCTGAGCCAAGCTTAACACACACGCCAACGCCTGCACCGGCTCCAACTTCTGTTCCGACGATACAGCCAACCACTGCACCCGAATCAGTTCCTAAGACAATAGAAGAACTGAAAGAAAGCCTTGAGGATTATATCTCCCAGCAAAAGGGAAGATACGGTTTGTATTTTATTAACCTTGTTACCGGTGAAGAATTTGGCATTAACGATAAGGAAAGATATATAGCAGCGAGTACCACCAAGCTGCCGATGAATCTTATGTTATACCGGAAAATAGCCGCCGGTGAAATTGATTTTAATGATAAACTTGTTTATCTTGAAGAAGATTTTGAACCTGGATCGGGTATTATTCAAAAATCTCCTTATGGTACCGAATACACTGTCCGGGAAACGGCAAGACTCTCTATTGTGTATAGTGATAATTGCGGCATTAATATGATTATTCGTCTTCTTGGAATTGATAATATAAGGCAGTATATGCTGGATATTGGCGGAACAATATATTATGGAAGGGATCACCGTTCATGTCCGTATGATTTGGCTGTGTATGCAAGGGAGCTTTACCGTTTTTACCAGCAGGAACCCGAAATTGCAGGCATTTTGATAGAAGATCTGCAGAACACCTTGTGGAACGACAGAATCAACAAACTGCTTCCGGAAGACGTAAAAGTAGCACATAAGATCGGAAATTATACCGGTGTTTACAATGATGTCGGTATTGTTTTTGCCGAGGAACCATATGCTCTTGCAATAATGAGCGAGAATATAGATCAATCTGTTGCAGGTAATGTTATTGCACAATTATCAAAAAAAATATATGATTATGTGGTTACCTCAAGTAAGTTGAAGAGTAACTGAGAAAAAATCTTATATGGAGGACATTTGTAATGAATAGCAGAAGAGGAAAAATATTTATGCTGATAATGCCGGTAATATTATTGGTTATCTTAATCATCGTATACAGGCAATATAATATTAATTTAGGTTCAGAACCCAATAATACGCCGACTGCTGCACCGACTTCAAAGTCCACACCTACACCGGTACCAACATCAACACCTACTCCCACTCCCGAACCAACACCTACTCCAACACCCACTCCTACTCCTGCGCCCACTCCTTCTCCTGTAAGCGGTCAGGCAGGAAATACCAGCGGGGATAAAATAAAATATCAGATTTTTTCAGATACAACTGCTGTAACTAATTATCAGAGTCCGGATAAAATAGTATTTGGAGCCCCCGAAACCTATAGTGCATTGGAGGGCATTACAACTTTCCGTGGAAATAATTACAGGAACAGTGCTGCATATGGAACCCGGAAAGTGGTGGAAAAAAAGCTTGAAATTGTCTGGACCTCTGATGAAATTCCGTTGTTGGACCCTCAATGGCCGGGTGTTGGCTGGACAGGGCAGCCTTTATTGGTGCGTTGGCCTGAAAATGTGCGTAAAATAATGAATTTGTACCCGGAATATAAAGACAGGGATTTTGTTGAGGTTATTTATGCAACACTAGGCGGAGTTATATATTTTCTTGATCTTGAAACCGGAAAACCCACAAGGCCTTCGATTGATATTGGTTTTCCGATCAAAGGCACGCCGCTTGTAGACCCCCGCGGTTATCCGATTCTTTATACCGGTATGGGCGTCAACTCACTTAAAAGTGGTAAGACAGGTACCTGGAAGTACAGGATTTTCAGCCTGATAGACAACAGTGAGATATTCTCAATACCCGGAATTGATAAGACTGTTCCAAGACAATGGGGAGCTTTTGATTCAACAGGCCTTGTTCATGCAGAAACAGATACATTTATCCAGGGCGGTGAAAACGGGCTTTTATATAAAATTAAGCTTAATACGAATTTTGATATTGAAAATGGAAAATTATCAATAAATCCGGAAGTGATAAAATACCGGTATACCAATATATACAGAAGCAAATATGGCATTGAGAACTCGCCGGTTGTTTACCGGGACTTGATTTATTTTGCCGATAACGGCGGAATGCTCCAATGCCTGGATATAAATACACTTAAACCCAAATGGGCTTTTAACCTCGGCGATGATACCGATGCAACTCCTGTGATTGAAGAAACTTCTGACGGAGTTTTTCTGTATGTCGGGAACCAGGTGGATCTCCAGGGGAGTACAGGCGACTCTACCGTCCGTAAAATAAATGCATTAACCGGTGAACAAGTGTGGTCCAGATCATATAAATGCTATAAGGATAACGTAATTAACGGTGGTGTGTTTTCAGCACCGGTTGTCGGTACCGGGGATATTTCGAACCTGGTTATTTTTAACATTTCCAAAACCGGAACCGAATGGGGAGGAAGACTGGTAGCCCTTGATAAAAATACGGGTGAAGAGGTCTGGGCAAAAGTGCTGGGCAGCTATGGATGGTCATCCCCGGTAGTATTCCGGTCGGATGACGGGACAAGCTACATGATTTTCTGTGATTCGGGCGGAAGGATGTACTTAATTGATCCCAAAACAGGTGAAACCCTGGATACAGTTTCGGTCCAAGCGAATGTAGAAGGGTCACCCGCCGTTTTCAACGACATGGCAGTTGTAGGTTCCTATGCAAGGAGAATTTTTGGAGTAAGGATAAAATGATTGGAGAAATAACATGATTTGGTTCGGACCTTCAGGAAATTCTGAGAAATTCTACGAAGACGGAAACAAGCATTCGTACCAGATGCCCGAATGGCTTAAAAATATGGATCTTAATGCATATGAGTACCAGTGCAACAAGGGTACGAACATAAAACAGGAAACCGCCGTGAAAATTGGCATAGAAGCCAAAAAGGCCGGAGTAAGGCTGAGCATACACGCTCCGTATTATATAAACCTGTCAAGCAGTGAAGAAGAAAAGAGAAAAAATTCGGTTCAATACATTATAAACACATGCCAGGTAGCAAAATGGATGGGTGCGGACCGGATAGTAATACATCCGGGTTCGGTGGGGAAGCTGTCAAGGGAGAAGGCAATGATGCTTGCCCTTCCCGTATTGGCAGAAGCAATAAAAACAGCAGATGAATCGGGCTTTTCAGATATAACCTTGTGTCCTGAGGTATTGGGCAAAATCAATAACCTTGGTTCTGTTGACGAAGTTATTACAATGTGCATGCTTGACGAGCGAATGATACCATGTGTTGATTTTGGCCATGTCTATGCCAGAACTCTTGGTGCGGTTAAGGATGTGGATGATTTCAATGCCATTTTTGAAAAGATAGAGAATGCTCTTGGGGCTGAAAGAGCAAGGAAATTACACATTCATTTCAGCAGGATTGAGTTCACCGATGCAGGTGAAAAAAAACACCATACGATGCAGGATACAGAATATGGCCCTGAATTTGAGAATCTGGCACATGTACTGATAAAAAGAAAAACAGAACCGGTGATTATATGCGAATCACGGGACAGAATGGCTGAAGATGCGGTAATTCTGAAACAGATTTATGAAAATGTGAAAAGTTCAGTTGCTTATTAGCCAATGCTGTTTAAATCCGATTGTACAGGTTATATATTTTATCAGCCCAAAGTTGAATAAAACAGTGGCGGTTTGTCAGTTGCATGATAAATTCATATAGATTATTATAATTCTATGATATTTATGCTGCATTGTATTTTCTGTGGTGGAATTTCGCCTGTCGATGTAAATAAATAGGTTTTTTGTATATTTTTTATCATGGGAGGATTAATGATGTTTAAAATATTGGAAAAAAAAGTATTAAACCCGGATGTAAAGCTGATGGTTATAGACGCACCGGTTGTTGCCAAAAAAGCCGAGCCAGGACAGTTTATAATATTGAGAGTAAGGGAAGGCGGGGAAAGAATCCCGTTAACAATAGCTGATTATGACAGGAACAAAGGAACGGTTACAATCATATTCCAGGAGGTGGGTAAAACTACAAAGCTTCTTGGAACACTTGATGAAGGGGACTATATTCTTGATTTTGTCGGACCGTTGGGTGCACCTTCCCATTTTGAAAATGTAAAGAGTGCAGCCATTATTGGTGGCGGGCTTGGTACAGCCATAGCCTATCCACAGGCAAAGAAGCTGCATTCAATGGGAGTAAAAATAGATGCCATAACGGGTTTCAGAAACAAGGATTTGATTATTCTTGAAGAAGAAATGAAAGCGGTAAGCGACAGGCTTTTTATTACAACAGATGACGGATCTAACGGCAACAGGGGATTTGTTACCGATGTCTTAAAAAAGCTTATAGAAGAAGGGGCAAAATATGACCTGGTAATTGCCATTGGACCTCTGGTTATGATGAAAGCCGTATCAAACCTGACAAGACCGCATGGCATAAAAACCATTGTAAGCATGAATCCGGTTATGGTGGATGGAACGGGAATGTGTGGCGGTTGCCGTGTAACCGTAGGTGGTGAAACGAAATTTGCCTGTGTTGACGGACCTGATTTTGACGGTCACCTCGTGGATTTTGATGAAGCAATAAGAAGGCAGGCAATGTATAAAACAGAAGAAAGACAAAGTTTAGAAGCACATGTGTGCAGACTGGGGGGAACAGGAAATGCCTAATATGTCATTGAAAAAAGTAGAGATGCCCGAACAGGATCCTAATGTAAGAAACAAGAATTTTGAGGAAGTGGCAAAGGGATATACAGAAGAAATGGCCATTGAAGAAGCGAAAAGATGCCTTTCATGCAAGCACAGGCCATGTGTTTCGGGATGCCCTGTGAATGTAAAGATACCTGAATTTATATCGTTAATAGCCGAAGGGAAATTTGAAGAAGCTTACCTGAAAATAAAGGAGACAAATAACCTTCCTGCCATATGCGGAAGGGTTTGCCCGCAGGAAACCCAATGCGAGAGGTTGTGTGTAAGAGGCAAGAAGGGAGAGCCGGTTGCAATAGGGCGACTTGAAAGGTTTGCCGCCGACTGGTATATGGCACGGCATAACCCTGAAAAGCCTGACGTTCAGAATAAAAATAAAAAGGTTGCAGTTATAGGTTCAGGCCCTGCAGGGCTTACCTGTGCCGCAGACCTTGCGAAAATGGGATATTCTGTTACTATTTTTGAAGCCTTCCATACTCCCGGCGGAGTTCTGATGTATGGAATACCCGAGTTCAGGCTTCCGAAGGACCTGGTGCAAAGGGAAATTGATACCGTAAGAAAACTGGGTGTTGAAATTAAAACCAACATGGTTGTAGGCAAGTCTATTACCATTGATGAACTTAAAGAAGAAGGATACGAAGCCATATTTATCGGCAGCGGGGCAGGTCTTCCAAACTTTATGGGAATACCGGGTGAAAACCTTAACGGTGTGTACTCGGCGAATGAGTTTCTGACCCGTATTAACTTAATGAAGGCATATTTATATCCCGAGGTTGATACCCCTGTCAAGGTGGGCAAAAATGTCGCTGTTGTCGGCGGCGGAAATGTTGCGATGGATGCCGCAAGAAGCGCTAAAAGGCTTGGAGCTGAAAACGTGTATATAGTTTACAGGCGATCCGAAGCCGAAATGCCCGCCAGACTGGAAGAGGTTCACCATGCGAAAGAAGAAGGGATTATTTTCAAAATGCTGACAAATCCAGTAAGGATAATCGGAACCGATGACGGCTGGGTAAAGGGTATGGAATGTGTTGAAATGGAGCTTGGCGAACCTGATGCTTCAGGCAGAAGAAGGCCAGTACCGAAGGAAGGTTCGGAACATGTTATAAATGTCCAGACTGTGATAATAGCAATAGGACAAAGCCCGAACCCGCTGATAAAAGCCACAACTCCAGGGCTTGATACCCAAAGATGGGGTGGTATTATTGCGGATGAAGAAACAGGTGCTACCAGTATCCCAGGTGTTTATGCGGGAGGCGATGCCGTTACGGGAGCAGCAACGGTTATCCTGGCAATGGGTGCCGGTAAGAAGGCCGCAGCCGCGATTGACGAATACTTAAAAAAGAACTCCTGATTTCTGAAATAACTGCCCGGTCTCATTGAGACCGGGTTTGTCAAAATGTTTCCAATACTTCTGCCTTACTTTCTTTTGGCTTTCAGAATATTGTTGATAACATTTTTAGAATAATATAATATACATATATAATTTGTCATAGTTAATTTTTCAGAATGCCTCATGACCTCTGCATCTTAGAGCGGGAAACAGACAGGTTTAAGCAGGCAAAATCCCGCATAGGCATTTGATAAAAATCTTATATCTGAACGGAGGGATAAAGATGAAAGTCATGGTTATAAACGGGCCAAATATGAATTTGTTGGGAAAAAGGGAACCAGCGATATATGGGACCGAGACCCTCCAGGATCTGGAAAAATATATTGCAAGGGAAGCTGAGGAATTAAATGTCGAAGTGGAATTTTTCCAATCAAATCACGAGGGTGAAATTATTGATGTAATCCATAAGGCTATGGATGAAAAAATAGATGGCATTATTATTAATGCCGGCGCTTTTACCCATTACAGTTATGCAATCCGTGATGCAATCAAAGGAACGGGCATTAAAACCATAGAGGTTCATATGTCTAACATACACACCAGGGAAGAATTTCGCACAAAATCGGTAATTGCGCCGGTGTGCATGGGGCAAATCACCGGTTTTGGATTTAACAGCTATATTGCAGCGCTGCATTTGTTGAAAAGGGGTTAATAAATTATGGCTCAAAGATTGAATTATGTAAGAAAAATAATGGAAGAAGAGGGGCTTGACGGCTTCTTAATTACAAGCAGGCAAAACACTTTTTATTTCACCAATTTTACAGGCAGTACGTCAAAATGTCTTGTAACCAGGGAAAAAGCATATCTCATAGTGGACTTCCGCTATACTGTTCAGGCCAGGGAGCAGGTATTCCCGAATATAGAGGTTATTGAATATGAAAAAAGTGCAAACGATACCCTGAACGCTTTATGCATGGATGAAAACATTCGTGAGCTTGGAATAGAGGGCGATGATGTTACATTTTCGGGGTATAAAAGCATGCAGGACAGTTTGGCGGGGGTTAAAGCCTTCCGGGATATGCAAAAGAAACTGAACGATGTGCGCATGATAAAGGATGAAGGTGAAATTGCAAAAATCCAAAAGGCTGTCGATATTGCAGACGAAGTTTTTGAGTATATACTTCCCTTTATGAAACCAGGCGCAAAAGAAATAGACATAGCAGGCGAGATGGAATATAAAATGAAAAAGCTGGGTGCACAGGGAACATCGTTTGAAACAATAGTAGCGTCTGGCCCGCGTTCTGCGCTGCCCCACGGAGTTGCCGGCACGCGCGAACTTAAGAACGGAGATGCCGTTGTTTTGGATTTTGGCGCCATTTACGAAGGATATTGCTCGGATATTACCAGAACGGTTTTTATCGGCAAACCATCTGAAGAACTCTTGAATATATACAATATTGTGCTTAAAGCCCAGCTCGAAGCAATAAAAAATGCCGCAGCCGGTATGACCGGAAGGGAGCTGGATAATGTTGCAAGGAGCATTATATACAATGCAGGCTATGAAAGGTGTTTCGGTCATGGCCTGGGCCACGGCGTGGGTGTGGAGATCCATGAAAAGCCCTCGGTATCGCCGAGGGGTGATGATATATTAAAAAGCGGTATGGTGTTTACAATAGAACCGGGAATCTATGTTGAAGGTGTTGGCGGAGTCCGCATAGAAGATACTGTTTTAATGACCGACAAGGGGCTTAAGATCCTTACAAAATCCAAAAAGGATTTAATTGTGTTATAATTCAGGGAGAGCTTTTAATTATAAGAAAAAGGAATAAGTCCTTGCCAAAGGCTCTGTTTTCATTTATTATATCAATTGGTTAGAAAAAATGATGAATTTCCTTTTTGTATTAATCGACCCATATTTTATGGTGTTTATTTAAGAATTGAGAGGATGATAAGTAATGATAAGTGCAGGAGAATTTAAAAACGGCGTTACATTTGAAATGGAAGATCAGGTTTTTCAGGTAATTGAGTTTCAGCATGTTAAACCAGGTAAGGGCGCCGCATTTGTACGCACAAAGCTGAAAAATGTTATAACAGGTGCTACAATTGAACGCTCATTCAGTCCTACCGACAAATTTGAGCGTGCGCAAATCGTCAGAAGAGATATGCAGTATCTATATAATGACGGGGATTTGTATTATTTCATGGATGAGCAAACTTTCGAGCAAATGCCGTTGAATGCAGACAGTATTGGTGATGCGCTGAAGTTTGTAAAAGAAAATACAACATGTAAAGTATTGTTTTTCAAGGAACAGGTTATTGGTGTAGAACCACCTATATTTGTTGAGCTTGAGGTAACACATACCGAGCCCGGTTTCAAGGGAGATACTGCTACAGGTGCAACCAAACCTGCAACAGTAGAGACCGGAGCGCAAATTAAAGTGCCCCTGTTTGTAAATCAGGGCGATATTATCAGAATTGATACCCGTACAGGGGAATACATGGAAAGAGTTTAATTCTGAAAATCCTGAGCATGAACCATCTCAGACATATCTGGGGTGGTTTTTTTTTATTGCCATAAATTCGTAAACCCGAGTAATATTTGAAAACCCATATGCATAGAATTTAATCAAAACGGACAGCCTTGTTTTGAGCGCATACTACAGAAGAATCAAGGAGGTACGCCATGCATTTGAAAAACTCAGCAATAAACCGCATTATTACCGATGTTATTCCGTTTCTGCCGGGAAAAGTGAAATTAGCTGTTTTAAATCTGGACAAGTCCATTCTTCAGGAAATTGAAGAGATACGGCTTCGCGCAGGAAAACCCGTAATGCTGTCCTGCTTCGGAAAGGATTTGATTCTGGGGGAGGACGGTCTTGTATTCACTAACGCAAATAACGGCTTTACTGTTACAATGGACGAGCTTTCTGATATGGTTTTTAAAATATGTGAGAATTCTTATTACGCATACCAGGACGACATAAACAAAGGCTTCATTACAATAAGGGGAGGGCATCGCATTGGACTGGTTGGTACCCCTGTTGTGGAGAACGGCAGGATTATAAATATCCGGGACATATCCTCGCTGAATGTCCGCATTGCGCGGGAAGTTATAGGTTTCGGGGACAGGATTGTCAAAAGCATATTCAAAAGCAGCGAAGACGTTTATAACACTTTAATTATTTCACCGCCCGGGATGGGCAAAACAACTCTTCTTCGGGATATCATACGTACTGTAAGCAACGGAATTGAAGGTATTTTTAACGGGCTGAAAGTTGGTGTAATTGACGAACGAGGTGAAATAGCCGCATGTTTCAGAGGAATTCCGCAAAATGATTTAGGCTGCCGTACAGACGTTATTAATGGGATAAGCAAGAAAGAGGGAATGGAAATGCTTCTCAGGAGCATGAGCCCGGGTGTCATTGCGCTGGATGAATTAGGCAATCCCGATGATGTTTCAACAGTCCTCCAGGTGATGAATGCAGGAATTCGCCTGATAGCCACCGCCCATGGTTACGATGTAGACGGCCTGAAGGAAAGGCGCGGTTTCAGTGAATTATTCAATGAGCATTGTTTTGAACGCTTTATTGCCATATCTGTAAATAATGGCTTCCAGTATCAGATAAAAGTTATGGATGGTGAAGGAAATGTCCTTAGTGTGGATTGCAAAGATCGTAGGCAGCCTCTTAATTTTAGGGAGCTCAACGATGGTAGGCTTTACATATTCCCGAAGGCTCACCGAGAGGATAGAGTACATCAGGGAGATACAATCATTCTTGATGGATCTGGAAAATGAAATCCATTATATGGGCCGCCCATTGGGACAAGCCTTGCTGCAATTTTCCCAGAACAGGGATACGCCATTATCAAAATTCTCAAGGCGTGTATATGAGATAAGCAAAGACGAAGAAAAAGGAATTGATTTGGCGTGGCAAAAATGTATTGATGAATTTAAGAACTACTGGCCCATAGAACATGAAGAATGGGCGCTGCTTTCGCAAATAGGGGATGTTTTGGGAAAAACAGACAGGGCGAGCCAAAGTTCATTTATTAAAATGATGCATGGAAAATTCTCCCTGCAGGAGAAAAAAGCAGAAGAGGACAGAACACGCAAGGAAAAGCTTTATAAAAATTTAGGCATACTCGGTGGGCTTGCAATTGTACTTGTATTGATATGAGGGGATGAATATGGATATAGATTTGATTTTCAAAATAGCGGCAGTCGGAATACTGGTAGCAGTGCTAAATTCTCTTCTTACAAAATCGGGAAGGGATGAGCAGGCAATGATGACAACCCTCGCAGGGCTAGTGGTTGTACTTCTGATGGTAGTAAAGGAAATTGCAAATCTTTTTAATACTGTAAAGGCGCTTTTTAATTTTTAGTATATCGGGAGTAATCGGCAATGGAGTTAATCAGAATAGGAGTACTTGGAATCACATCGGCCATTTTAATATTAATATTAAAAAACCACCGGCCTGAAATGGGACTCCAGATATCCCTTGTTTTTGGCGCGATGGTAATGGTTTTTCTTGCCTCAAGAATCAGGACTGTTTTGGATTTGATAGGAATTTACGTAGACAGGGCCGATATCAGTGGTGTTTATATTTCAACGCTGTTTAAAATAATCGGAATGGCGTATATCACCGAGTTTGCGGCAGAAAGTTGCAGAGACGCTTCACAGAATGCAATTGCAACCAAAATTGAACTTGCAGGCAAGATTCTGATAATAATAACTGCAATGCCGGTTATTACATCCGTGATGAACATTATTATCGGGTTGCTGTAGCATTATCGCCTGAGGAGTATCGGAAATGAAGAATTACTGGTTTTCTGATATAAAAACAGTCATGTATATAATATGCATCGGATTTTTCCTGCTGGTTTTTGCATTCCCAAGCGTATCAAAAGCCGAGGATGCCTCGATAATGGAAGATATTGTCAGTACGCAGCTGGAAAGCGGTGAAATAAGAAACCTGCAGAAAAAACTTGAAGAAAGCATGTCCGATGAAGCAAAGGAGCTTTTTCCGTATTATTCGGCAGGACAATTAATGAAGGAGCTCGTATCCGGCAATGTTCAAGACAGTATGGACAAGCTGCCCAATAAAGTATTGAATATTTTCATAGCAGAAGTAAAAGACAACTTCAGACTTGTTTTAAAGCTGATAGTAATAGTGTTTTTATCGGCATTAATTAAAAATTTGCAAGGCTCATTCAAAGACAGTGCAGTTGGTGAACTGGCCTATTTCGCTTGCTATGCCGCCGTAGTCACAATGCTTGCATTAGGGTTTCAAAGTGTTCTGGGTTATGCGGGTGAAGTTTTGGATGCAATTAACAACATAACG
Source organism: Thermoclostridium sp. (assembly GCA_036562185.1). Taxonomy (GTDB): domain Bacteria; phylum Bacillota; class Clostridia; order DSM-8532; family DSM-8532; genus Thermoclostridium. Next base: position 11,599 of record DATCKN010000120.1, read on the forward strand.
GGTTTTGCAATACCGTCGTTGCTTGCTTTGCTGATATCCAGCGGCAATGTAGTGTCCGGAAGTACATTGCAGCCCATTTTGCTGTTTGCAATACAGGCTGCTGTTAAGGTGTTCAGGAATGTATTTTTGCCGTTGTGCCTTATGGCAGGCATTTTGTTTATAGTCAGCGGTCTGTCCGAGAAAATTAAAATTACAGGTATGGCTTCGCTGCTAAAGCAAGTTGTTACATGGGGCCTTAAGGGAATACTGGTGCTTTTCGGTTCATTGGTTGCGATACAGGGAGTAAGCGGGGCTATTATAGACGGAGCTGCCGTGAAAACGGCAAAGACCGCTATAAACACCTTTATTCCGGTAGCAGGCAAGTATATGGCAGATGCGGCAGATACCATTATAAGCTGCGCTCTTGTTGTCAAAAATACCGCAGGCGTTGTTACAATGATCGTCACTTTGGTAACCTGCTGTATTCCTATAATAAAGATGTTTGTTATCATACTGATGTATAAATTTGCTGCCGCAATTATCGAACCGTTTGCAGAGGAGCGTTTTTTCGACTGTATTACAGATGTATCTGATTGCATGAATGTTGTCCTGGGTGTGGTAGGTGCTTCAATATTTATGTTTCTGCTGTCAATCGGCGCTTTGCTTGGAGCCGGGGGAATCAGTGGAATGATGCAATAACACGGGGAGAAAATGATATTATGGATGAAATCAGGAACTGGGTGCTTAATATCGCTGCTGTTGCAATTCTTATGGTAATTCTTGATTTATTGATGCCTGAAGGGAAAATAAGGAACTTCACTCAGCTTGTAGCCGGATTTATTGTTATGTTTGTCATGATAAACCCCGTTCTCCAGCTGATAGGCAAGGGTGTACCTGCATCATTCGCAGGCTGGCGGGATGAGTTTTATCTCCTGAATAACCGTTTTAAATACACAGCTGACTCCCTGAAAGAGGAGCAAAACAGGCAGGTGCTGGAATTATACCGGAGCATGCTTGTTTCTGACATAAAAAGCAGATTGGAAAGCAGCAGGCAAATAATTAAAGCAGAGGTGGATGTTGTGCTTAACGAAAATGTTTCTTCAAGCAAATTCGGTGAAATACGTAAACTCTATTTAAATCTTTTAATTGACAGGGCGGGTAAAAACATTCAAAACCGGCAGGAGCTGCTGGATGATATCCGAAATGAGCTGAAACAGGCGCTTTCTCTTGATGAAGATAAAATAATCATTCAGATAAAAGAAGGGGATTGAGGGGATATTATGCCAAACTGGTTTGAAAACATGAAAGATTATTTTCAGAACAAAAAAGGTAAACGGGGAATTGAAAATTTAGTCATAATCTTAATCATTGGCGTAATAATTATCATAATAGCCGGTTCTCTTTTCGGTGATGATAAAAAATCCGAAAAAAAGGCCGGTAATGTGGATGCAATCGCTTTGTCATCCAATAATGCTCAGGACGAGCTGGAGGAGTTTGAAAAAAAACTTGAAAAAATCCTGTCCGAGATACAGGGAGCAGGAAATGTAAAGGTTATGGTGACATGGAATTCGGATGGAGAGGTGGTGCATGCGTATAACCAGACTGAGGAATTTGTACTGCGTGAACAACAGGACGGTACAGAGACGTTCAACAAGTCGGATGAAAAAAAAGTGCAAAACGAACTGGTATTTATGGACAGTGGCACAGGGCGTGTCCCTGTCGTCATCCGGAGGATTATGCCTGAGGTAAAGGGAGTTGTGGTGGTTGCTGACGGAGCCGGAAGCAGCAGCGTCCGCCAGGATATTATAAATGCTGTTGAAGCTCTGCTGGGAATACCCAGGCACAGGATTCAGGTTTTAAAAAGAAAATAATTTTAAATATATAAAGGTGGTGTGATAATGAATAAAAAGCAGATTATAGTGGTTGCTTTGGTTCTTGTGATAATAACGGCAGGAGTTCTTCAATTTCTATATGGTGAGAAGGGTTTTTCATCCAAGGATGACGATGAGGAACGTCTCGGAGAGGCTGTTTATGTGGATAATATAACGGGAAACGACGTTAATTTGACCGACAGTTCAGGGTCAGGCAGTGAAAACGTTGCTGATAATACCGAAAATGACTATTTTACACAGGCAAGGCTTGAAAGGGAGGCAATAAGAAGCAAGCAGAAAGAAGAGTTAAAGGAACTTACAAGCAATGCAACCGCCGGCGATGAAGTGGCCGCTCAGGCTCAGCAGGAATATCTTGATTTGGTAAGGCGATCCGAAATAGAAGCCACAATTGAATCATTAATAAAACAAAGAGGGATTGAAGATGTAGTTGTCATCATGGGTTCTACAGGAACCGTAGATCTTGTGGTAAAAGCAGACAGTTTATCCCAGACAGAAACAGCGCAGATCTCTGACATAGTAATAAGGCACGCAGGGGTTGAAATGAAAGATATACATATCAAGAATATGAAATAATACCTGAAAGTCACATGGGCAGGTAAAAACCTGCCCTTAAAGCTTACTTATCTTATTCACATCAGCAAAGGCGTACAAATTGCATACCAGATTAATTATTTGCAGCCTGTGCTGCATTAAGAGCTTTCATAAGCTGTGACTTTTTCCTGGAGGCTTTATTCTTATGAATCAGGTTCTTTGAAGCCGCTTTATCCAATTTCTTAATCGCCAGTTTCAAAAGTTCCTCCTTGTTGCTGCTGTTGGCAGCAAGTGCTTCTTTATAACGGCGGATAACGGTTTTCAATTCGGAACGCTTTGCTTTATTATGCGCAGTTCTTACTTTAATTTTCCTCTCTCTTTTAATAGCGGACTTTGTATTAGGCATTGTTTCACCTCCCAGCAACAACTCTATATAATAACGAGATTAAAAATGGGCTCCCGCCCCGGCATTACAGCAAATTTATGATGTAATTGCACAAATTCCAAATAAGTATTATAGCACAATCCTTAAAAAAAACATAGGTATCTGTATGTGGTCATAATGTGGCACGTTGTTATGATAGCATGAAGATTTGCTTTTGGCAAGTTTTTTTTAATACAGGATGGTATCAATTTATAGCATGTGAAAAATTGTGCTAAAATGCGTTTTGTTAAAGTATTTAATGCGCAATGCCCGAAAAGTCGCTTTATTTGCAAGACCGGTGCATTTAAGCAGGGCAGGCAGGACTTTTGAAAATGCCTTCCGCAGGTCCTGCATCAGCTGGAAGTTTCCTTGCTATGCACAATAGCTGACGCAAGTGAAATGATTTTTATCAGTAATGCAAAATATCTTTGCGGTGATGGCATAATTTGCCATAAGCATTTAATCAGACATTGAAACTGAATAGTTAATACTAAATTGCAGAGAATAGTCATGAATAATTAAAATTTTTTAGAATATACGTTATGGAGGTATAAAAAGAAACTATGGACGAATTATTAAGGAATCAATTCGGTGGAGTACGCACCGACCTTGCTTTGGAAGTCCATGAGAAAAACCAGGAAAATATACGGCGATCCGGGACTGCAACAACTTACCCTTATGCTGAAGGGGTGGAGGTGACCGAAGACGGGAACAAGGACATTCATGTCACAAGGGTTAAGATCACATCCCCGGCAGGTGAAAAGAATATCGGCAAGCCCATGGGCAATTACATTACTCTTGATGTCCCGAGGTTAAAGGAGAACGACCGGGATTTGTACGAGATGACTTGCCGCGCTGTGGCTTTTGAACTTCAGCAACTGTTAAAACTTAAGGATAATGACACTGTTCTTGTTGTTGGACTTGGAAACTGGAATATAACCCCCGATGCCTTGGGGCCGAAGGTTTCTTCTTACCTGATGGTAACAAGGCATTTGCATGAATATCTCCCGGAACAAGTGGATGACGGGGTGAGGCCTGTGTGTGCAATTGCACCGGGAGTTCTTGGACTGACAGGCATTGAAACAAGTGATATTGTTAAAGGCGTAGTCGATGAGGTAAAACCCGCCCTTGTTATTGCCATCGATTCGCTGGCATCAAGAAAAATGAACCGCATAAACACCACGATACAGATTGCCGATACCGGAATATCACCAGGGTCAGGTGTGGGCAACAAAAGAGGGGAATTGTCCGAAAAGACCCTTGGTGTACCGGTTATTGCAATTGGAGTTCCAACGGTTGTGGATGCGGCTACAATGGCAAATGACACTATTGAGCTTGTTATAGACAATCTGATGGCTCATTCCGATAAAGGATCGGATTTTTACAAAATGCTTAAGGAATTGGATGAGAATGATAAATACAATTTAATCCGGGAAGTTCTTGAGCCATACGGTGGGAACCTGGTTGTAACACCAAAGGAAATGGATGAAGTGATTGAACGTGTTTCTAAGGTGGTTGCAAACGGTATAAACCTTGCCCTGCATAAAAATATCGGTTTTGATGATATTGACAGATATTTGCAGTGAATTAATTACATCAAAATTATGTAATGGGTCTTTTTAAATTAAAAATTTTATAGTACCATTTAATATTATATTATATTACAATAGCATATTGGGTATTAGAGTTTATTATGCAGTTAAAATGGTGGTATTCCATAATGTGGTTAAATGGGCTTAAGGCATTGCATCAGTCTATACTCTTAAGGAAGGAGCCGCATAATCGGTTTTATGAATATATATTATAAAAAACGCAGAAGATTTCGCATAAAAAATACACCCAGGTTTTTTGCCGTGTTATTTGTTGTTTTACTATGCCTGATTGCTGTTTACGTAATTTCTGGCGGTGAGTTCAGGGCTATAAAAGCAGTAATGAATGCCATTGCTCCAACTCCTTCCCCTACTCCGGTTCCTACGCCTATACCAACTCCCACACCAACACCTGTACTGTCTCCTACGCCGGCTCCAACGCCATTGCCTGCTGGAAAGGTGCTGCGTGACGTATTGGTATGCATAGATCCCGGACATGGAGGACGCGACCCGGGAACGGTATCACCTTATGATGAAACGTTCTATGAAAAGGATATAGTCCTTGATATGAGCCTCAGGTTAAGAGATAAGCTTGAAGAAGCCGGGGTTAAGGTCATGATGACCAGGGAAGAGGATAAAGAACTCCACAGCTACTGGAAAGAAGACTTATGGGCAAGGCCGAGATTGGCAAATGAAGCAGGGGCAACATTCTTTGTAAGCATACATGTTAATGCTTTTGATACAAAGTTAAAGAACTGGGATGTCTATAACGGCACTGAAATTTACCATTATGGAAAGACACATGGTGAGTTTACAAGCAAACAGTTTGCCGAAATTATGGGCGAGGAAATAAATTCTGTAACAGATGCAAATTATAACGGCATTTCGGTTCAGGACTATGCTGTACTGCGTATGTCAAATATGCCGGCATTGCTTGTGGAAACCGCATATATCACAAACAAAGCAGATCATGAACGTCTTAAATCCGACGAATTCAGGGATAATATGGTCCAGGGGATTTTTAACGGAACAATGCGTATCCTGGAAACAATGGGAGCATTCAAGGAAGACGATGTATATAAAATACTGGTGGACCAGTAAGGGGATAGGTATGGACAATAAGCTGAACAGGATAAAAGAGTTGGTCAATAGGCTGAATGAAGCATCGAAAGCATATTACCAGGAAAACCGCGAGATAATGTCCAACTTTGAATATGATAAACTGTATGATGAACTGTTGGGGCTGGAAAAGGAGACGGGTATTGTCCTTTCAAACAGCCCTACAGTAAACGTTGGGTATGAGCTGCTTAGCAGTTTGCCGAAGGAAGCTCATGAGCAGCCCATGCTCTCCTTGGACAAGACAAAAGAAATCAATACTTTGGTAGAGTGGCTTGGAGATAAAAAGGGTATTTTGTCGTGGAAAATGGATGGTCTTACCATCGTCCTTACATACTCTGACGGGGCTCTTGTAAAGGCTGTAACCCGTGGCAATGGTGAAGTAGGTGAAGTGGTTACCAATAATGCCAGGGTTTTTAAAAACCTGCCTGTTAAGATTTCTTATAAAGGCAATCTTGTGCTCAGAGGGGAAGCAGTTATCCGGTATTCGGACTTTGAAAGAATCAACAGGGAAATAGAAGATGTGGATGCAAAGTATAAAAATCCAAGAAACCTGTGCAGCGGCTCTGTAAGGCAGCTTAATAACAGGATTACGGCAGAGAGGAATGTTTACTTTTTTGCATTTAATATTGTAAAAATTGATGATCCCGCCCTGGACAAATCCAGGGGTGAGCAGTTGAAGTGGCTTAAAAGCCAGGGCTTTGACGTGGTGGATTTTAAGGAAGTTTATGCGTCAAACCTGGAACAGGCTGTAAACTGGTTTTCAGAGCATATTGTCAATAACGATTTTCCGGCCGACGGCCTTGTATTGGCTTATGATGATATAGAATATGGCCGTTCCTTGGGCACGACCGCCAAATTCCCCCGGGATTCCATTGCCTTTAAATGGCAGGATGAAATAAGGGAAACAAAGCTGGTTAATATTGAATGGAGCGCTTCAAGAACGGGTCTGATAAACCCGATCGCTGTTTTTGAACCTGTTGAGCTTGAAGGGACTACAGTTAAAAGAGCCAGCGTACATAATGTCAGTGTTATGGAGTCGCTTAATCTTGGAATTGGGGACACAATAGGCGTTTACAAGGCTAATATGATAATTCCGCAGATAGCTTATAACTTAACAAAAAGCGGAAATGTGAAAATTCCTGAGAACTGCCCTGTGTGCGGAGGTCAAACCACAATCCGGCAGGAGAACGGAATAAAGTTCCTTTACTGCATCAACAGTGAATGCCTGGCAAAGCAAATCAAATCACTTACTCATTTTGTGAGCAGGGATGCAATGAATATTGACGGCCTTTCGGAAGCAACAATAGAAAAATTCGTGGAAAAAGGCTTTATTAAAGACTATGTGGATATTTTCAGGCTGGAAAGATTTAAAGATGAAATAGTTGAGATGGATGGATTCGGAGAGAAATCATACAGCAATTTAATCAATTCGATTAACAGGGCCCGCAAAACGAATGCCGTCCGGCTGCTTTACAGCATGGGAATAACCAATATTGGCCTTTCAAATGCAAAGCGAATATGCAGTTATTTTAACTATGACTGGAACCTGATAGAAAATGCGACCTATGAACAGCTTATTAATATAACCGGCATAGGGGATATAATGGCCAGGGAGTATGTTGCCTTTTTCGGGATTGAAAAAAACAGAAAAAGAATAGAAGAGCTTCTCAGCGAAATAGAGCTTGAAAAGGAAAATACCAAGAATGAAAACCTGATGTTTGAAAATATCACTTTTGTTATTACCGGTGCGGTAAATCATTTCAAAAACCGTGCAGAGCTGAAAAGCGTAATTGAGGAGAGGGGAGGAAAGGTAACCGATTCGGTTACGTCAAAAACTAATTATCTGATAAATAATGACAAGAATTCGGCATCAACGAAGAACAAAAAGGCAAAAGAGCTGGGGATTCCTATAATAACCGAGGAGCAGTTCCTCCAGTGGCTTAACCAGGGCATTATACCCGCTGAATAGTTTTTGTGCAAATTACACCATTGGCAGTGAATTTTCTCTCTATATATTACATTGTATAGAAATATTATCGTTTTATATAATGTATTTGTATATTTTGTATAAAGGGCAAAAATCCCGGATTAAATTGCTGCAGTGTGTTTAAAGCTGATTTTTGTGGCAATAATTAGTAATGTAATATATAGAGAGAGGAAAGAACCATGAAAAGCGCAGGAGACATTTCGTTTGAGTATAAGGCCGAAAGACTGAGCTTAATGTATACTTTGCATGCAATTTCCCACCTCTCACGGGAAGAGATGGAGTTGCTGAAAGCTTTACGCCATGATATTTCGTTGCTGGACAAATTTAAGGAAAACGGGACAGAAGTTGTTCCGAAAATAGGGAGTATTCTTACCAAGTTTAACCTGAATTCAATTCAGGAAGTAATTGACATAGTTGAAAATTACAAGCTGTTTGAACTGTATAATTTTTAACTTATACAGCCAGTTCCTGAATCATTTCATTGGCTTCAAGTCATATGGGCTCCATATACCTTGAGGAAAAGTATTGTATATTGCTTTAAAAATCTTTACAATATAATCATGGTTTTGATAATAATACAGGCATGAACAAACTTTCCCGGTTTTTGGCATAAAATTGGGATAATGCTTATTGCATATTTTTTGGAAAGGGAGGTTGATAAAATGCGCAATGCGAAGGGAGCTCTTTTTGTGGTATTCCTCCTTTTCGGTATGGTTATTACAATGCAGTTCAGAACGGTTTTGCTTGCCCAACAGCAGAATGCCTCGGGGCAAACATCGGTGCAGACGTTGTCCCTTGAACTTGAACAGGCTAAAAATGAGGGTATTAAATTACTGGAAGAACTGCAGAAGCTGGAAAAAGAAAAAGATGAAATAATGAGGCAGATCAGTAATGATGGAAACCCGGTATTAAATGAGCTTTTAAATAAAAGGTATGAACTGTCGGTAATAAACGGCCTCACAGATGTCAAGGGCAGTGGTGTGGTCATTACATTAAATGATGCTCCGGCAAGGAATGAAATGGATCCAAGCCAGTTAATCATCCACGATATGGATATTGTTCAGATACTGAATGCTTTAAGAACTGCAGGGGCTCAGGCCATAGCTATAAATGACGAGCGAATCATTGCCACCAGCAAACATTTTTGTGCCGGGCCTACAATACTTATAAACCGGACCCGTTACCCGGTCCCATATGTCATCAAAGCCATAGGCGATCCCGAGGAGCTGTACAATGCTCTTGAAGAGTGCGAAGCAGTTATTATCCTGAAGATATACAATATACAGGTGGATATACGTAAGGAATCCGAGATTGTTATACCCAGATATAAAACTTATGGTAATATTGAAGATATGATATCCGGGCTGGAGGTAGTGGAGAAATGAAGTTTTTCAGAGAAGCGGCATTAACTGTTGTTTGCCTTGTATTAGGAATAATTATTGCCATGCAGTATAGAAGCGTAAAAGTCAATAATTCGCTTGCCGTATATGAACAGCAGCGTGTTAATGATTTGATTACAGATCTTTTGCGCGAGCAGGAGAACAATAAACAGCTGCAAAAGAGAATAGATGAACTCCAAAAAGATCTTGATAACCTTCGTACCGGTACCAACAGTGAAAATGAAACCATACAGGAGCTTAAAAAAGAGAATGAGCAGCTGGAAATCCTTGCGGGGCTTAAAACAGTAAAAGGTAAAGGCATTATTGTAACACTTGAAAGTATGGACAATACTCCCATAGATGACTACAGCATACTTACGGTTTTAAATGAACTGAGGGCTGCTGACGTGCAAGCCCTGGCGGTAAATGAGGAAAGAATTATTGCTACAAGCGAAGTAAGGCGGGCCGGAAGCTATATGGTAGTTAACGGCAGAAAACTGTTGCCTCCATATGTTATAAAAGCCATTGCCGATCCTGATAAGCTGGAAAATTCATTAACAGTTATGGCCGGTGTTGTTGATATGCTGAATTACTGGAATGTCAAAGTAGACATAAAAAAGGATGATAATATAATTATACCGGCTGTACGCAATGACGGCACGGTTCTGCGCTATGATCTCCTGAGTCCTGTTGATTAATGAATAAGCCTGTAATTATTTTATAAAAAAATTATATATATAGTAATAGGAATTTTGAGGAGCTATTGAAAGGATTGTTGTTTAACCGGACAAAATCCGTTCAGGTTCTTAAGTGGCTTTAATTCTGTAACTTAAGGACAGCTCTTTTTTTATTGGGGTAAAAAGTCATGAAAAGAAAAGCAGTTGTTATTCCTTTTGCGCTCATAATAATTGCGTCGGTAATTGCTTATGCCATTTGGCCCGATTACATGCAAAAGAGCGAGAATAAAACACTTTTTGAGCTTAGCTTTAACGATCTCGATTTTGAAAATGAAATTTCAGCTTTAAGCGAAAATGGCCTGCCTGCTTCCAATATCTATCATGCAGGTACCGGTGATGAAAACAGGATAAGAGGCTGGGGAATCGTAAGGGCAAAGGATAATAAAACCCCCCAGGCCGATCCTGGTGCGCCCGAGCTGTTAAAAAAGTATAACGGCATATACATTGCAGACACCGGCAAACCTGTAATATATCTTACGTTTGACGAAGGGTACGAAGCCGGGTATACCCCGGGCATACTTGACTGCCTGAAAAAACATAATGTCAATGCGATTTTCTTTATCACAGGCCCATATCTGAACCAGCACGAGGATTTGGTAAGAAGAATGGTGGAGGAAGGGCATGCGGTAGGAAATCATACCGTGGGGCATTTCAGCCTTCCAACCCTCAGTGATGAAAAAATGAGAAATGAAGTATCGGAACTGGACAGGGTTTTTTATGAGAAATTTAAAAAACATATGGTTTTCCTCAGGCCTCCGAAGGGCGAATACAGCGAGCGTTCCCTTAAAATCACCTCAGAAATGGGTTATATAAATGTCTTCTGGAGTTTTGCCTATAAGGACTGGGACAGGAACAACCAGAAAGGTTGGGAGCATGCATATAATAACGTGATGCCAAACCTTCATAATGGAGCAATTTTGCTGTTGCATGCAGTCTCCAGTGATAATGCCCAAGCCCTTGATCGTATTATTACAGATGCAAGAAAAAAAGGTTATGAGTTTGGAGATGTGTTTGACCTTATAAAGATTGCACGGGGTGAAGGTGAATGAAAAGGAGAAAAAAGGATAAAACGGTTAAAAGAAAGAAAGAATCCGCGACTGTAAAGGAAAAAGTGGCAAGAATGCTGGAAATACCGGAAGAAATTGTATCTGACCGCCCGAAAATTACAACTGTAGGAAGAAAAGAAGTTTTTATAGAAAATTACCGCGGCATTATCGAGTTTACAAACGAGATTGTAAGAATAAATTCGAATTACGGGATTATTACAATTACGGGCAAAAATATGAAGATACGCGAGATTACAAATGAAGACATCATCATTACAGGCGATATAGACAATATTGATTATGTTGTCTAGTTATGGAAATTCCATGATTTGGAGTATACGCATTTTGTGGAGGTCATATGTTCCTTATTCGATTATGGCATTATTTTAAAGGGTATGTTATTATTATTGTAAGTGGATTTTCGGTAGAAAAGTTTATAAATATCTGCACCCGCAGGCAGATTTTGCTTTGGGATATCGAAAGGCTGAGTCCTACCGAGGTCACTATGAAAATGAGCATCCGCGGCTTTAAGAATGCCCGTTCGGCAGCGCGAAAGTCGCGGTGCAGAGTGCGGATAAAAGAAAAAAAAGGGCTGCCGTATATTATTTGGAAATATAAAAGAAGAAAGGGCTTTGTTATAGGCCTTGTTGCTTTCGCAGTGCTGATATATCTGATGACATCAATTATCTGGTCCATTGAAATCACGGGAAATTACAACATAAATACAGATGTATTGATGGAGCAATTAAATGGGATGGGAATATTCAGGGGAGCAACAAAGAGGTCTATTGACCCTAAATATGTAGCAGACACATTAATGCTGAAAAACCGGGAACTGGCATGGACGGGGGTTGAGATAAAAGGAACGAAGCTCCTTATTACGGTAAGGGAAGGAATAGAGCCGCCGGTTGTGATACCTGTTGAACAGCCATGTAATGTGGTTGCGAAAAGAGACGGGATAATTATTTCCATCATGGCTAAAAACGGTTTGACACTGGTGAAAGAAGGGGATACTGTTAAAAAGGGCCAGGTGCTGATATCGGGTGTACTGGAAAGCATACACCCTGAATTTGGTTCAAAGCAGGTACATGCGATGGGAGAGGTTCTTGCACGTACCTGGTATGAAGCGGAAAAGGAGGTACCTGTAAAGAAGATTAACAGGATAAAAACTGGGCTTGAGTGGAATAAATACAGTGTATATTTCCTTGATTTCAGAATCAGGCTCCCGTCAGGAAATAATCCGTTTGAATTATATGAAACGGGCATAGTGGATAAAGCTCCTGTAATAGGGAACCGTTTCAAGCTTCCTTTTGGTCTTATAATTGAAAAACATTATGAGCTGAAAGAGGAAGAGCAGGTGCTTGATCAGGAACAAGCAAGGGAGCTTGCGCATAAAATGGCAATGGATAAGATTTTGGAAATGGTGCCTAAAGAAGCTGAGATAGTTGATCAGCAAATGCAGGTTATTACTGCCGAGGGCAGGGAATATATACAGGTTACTGTTGAATGTACCGAAAATATAGCAATACAGAAGGAAATCGGAGGGAATTGATGGAAGCGGTCGTAGAAAAAAACATTGATATACCTGATATTGAAACCGAAATGAACTTGTTCGGGCAATACGATAATAATATACGGATTATAGAAGACGCACTGGATGTTAAAATTACCAACAGAGAAAATGAAGTAAAAATATCGGGTTTTGAATCGAAAGTTGATCAGGCGCTGGAAGTAATACACAAGTTATTGGAACTTATTAAGCAGGGAGAGACAATTACAACCCATAATGTAAAATATCTTATATCGGTTAATGGGGATAACATTGATGAAACGGATGGTTTGCCTTTGGATCTTGTCTGTGTTACATCAAGGGGCAAACCTATAAAATCAAAAACGTACGGGCAGAAGAAGTATGTAGAGGCGATAAAGAAGAATACCGTAGTTTTTGGTATTGGGCCTGCAGGCACAGGGAAAACATTTCTCGCAGTGGCAATGGCTGTGAAAGCCTTTCGTGAAAAGGCCGTAAGCAGGATAATATTAACCCGGCCTGCGGTGGAAGCAGGTGAAAGGCTTGGATTTCTGCCCGGTGATCTACAAAACAAGGTTGATCCGTACCTAAGGCCTTTATATGATGCTTTGTATCAGATAATGGGGCCAGAAGCGTATATGACGAATCTGGAGAAGGGTATTATTGAGGTGGCACCTTTGGCTTACATGCGCGGCCGCACCCTTGATGATTCATTCATTATTCTTGATGAAGCGCAAAACACAACACCTGAGCAGATGAAAATGTTTTTAACCAGGATTGGCATGGGTTCAAAGGCCGTTGTTACAGGGGATGTCACTCAGATAGATCTTCCGGGAGAAAAGAAATCGGGGCTTATAGAAGTGCAAAAAATACTCAAGGATGTGGAAGGTATTGAGTTTGTATATTTAAGCGGGCGTGATGTCGTCCGCCATGAGCTTGTTCAGCGCATAATCAACGCTTATGAGCTGTATGAAAACCGTATCAGGCTGAAGGTAAAGAAAAGCTGAAAGGAAAACCTGTTAATTATTGGTGAAAGGCAGGGAATAATGTGACTGAAAAAAAAGAAAGGGATAAAAGCATTCAAAAGATTGGACAAGTCATAAGGAACAATACTTTTCTTCAGCGCATCCTTATTGGTGCTGTTTCTCTGCTTTTGGTTTTCATTATGATTTCCAATGGTGCCGCACCGAAAAAATATAAGCTTACCCTGGGCATGGCATCTGGGTTTGATATCCGTGCCCCCAGGGATATTGAAAATACTATGAAAACCGAAGAGCTTGCCCTTGAGCGTGTAAAAGAAATTCCTCCTGTTATCAAGGAACTGAAATGGGCAAATGCTCAAATGACGGGAAATATAATCGATTTTTTTGACAGGCTGGACAGCCTGAGGGATAAAATTATACCTATAATGGAAGCCGGAAACGAATTAAGTCTTGGCGAAATGCTGGAACAGGAAAATGTGAGTCTGGAAATTCCTATTCTTGCCAAAATGCCGGAAGAGCTTCAGAGTTACCTGTTCATGCGGGATACACAGCCGGATATCAAGCAGCTTAAAGAATTGCTGATTAGGCAAATCATCCCGCAATTATCCACGACAGTAATAACTGACGATAATCTTTCTGAAATTCTTGAGGAATTCTACATGAAAATTGAGGAGGAAACCCCTTCCCTTGAAATGCAGCAGGTTGCTAAGTTTATTCTTTCAGATGTGCTTATTCCAAACAGTATGGTGGATGAGCAGGAGACCGAAAAGCAGAAAAATGACTTCATTGAAGCATATAAGCTTGAAAATCCGGTAATGATATATAAGAATGAAAGGTTTATCCGCAAGGAGGATATCATAACTGCCGACAAACTTGATGTTATGAGAAGGCTTGGGCTTCTGGATGAGCAAAACGGGCCGGATTACCTTTTCCTTGTTTCGGTATTTTCTATTTTACTGATACTTTGGGCAATTCTGGCGTTGTTTATGAAGCATTTTGCAAGGAAAACATTTGAAAACCGGAATGAACTGCTGCTGGTTGCAAGTGTTATTGTTTTGACGGTATTTCTGGCGTTTATGTCAAAGGAATTTATTCCTGAGTATTCTGCCTATATTACACTGGGATTCATTGCACCGGTACTGACAGTGATATTCCTTAATGTGCAGATTGCAGTCATAGTAAATCTGGTTATTACTTTGTCAGTGTCGCTGATTTTCAGGGATAACCTGACATTTGTAATTATGTATATTATAAGCGGTACGGTGGCTTCGTTCCTGTCTGCCAATGCAAACCAAAGAAGAAGGATATCGCTGTCGGGGTTTGTTATAGGAGCGGTCAATATCCTGGTGGTGGCATGTATAGGCATAATAGAAAAAAAAGATTGGACTTCAATCTTTTATGAAGGCGGAATTGCATTTGTAAACGGTATTCTTTCAATAATACTGGCAATTGGTATTCTGCCGTTCTTTGAAGGTATATTCAATCTGATAACACCTTTGAAGCTTCTGGAACTGGCAGATCCTAACCATCCTCTTTTAAAACGGCTGCTTATGGAGGCTCCGGGAACATATCACCACAGCCTTATGGTGGGGAACCTGGCTGAAGCTGCTGTCAGGCAGATAGGAGGTAACGCATTGCTGGCAAGGGTTGGCGCGTATTTCCATGATGTGGGTAAACTGAAACGGCCTAGCTTCTTTAAGGAAAATCAAATGTCCGAAAACCCACACGACAGGATAACTCCTAATTTAAGCACTCTTGTAATAACATCGCATACAAAAGACGGTGAACAGCTTGCAATAAAACATAAACTTCCAAAAGCCATCCGTGATATAATTGTACAGCACCATGGAACAACTTTGGTTGCATACTTTTATCACAAGGCAAAACAGGTTGACAAGGGTATTGATGTAAAAGAAAGCAATTTCCGATATGAAGGACCAAAGCCACAATCAAGAGAGGCAGCTGTCGTTCTTCTTGCGGATTCGGTAGAGGCGGCGGTCAGATCGTTGCCGGATAAGACAAAGGGTAAGATTGAGGGCTTGATCAGAAAGATAATTAAGGATAAACTTGATGACGGGCAGTTGGACAACTGTGACTTAACCCTTAAGGACATGAATGAAATTGCAAATGCGTTCATGACGGTACTAAGCGGTTTTTTCCATGAAAGGACCGAATACCCTGATCTTGAGAAGAAGACAAACTTAAGTGAGTTGGACAGATATAGCGCTTTTCTGGATGATAAAGAGGAGAAGGAAAATGAAAGTAGCGATTCAAAACAAACTGAAGAAGAGATACCTTCCAATTAAGGATCTAAAGACACTGATTACAGAAGCGGTGAAAGCAACACTTGATAAAGAGCAGGTACAATTTCCCGTGCTTGTTTCCATTCTTCTTGTCGAGAATGATGAGATCCGCAGAATTAATTCGGAATACAGGAACAAAGACAGTGTTACCGATGTTCTTTCATTTCCCATGCTGGATATGGAAGATGGTGTATTTATTTCGGAACCGGGAGAAATGGATTTGGATCAGGGAAGACTTTTCCTGGGCGATATTGTTATATCTGTTCCGAAAGCCATTGAGCAGGCTCAGGCTTATGGTCATTCCGCTGAAAGAGAACTGGCATTTCTGGCTGTTCACGGGATGCTTCATTTATTAGGGTATGATCATATCATACCTGAGAGAGAAGAAAAAATGAAAGAAAGACAGGAGGAGATTCTTTCATTAATGGGCCTGCCCCGGTGAACATGAAAAAATTGGAGAAAAGTATGAAGAACAGATTTTTGAAGGATAGTTTCAAATGTGCCGGTCAGGGGATAAAGGAGGCATTTATAAGCGAAAGAAATTTCAAAATACATTGTTTTGCAACGCTTCTGGTTGTTGTGTTTGGAATATTCTTTGAACTGCCGTTACAGAAATGGATTGCATTGTGCTTTGCAATTGGTTTTGTACTTGTATGCGAATTGATAAATACCGCCGGCGAAACTTTAGTTGATATGATAACCAAGGAATATTCGGTTGAGGCCAAGAAGGTTAAAGATCTATTGGCAGGCGCCGTTTTAATATCCGCGGCTACCGCTTTTGTAACGGGTATTCTGGTATTTATTGATCCTGTAATCGAACTGATTGCAAGTTTTTTTAATTAACTAAAAGGAGTATGCCATGTTAAGATTAAGTTTGGAAGATATTCTGTTAATGGTACCTGTTCTGCTTATTTCGTTAACCGTCCATGAGTTTTCTCATGGTTACATAGCATACCGGCTTGGGGATCCGACGGCAAAAGTGCAGGGGCGGCTTAGTTTGAATCCTTTCAGGCATCTTGATCCAATTGGCACTATAATGATGGTTGTTGCAAAAATCGGCTGGGCAAAGCCTGTACCTATAAACCCGGTCTATTTTAAAGACCGAAAAAGAGGTACAATGCTCGTAAGCATCGCCGGCCCTCTTTCGAATCTGGCAATGGCATTTATCGGTGTTTTTTTATTTGAAATAACCTACATTGTCGGATACAGAAATATAATTGCAGGCGATAATTTTACCCTGTATTTCATTGAGTTTTTGAGGCTGTTTTTCTCGGTTAATATAAATTTGGCAATTTTCAATTTGCTTCCAGTGCCGCCGCTGGACGGTTCAAAGATACTTTCCGGCGTTTTGCCTGCAGAGAAGTATTTTCGCTATATGCAGTATGAAAGATATATAGGCATGATTTTCCTGCTGGTCGTATTGGTTTTCCCTTCAGCATTGAGCAGTGTTATTTCTTTCTTTACGCGGCCTATAGCAAAAAGCATGATCTGGTGTGCTGAACAAATAATTGGAATTTTTCTGTGAGGGATAAATATGGGAAGTGAACTTACAGGTTCGCTGCATGATGTATATACGATTAAACTGAATAACTTTGAAGGGCCTTTTGATCTGCTCTTCTACTTAATTGAGAAAAACCAGATTGATATATATGATATTCCAATAGTTGAAATAACCGATCAGTACATGGAATATCTTTTTGCGATGCAGGAGATGGATCTTGAAATAGCCAGCGAGTTTCTTATAATGGCGGCCACTCTTTTACATATCAAATCAAAGCTTCTTCTGCCGTCAAGAAAGGAAGAAGAGGAGGAAGAGGCAGATCCGCGTGAAGAATTAATCATGAAGCTGGTGGAATACAAAAAAGTGAAAGAGTTTGCAGATATTCTGAAGGAAAGAGAAAGAACATGGAACAAGGTTTATTATAAACTTCCTGAAGCTTTGCCTGAATCAGCTTATGAAGTAATCCTGGATGTTTCACCAACCCTGTTGAAGGAGTGGTATCAGAAATGCATGCAAGATTATTATGACAGGCAAAATGATGTTACACAGAAGATGAACAGAATACTCAGGCAGGAGAAGGTTTCGCTGAGGCTGAAGATAAAGGAATTGCTGGCTAAACTGAAACGGGGCGTAAGGCTTTGTTTTTCACAGATATATAATTTAAAGAAAATGTCCCGGATTGAAGTGGCGACGGGTTTTTTAGCCACACTGGAAATTGCCAAGCTGGGTAAGGCAACTATTGAGCAGAAGGAAGAGTTTGGAGAAATCTACATAGAGCCAAAAATTACAGGGAAGGGATAGTTCATAATATGGATGACTTAAGGGAGATTGAAGCAGCACTTGAAGCAGTTTTGTTCGCTGCAGGGGATGCTGTTCCGCTCGAAAAGCTGGCTGAGATTATCGGTCAGGATAAGAAGACAACAGCAAGCATTCTGTCGGGTATGGACATGAAATATAAAAGCTCGAACAGGGGAATCATGCTGAGGCAATTGGGTTCAAAGTACCAACTGTGCACAAAACCTGAATATGACGAGTACATAGCATATTTAGGAACAGGCAGAAAAAAGCAGGGGCTGTCCCAGGCTGCTTATGAAGTCCTTGCAATTATTGCATATCACCAGCCGATAACCAAGGCACATATAGAACACATTCGCGGTGTAAATTCTGATAATGTAATTGCAACTCTGCTGGAAAAAAATCTGATTTGTGAAGCTGGAAGGCAGGAAGGGCCTGGAAGGCCAAAACTTTACGGTACAACCGAGGAATTTCTCAGGGTATTTGGTTTCAGTTCTCTCAATGATTTGCCTCAGCTAAGCATGAACGAAATACAGGTTGTAATGAATGAGGTGCCTGTGGATTAGCCTTGTGCTATTATGCAGAAGAAATTTCCAGATATAAAGGAGGATAGCCCAATGAACAAATTAAAGGTACCGCCTGCTCCTTTATACCGTGATCCAATATACGACAGCCCCACTGATCCTGTTGTTATCTATAACAGGGAGGAAAAATGCTTTTGGATGCTTTATACGCAGAGGCGTGCGACAGAAATCAACATCGGTGTTTCTACCGTGCATGGAACAAAAATAGGGGTTGCCTCATCAAAAGACGGTCTTCGCTGGCTTTACCGCGGTACGCTGCCAAACCTGGATTTTGAACCCGGAATGAATACTTTCTGGGCACCCGAAGTTATTTTTTCGAGGGGAAAATATCACATGTATGTGTCCTATGTTAGAGGTGTTCCCACAGACTGGCAATGGGACCGCTATATTATTCATTATACGGCCGAAAATATGTGGGAATGGAAATTTGAATCCATTCTGCCACTGTCTTCAAACAGGGTGATTGATGCATGCGTGTATGAAATCTCGCCGGGTGTATATAAATTGTGGTATAAGGATGAAGTCAATCATAGCCATACATACAGCGCCATCAGTGAGGACTTATACCATTGGAAGGTTTTGGGACCCGAGATTACCGATGTATCTCACGAAGGACCGAATGTCTTTGAATTGGGCGGCGTGAAATGGCTTATCACTGATTACTGGAAAGGCTTGGGGGTATATTCGTCAGAGGATTTTACCCGGTGGACGCGAAAAAAGAATATCCTCGATGAGCCAGGCGGGCGGAAATGGGATAATGCGGTCGGGCATCATGCCGATGTTGTTGTATGCAACGATGAGGCATATATTTTCTACTTTACGCACCCGGATACCGGTACCACACAGCCTGAAAAAGGCCTTCGTGCATGTATACAGGTTGCAAGACTCACTACCGATGGAATTAATCTTTACTGCAACAGGAATGAAGAATTTGAACTGAACCTGAAAATACCTGGCAATATTGAAGAATAACGTATGCGGGACCATGAGCAGCAGTTTGAAAACATTTGTTACGCGGAACGGGAAAAATGTCATGCACAGGTTTGGTTTTCCAATAAGTGGTTAAATATTGATTTCCAGGCAGGCTATGAGGTTGCAGTAAAAGTATACAAGGTGTTCTATTTGGATAAAATAACCTGGAGGTGAAAAAAATGTACCTGCCGGTTATTTTATTTTTTATTGCTGTTTTTGTATCTGTTCTGTTTATGAGCCTGAGGATATCCATTGAAGTAATTGCTGAAAATTCCGGAGTAACTTATTCGGTAAAAGGAATTATCCTTAAGTATATTAAAATAGCCGAAGTAAAAAGCGGCACAGAGAAGCCGAAGAAACCCCAAAAAGCAGAAAAGGAACGCGAGAAAATTCTTGGCATAATAAAAACAGCAATGAAAAAAAATAATGGCAAGATATTTCATATAGAAAAGCTTTCCCTCACAGGAACTTTTTCGGTTGATGATGCGGCTGCAAATGCAATTTTGTATGGTTTTTTTATTATCCTGTGGCAGTTTATTATTATTTTCCTCTCAGCACACTTTACATTTGAACATCAAAATTACGGTCTTTATCCCGATTTTCAGAATGATAAAAATGAACTGATATTTCAAGTGATTTTGCGCGTGGTAATATTAAAGGCTTTATTGCTGGTGTTAACCTATTATTTTGAATCAAAGGTGAAAAATAAAAGAAAAGCTGAATAGTTTTATCTAATATTGTAAAGGATAATCATGGATCCAAAAATTAAGGAGGTGGAAGGATGGAAGCACATCCTATTGATGAATTGATGAAAACCGCCATGGAAAGCATTCGCGATATGGTGGATGTCAATACGATTGTCGGTGACGCAGTCCAGACTGCTGACGATACTGTTATTATACCGGTTTCCCGTGTTACTTTCGGATTCGCTGCCGGAGGAGGAGACTACCAGGGACAACGAGATTCCAGATCTGATTCCGATAAAGATGGTTTTCCCTTTGCAGGGGGCAGTGGTGCAGGTGTTAAAATACACCCTGTGGCTTTTCTTGTAGTAGGTAAAAACAATGCAATTAAACTTTTGCCTGTAGAGCACAATACTACCCTTGACCGTGTAATGGACTTTATATCAAGCATGTTGGATAAAATAGCCCCGATGGTTATGAACAAGAAGGAAGAAGAAGAGGAACGAAACAAGAATACAAAAGAGGAAAAGAAACAGCAGGAACCTTTTTAGTTCCTGCTGCCTCTTAATTTCGTCCGTTATGGTCGTGCCTGGTTGGTGTAAGTCCGTAGTTGCCCTGATAGTGGGAAACACCTGGTCAATGACAGGGGTTTATATGGTTTACCTTTAATGCAAATTATCAGCGAAGTTGGTTTGAACTATTATTGCTTGTTGGTTACATCATATTGAGGATACTGGTTTCCTGTATAGCTTTCAAAAACCTTTTTAACTATATTACCACCGATTGTCCCAGCTTCTCTTGAAGTTAAGTCACCATTGTAACCCTGTTTAAGGTTAATACCTAACTGGTTGGCAATCTCAAATTTCATGTTATCAAAAGAAGTTCTGCTGTTGGAATTGCTTCTTGCCATCTTTTTTTCACCTCCTCACTACCTATTATGGCTGAAAGCTGAATTTATATAAGTAGTAAGTTATGGTGCAATTGGCTTACATCTTACAAAATATTCAATTAAATTTTAAATTTGCCGATTTATATATACAGTATTCCATAAAAAATTGTAAAATAACACAAATTTCGATAGTTTATTAACATACTTTTGTTGTATTTCGAAATTTGGTGTGATAATATAACAATAGATAGCTTAATAAATATACATTTTTTAACATAAGAGAAATATTAAGGGGTGATGAATTTTGGTAAGCAAATTATTATTTTCCAATGAACAGATAGAGAAAGCATTGGATGTTGCTTGGAAACGCAATGAAATCATCTCTGAGAATATTGCTAATGTTGATACACCTGGATATAAAAGAAAAGATGTTCAATTTAAGGAGTATTTCACTTCTGAATTAAAAAACAGCAGCATTTCTAATTCAAAATCAAAACTAGCGAATAGCGAAAACATAAGGGTAATTTATGATAACAGTAATTACAGTTATCGCCTTGATGGCAATAATGTAGACCCTGAAAGAGAAATGGCTATTATGGCTGAAAATACAATTAGATACTTTACTCTTATAAATCGCTTAAGCAGTCAGTTCAGTAAAATTAGAACGATTATAAAAGGGGGCTAATATAAGGTGGGTTTTTTCAGTGCATTGCATGCCAGCGCGTCTGCTTTGACTGCGCAAAGGCTAAGAATGGATATTATTTCGGAAAATATTGCAAATGTTAATACTACACGTACAGAAGAGGGAACACCATATCGAAGAAAAACTGTTATTTTTGAAGCCCAACAAGGAAACACTCCATTTTCTGCATATCTTTCAAGTGTCAGCAAAAAATTAATCAGCAATGGCAATGGTGGTGTTCGTGTATCAGCCATAGTTGAAGATCAAACGCCTTTTAAGAGCGTATATGATCCCGGACATCCTGATGCAGATGAAAACGGAATGGTTCAGATGCCTAATGTTGATGTTGTAACCGAAATGGTGAACCTGATTTCAGCTTCAAGAGCATACGAAGCAAATATCACTTCTATCGAAGTGACTAAATCCATGGCATTGAAAGCACTGGAGATAGGCAGATAAGTATCGAACCATCTTATATTAATATTAGGGGGAGATAAAGGATGAGTGTTACGGGAATATCATCTGTTATAGATAATATTTCGTTTCAGAGTACTTTGAATAAAGGTTCGGAGCAAGAGAAAATAAGCTTTAAAGATGTGCTGATGAATGAGATCTACAAAGTAAGCGAGCTTGAAAAAACAGCTGATGCTATTACTTCAGATTTTATTTCGGGAAAAACTGACAATATCCATTCGGTAATAATTGCAGCTGAGAAGGCTTCTATTACACTGCAGTTAATGGTTGAAATACGCGACAAGGTACTTGAAGCATATAACGAAATAATGAGGATGCAGGTTTAATCACCTTTGACAGTCAAAAAAATTAACAAAAGAAGAAGCCGCTCTGGAGGGAAAGGAAATGCCGGAAGGGTTAGTTAATCTATGGAATAAAATCAAGGGTTATTGGAATGACTTGGATAAAGGCCAAAAAACCCGTTTGTACATAACAGCAGGAGTAATAGTTGCAGCAATAGCAGTAACATTGATTTTTGTTTTAAGAACAACTTATGTACCGCTTCTTGAAAGTGGAAATGAGTATGATCTTCAGGCTATAGTGGAATATCTTAATTCTAATGGAATAAAATATAAAAAAGCCAGTAACCAGATTTACGTCGACAGTAAGAAGAAGCAGGATATTGAATTCGATCTCGCAAGCGAGGTTGGAGTTATAAGTCCTGATGTTATTTTTGATCAAAGCTGGTCAAAGCTGTCTCTCACAGTTACTGAGGAGGACAAGGAAAAACTTTGGAAACAGTTTGAACAAAATAACCTGGTATATAAACTGAAAAAGTTTGAAAATGTAATTGATGCATCTGTTCAGTATACAAAACCTGAAAAAACATATTGGTCTTATAAGAATGAGTCATCATCTGATAAGGGCTCTGCTTTTGTTGCACTGAAAACAAAAGCGCCTTTAACATCGGAACAGATAGAGGCTGCTGTTCGTATAGTGGCTGCATCAATAGGCATTCCTCAGGAAAATATAACCATTGTAGACCAAAATTTGAATCCGCTGAATCTTACACAAAGCGATTTATCCTATGATGCAAACTCGCAGGAAGAGATGAGACGCAACAGGGAACTTGAACTTGAGCAGAAAGTCTACAAGCATTTTAAAGTTGGTATAGCCCAAAATGCACATTTTGATACTATGAGTGTTACAGTCAGCGCAAAACTTGATTTTGACACTTTAAACAGTACTGAAATCCAATACAGTGCTCCGGATAGCGATGGCGAAGGCTTCATAAAAAGCAAGGAAACTTTGGAAGAAAAAATGCAGGGAAGCCAATCCGGACAAGCACCCGGACTGGACTCAAATCCGGGAACGGCTACATATCAGATAGGATCAGAAGGTGTTTCTTCATACAAAAAAGAGCATAACATAGAGGAACGCATATTCAACGAAAAGCAGATCGAAAGCAGAAAGGCTTTAGGGAAACTGATTCCGGAAGAAACAAAAGCTTCCATAACGCTTTGGTACGGGCACAAGGTAGAAAATGCCGACGCGCTGACCAGCGAATACATTGAGCAGATAAAACAGGATGCAGGATATGCAATGGGTATACCCACATCAAATATTTCGGTAAGTGTTCAAAAACTTGCTCCTGAAGTAGTATCTGAGATTGAACCCTCAGAATTTGAAAACTTTGTAGAAAAATACGGTCTTTACATATTAATGATAATTCTTCTTGCAATTATGGCCATTCTGATGATTCCAAGGAGAAAGAAAGTTGAGCAGGAAATAGTTCCCGAAGCTCTTGGCGAGGCTGCACTGGCTGGAACTCAGTTCACAGTCGCTGATACAAAGCAGAAATTGCCTGATATCGATTTTGAAGAAAAAGACGAATTTAAGCGGCAGATACAGAGATTTGTGGAAACAAAGCCTGATGCAGTTGCACAGCTGCTTAGAAACTGGCTTTCTGAAGATTAGAATTAAGGAGTGGAACATATGGCAGTTGGAAGTAGTACCAGAGAATACTCGGGAAGAGAAAAAGCAGCTATGCTATTAATAACCCTCGGTCCGGAGTTATCCTCTAAAATTTTCAAACACCTTAAAGAGGATGAAATCGAACAGTTAACACTGGAAATTGCAAATATACGCAGTGTTTCACCTCAGGACAGGGAAAAAATACTTGAGGAGTTCTATCAGATTTGCCTGGCTCAGGAGTATATTGCCGAGGGTGGTATCGGGTATGCTAAGGATGTTCTGGAAAAAGCTCTGGGTACTGAAAAAGCAATGGAAATTATTAATAAGCTCACCGTTTCATTGCAGGTCAGGCCGTTTGATTTTGTCAGAAAGGCCGATCCGTCCCAAATTCTTAATTTTATTCAGAGTGAGCACCCCCAGACAATTGCACTCATTTTAGCATACTTAAAACCTCAGCAGGCTGCGGTTGTCCTTTCATCACTACCTCAGGAAAAACAGGCTGATGTTGCAAAGCGTATTGCACAAATGGACAGAACATCTCCTGAGATAATAAAGGAAGTGGAAAGGATACTTGAAAAGAAACTTTCATCTCTTGTTGTAGAGGACTACACTGCAACAGGAGGCTTGCAGTCAATAGTTGACATATTAAACTCTGTAGATCGCAGTACCGAGAAGTATATTATGGAGACATTGGAAATAGAAGACTCGGATCTTGCAGAGGAAATACGGAAAAGAATGTTTGTATTCGAAGATATATTGCAGCTTGATAACCGTTCGATCCAGCGCTTCCTGCGTGAAGTTGACAATTATCAGCTTGCTGTCGCATTGAAGGGTGCAACCGAGGAAGTGCAAAACGTTATATTCAGCAATATGTCTAAGCGTCTGGCCGAAATGATTAAAGAAGACATTGAGTTTATGGGGCCTGTGCGTCTTAAAGATGTTGAAGAGGCACAGCAGAAGATTGTCAATGTGATAAGAAAACTTGAGGATGCTGGTGAAATCATTATTTCAAGAGGCGGGGGAGACGAAATAATTGTATAACGGGTACGGTAATGTATTAAAAAGCTATCAGATAAACATGGGAATACCTTATCAGGTTAAGGTAAAGCAAAAGGAGACGGCATCTCCTGTTGTTGAAGAGAAAGTGCCTGAAGTGGATATTAAGCCTAAAGCCGATGAAATTCTGGAAAATGCCAGGAAGGAAGCAGAAAGAATAGTTAATGAAGCCAGGCTTGAGGCTGAAATGATAATAACTTCAGCCAATGAAAAGGTTGCCGCCCGTGTTAAGGAAGCTGAGCAGAAGGCAAGGGAGGATGGTTATAAATACGGCGAGTCTCTTGCAATGCAGCAATATCAAAATTTAATAAATGAAGCCGAAGAAATAAAGCAAAAGGCTATAGAGTTTCATGATAATACCATTTCCGGGCTTGAAAGCGAAATTGTAGAAATGGTTATACAAATAGCAAGAAAGGTTATTGGTACAGAACTTACCCAAAACAGGGATGTAATCCTTGGTTTAATCAGAAATGCCTTATCTGCAACTTCAACCACCGATAAGATACTGATTTGTGTAAGCGCCGATGATTATGATTATGTTGTTGAGAACAAGGAAAAGGTTGCAGAGGGAATTAAGGGGATAAGAGGATTTGATATAATTAAGGATAATTCCCTGAAAAAAGGCGAATGTTTTATTGACACCGGGTTGGGAACGGTGGACAGCAGTATAGAAATACAGCTTCATGCTGTGGAAAGCACGTTAAGGGATTTGCTTGGTAGATTCGGTGAAGAAGAAATAAACAATACAAAAGATGAAAATCAGTAGTTACAGAGGATGTATATGATAGCTCCAATAAGTCTGGATAAATATAAGCAAGCGATTTCAAGCAAACGTTTCGTTTGCATGAAAGGTCAGGTTACAAAGGTAGTAGGTTTGACAATTGAATCTGCAGGCCCTGAAACAAGGGTTGGTGAACTGTGTCGCATCATAAATCCCAGGGATGATCAGGAAGTCCTGGCAGAGGTTGTGGGGTTTCGTGATAACCATGTTCTGTTAATGCCTCTTGGTGAAATGACCGGAATTGGCCCGGGAAACCAGGTAATTGCAACAGGCGCGGAATTACAGGTACGGGTTGGGCATGGCCTTCTTGGAAGGGTATTGGACGGTCTGGGAAATCCTATAGACGGAAAAGGCAATATTCAGCCCGATGGGTTTTACCCCGTGGAAAACGTACCTCCCCATCCGTTGAAGCGGCCACGGATACATCAGGTGCTGCCTCTTGGTGTTAAATGTATTGATGGCATGTTAACGCTGGGCAAGGGGCAAAGACTAGGGATTTTTGCAGGAAGCGGCGTGGGAAAAAGTACGTTAATTGGAATGATTGCCAGAAACACAAAGGCCGACATTATTGTTATAGCCTTAATTGGTGAACGTGGCAGGGAAGTTAGGGATTTTCTTGAAAGAGACCTTACAGACGAAGGATTAAAACGCTCGGTCGTTGTTGTGGCAACTTCCGATCAGCCTGCATTAATAAGAAAAAAAGGAGCTTATGTAGCAACTGCAATTGCGGAATACTTCCGTGACTGTGGTTATGATGTGCTCCTGCTTATGGATTCTTTGACCCGGTTTTCAATGGCACAACGTGAAATAGGCCTTTCCATTGGTGAGCCGCCAGTCTCAAGGGGATATACGCCTTCGGTATTTTCCACGATGCCCAAATTGCTTGAACGCTCAGGAACTTCGGATAAGGGATCAATAACCGGTTTATACACAGTGCTGGTTGACGGTGATGACATGACCGAGCCGGTAACTGATACGGCAAGAAGTATACTTGACGGGCACGTTGTTTTGTCAAGAAGCATGGCACACAGGAATCACTATCCTGCCATTGATGTATTGGGAAGCATCAGCCGTGTTATGAGCGATATAGTAACCAGCGAGCATAAAAAGCTGGCAGGAGAGATTCGGAAAAATCTTGCCGTCTACAGAGAAGCAGAAGACCTTATAAACGTTGGTGCTTACGTGAAGGGAAGCAATCCCGAAATAGACAGGGCAATTTCTGTTATTGGCGGTATAAATGCTTTTCTCACACAGGGCGTAACAGAAAAGTTTGATTTTGAAGAAACCCTTATGTTAATGAAAAAAGCAGTGGAGGGTAATGGGTGATGGCCCGGTTTAAATTCAGGCTTCAAACTTTTCTGAATGTGAAAGAAATGATGGAAAAGAACATCAGGAATGAGCTCGGTATTGCAGTTCAGCAATACCAATACCAATTATCGGTACTGTCGGATATCAGGCGGGAAATCAGCGACCAGCAGGAAGAATTCAGGAAAGAGGGAGTGTCTGAAACTACGCCTTTGAAACTTAAACAGCGGTTGGAGTATATCAAGGCAGTTCAAAAAAAAGAAAGAATACAGACGGACAGGGTTAATGAAGAGAAGAGAAATGTCGATAAAATTAGAAAAAGATTGACAGAAGTAATGAAAGAGAAAAAGATACTGGAAAACCTAAAAGAAAGGCAATTAGTTGAGTTCAGAAAGGAGCAGGAGAAAAAACAACAATTAGTCGTTGACGAAATTGTAAGCTTTAAAGAAACTGTAACACCACAAAATGAACTATAGGAGATCAACAATGGCTCAGAATGTTAGGACAATAGCACCACGAATAAAAAGAAGCGATAAGAAAGAAACGAAATCAGTTATATTGGACGGACTATTGACTATTTTAGTGTCAATACTTATCGTTCTTATTATTTTCGGAGGCGCTTTTTATTATCTTTTAAAGAATAATATAGGCGGCCTTGGGGAATATTTCAGGCCAAGCATTGAGAGAATACCTGTTTTAAAACTGGCGCTTCCGCCACTGCCTGATACTGAAGACCCCTATGATCCAAAACACCTGACCCAGCAGGAATTTGTAGAAAAATATAATGAGCTAAGAACTGCAAACAAAGAACTGAGTGAGCAGTTGGAAATGGCCAATAAGCGTATTTCCGACCTCGAAAAGGAAAGGGAGCAATGGGCGTCTAAGGCAGAAGAGGCTCAGGCTATACTTGATAAAAATGAAGAAACCTATAAAAAGATCCTTGAACAAATGGAGCAGATGGAAAAAGAGAGAAAAGAACTGGACAGGCTCATAGCTATGGGAAATACCGCTGCTTTTGCAAACTATTATGAAAAAATGAATCCTGAAAATGCACGGGAGCTTTACAGCGAAATTGCCAAAAAGGAAGCTGTAAAAGAGAATTACAAAAATCTGGCAACACCATATACCGAAATGGAGCCTGCCAATGCTGCTGCTATTTTAACCGAACTCGGCAAAAAGGATATGGAACTTGTAGTTAACCTGTTTGAAGCTATGAAAAACGATGTAAAAGCAGAGATCATTGAAAACATGGATCCTGCATTTGCGGCAGAAGTCATGAAGAATATTGCCGACAAAAAAATTTCAGATTAAAAGGCTTCATTCACGCTTATACAGCGTTTAATGAAGAAATAAAGTATCGGATGGAGGAAGGAGGTGTGGATGGTGTTGGTGGTAAATAACATTTTTGCATCAGCAGGTGCCAGGAATGAAGTAAAATCAACCACTGAAAAAGCGACAGCCAAAGGTGACGATTTTTACAAATTTTTGAGCAGGAGTATGAAATCTCATGAACCGGTTAATGCAGCAAGGGAAAAACAGATGCCTGTAAGTTCGGCGGGAGACCGGCGCATAATGAAAAATGAACTAAACGGCAATAAAAATGGTATGGTTCTGAAAGGTGATTCTGAACAAGCTCAGGAAGTTTTAAATTCCGATTCGCTGGACCTTAAAAAGTCTGAAAACATTTTATATGTGATTGATGAAATAATGGCACTTCTTCAGAAATTGAACATTTTCTTTGAGAAAATTGAATTACCTGATGAGAATGAAGCTAAAATTTCAATACCTGAAGAAATTAAGTCCATTGTTAATCAATCTGTAAGCATGCTGCTTGAAGTGGCAAATTGTCCTTATGAGGATGTCAGCAAGCTTACACAGGACATGGCCGGAAAAATGATGCAGATGCTTAATGACGAGTTGCAGCCGGCAGGTTCGGATATTGACATCACAGTCATAACCGATCATTTTAAGGAGCTTCTCAGCGACATGCTTTATGAAGCCGAAAATTTAAAAGCAGAAATTACCGTTGAAAACATCTGGGAAAGCATTAATCCGGAGATTGGAAACGAAACCGAGCTTCCTGATGAAAGCGGCATTCCGCTTCAGCAGCAACAGGATGAAGTCCATGAACCCGAAAGCCAGGAAGGATTAAACAACAATAATGGGGTGAAGGACGATAATGAAGAGCAAAAGGCATCTGCCGATGATGTGGTTAATATAGCTGAAAAGAGGAATTTCAACACTGTAAATGCAAGCATGAGAGAGGATATTAACCATGTTATCCGGAATGATAATGCCGAAAACACTCAGGTAAGTGAACCCGTACATTATGGACCGGTAAGAACAAGCGTTATAAACAAGGCGGATATATTGCACCAGGTTGCAGAAAAGGTCAGGGTTTTCACTACTTCTGAACGCTCGGAAATGATTATCCAGCTAAAACCTGAAAGCCTCGGGAAAATTCAATTGCAGGTAATTCACGAGCGGGGCGAAGTTATTGCCAAATTCCTGGCAGAAAACGAACAGGTAAAGGCAATCCTTGAAAGCAATATGCAATATCTCAGGGATTCATTGGAAAAAAGCGGGGTTGACATTCAGAGCCTGTCAGTTTCTGTAGGGCAACATAATAATGATGAAAGGGATAATTATAAGAGCTGGAATTCGCAACCAAACCTGCAGGGAATATACTATGAAGATCTGCCCGAGGTGTCTGAAGTAAGTAACACATATGAATATACCGGTCTTGCAGGTGACTACGGGTATACGGGGTCTGAAATTAACCTCATTGCATAAGGAGGAATATTATGTCCACAGTAAACCCGGCAGGACAGAAGACAATTGATGAACTTATAGATTACCAGAATTCCAAAAGTTCAACCCGGAATGTGTCAAATGATTTGGGTAAGGATGCTTTTCTGAAACTTCTTGTTGCTCAGCTCCAGTATCAAAATCCGTTGGAACCGATGGATGATACGGATTTTATAGCCCAGGTTGCCCAATTCAACGCCCTGGAACAGATGCAGAACTTGAACCAATCATTCTCATATTCCATGGGTTTTTCATTATTGGGTAAGTATGTTTCTGGTATTGTAAGCAATTCAGATACAGGGGAAGTTCGATATGTAGAAGGAGAAGTTTCATCCGTTCTCTCCAAGTCAGGAGAAATATATCTTCTGGTAGGCGATGTCGAAGTACCTTTGGATAATATAATGTATGTATCTGAAACACCAAGCGGCAACAATGAGGTGCAGCTCGAAAAATACAACAGCCTTATTGGTATGCTCAGTACTGTTAAAACAATTCTTAATGGCGGAAATGAGCCATATACAATGGAAGGTATTGTGGCAAAAATCGAGAAGGGTCAGGATGGTGCCTATGCAACTCTCGATGAGGTGATCCTTAGTGTTACCGACATTGATATAGGAGCTCACGAAAGTGTTGAAAAATACATTAAGGAAATGAAAGGCAAAAGCGTTACATTTACCGCAAAAGATATGCTGACCGGACAAAAGATAAAGCTTGAAGGTGTACTGAGAGACGGTGCGAAGTATGAAGATATGGAGTGCTATTATGTCATAATGGATAATATACAGGTTCCTGTAGATGACATTGTAGCCACTCAAAAAGTGGATCTTGTTTCAACCGAACAACAGCTTTTAAAGCAAATCCTTGAAACATTAAAGTCACTGGAATCAAAACTGGCAACTGAGACACCGGAACCCGGCGGAAACAACGACGGAAAAGAAGTTCCTGAAGAAACAGGGGGTAACACTCCATGATTTATAACGGGCGGCCGATTCATGGTATACCAGCCTTAACATCCAGAAGTGAAATTCAGAAAAGGCAGAACATTCAAAACACAGGAACTTTTAATGACCTTCTGAACGAACAGCTGAAAGGTGACATAAAAATTTCAAAACATGCGCAAATGCGTATGCAGATGAGAAATGTAAGCCTTACCGAAGCACAGAAGGAAAAGCTTATGAAAGCAGTGGACAAGGCAGATGCAAAAGGTGTTAAGGACACTTTGATTATTATGGACAAAATGGCCTTTGTGGTAAATGTCAAAAACAGGACGGTAATAACCGCTTTAAACAGCAGTGAAATGAAGGAAAATGTATTCACAAACATTGACGGAGCAGTTTTTACCGACTGAAAAACATGTTTATAATTAACATTTAGTAACAAAAAAACCGATATATAGAATAAGGGTTTAAAAACAGCCGGACCCGCTCGGGAGGCTGACCGTTTTGGAATGATCGAAGAAACGGAAACCTTAGGAGGGGATTTATATGATGCGTTCAATGTTCTCAAGCGTTTCGGGCTTGAGGGCTCATCAAACAAAAATGGACGTAATAGGAAATAATATAGCCAACGTTAATACCGTTGGATTTAAAGCCAGTCGTGCCACTTTTGCTGAAATATTCGCTCAAACTGTGTCCGGTGCGGCAGCTCCTGACGTGAACACAGGACGGGGAGGAACCAATCCCATGCAGATTGGTCTTGGAATGAATATAAACGCAATAGATACGCTTATGACGGGTGGCAGTCTGCAGAGTACGGATAATCCAACCGACCTGGCAATTGAGGGTGAAGGTTTCTTTATTGTCCGCAACGGAAATCAAGGTTCACATATGTTCACCCGCGCAGGAAACTTCATTATTGACAGAGCAGGGAACCTTGTTACAGCCCAGGGCTTAAATGTACTGGGATGGCAGAAATATACAGTTGATGATAACGGGAACGTGATATTTGATACAGAGGAAGAAGTAAAACCGCTGAACTTTTACGAAGATGAGTACAACCTGAACAAGCGCATATTGGCAGCCATGGCTACGACAAAAGCATCGCTGGCCGGAAACCTGAATGCTACTGAGAAAGCCGTTGGCTATAACAGCACAGGTAAGGCTATAGTAGATGGCAATAATGACGGAATTCCGGATTATGGTCAAGGTGATAAATCCGTTAACTATGATGCTCATTTCTCAACTCCTGTGACTGTATACGATGCTCTTGGCAACGAATATAAACTGAACATTAGTTTCTGGAAGGTAGAGGTAGGGACAAACGGTACTACCAATAAACCCGAAACCAGGTGGTATTACAGAGTTTCAGGAAATAAGAACGCAAATTTCAATAATGGTACCGACGCCACAGGCTCTGCAGCTTATGTAGGCGGTTATTTAAAGTTTGACAGTACAGGAAAAATTGTAACTGATGATGTAGATAACCCTATTACCAAGAAGATAATGGTTATACCTGATGCAAGCGTGGGAGCTGAACAGTTTGAAATTGAACTTAACTTTGAAAAACTCACAATGTATGCCAGCGACAATTCGGTTAAGCCTACGCAGGTGGACGGTTATCCGACAGGAACACTGGAATCCTTCAGTATAGGTTCCGACGGAATAATTATGGGTGTATACAGCAATGGAAAGCAAAAACCTCTGGGGATGGTAGCACTTGCAGTTTTTGACAACCCCGCAGGTTTGCAGAAGCTTGGAAACAATTTGTTTATTACAACATCAAACTCAGGTGATTTCTCCAGGGGATTCAAGCCCGGTACCAATGGTGCGGGAAGCCTGAAGCCCGGAACTTTGGAAATGTCAAATGTGGATCTGGCCCAGCAGTTTACAGAAATGATCATAACACAGCGTGGTTTCCAGGCAAACAGCAGGGTTATAACAGCTTCAGATGAAATACTCCAGGAACTGGCAAATATTAAGAGATAAATAAATATTAAGTGAAGGAAACCGGTTTAAATGAATTCCGGTTTCCTTCACAGCCCAATTGGTTTGACACAGGGCTGGTGATTATATATGATAGAAGTTACACGTCTGAATAATAAGTCATTCGTGATTAACTGTGAGTGGATTGAAACTGTTGAGGCAACACCGGATACAGTTATTACGCTTACCAACGGCAAGAAATTTGTTGTTGCTGAAAAGGTTGAAGAGGTTGTCGAAAAAGTGATAGAATATAAACGAAAAATTACTGTCTCTGATAATAAGTAATTTTAAGGGGTGTACTGATTGGAAAAGAAGAGCATTAATATAGTCTTACTTTCAATTATTGCAGTGCTTTCCTTGGCGATAGCGGTACTTATAATATTTTTGTTTATCTCGTACCCAAGCCAGAAAAATGCACAAGCTGCAGTCGACGGCATAATCAGTGAGCGTGTTGTTCCTGATAGCGAATTGGCAGAGTATAAGCTGTTTAATGGTGAAGAAAAGATATTTGCTTTAAAATATGAACCAGATCATCCTGATTCAATAGTATTGGTTTCTGTTTCAATAAAGTGTGATACAGGGGAAAAACGCAAAAATGAGGAAACAATAAGTAACCTGATATCACTGTATACAAGTGATTTGGAGCAAGCCGTCGGTGATTATTTTGCAAATATGACTTATTCCGAAGCAAAGGATCTTGAAACCCGCTACAAAGCAAGAGATGACCTTATGGAGATCTTTAACAGCATATTGAATGAAAACAAACAGATTAAGAAAAAAGTAATTTACAAAGTTACTTTGAATATGCTTCCGCAATAAAGACTTTAAGTGGTCGCAAAAAGGGGGTAGTATTTTGGGAGACATATTATCCCAAACCGAAATAGATGATTTATTAGCCCAATTAAATGCTGGAGAAATCAATGCCAGTGAACTTAAAAGCAACAAAATCGAAAAGAAGGTTAAAGTACATGACTTTAAGAGGCCAAGCAAGTTTGCAAAGGATCATTTGCGTACATTGCAGATTATACAGGAAAACTATGCAAGGCTGATAACCAACTTCCTTTCAGGTTATTTAAGGACACTGGTTCAGATAGATGTAACATCTATGGAAGCCGTTCAGTTTTCGGAATTTACAAATTCCATAGCAAACCCGGCAGTATTGGCTATTATCAATTTCAATCCGCTACCAGGTAATGTTATTATGGATTTATCCCCTTCACTGGCTTATGCATTGATAGAAAGGATGCTTGGCGGCAAAGGGGGCGGCAAAATTGATAAAATTCGCAGTTTTACAGAGATAGAAATTGCCATACTTATGCGGATACTGTCCCAGATGCTCACGTATATGCGTGAACCATGGGAAAATGTTGTGGAGGTAAAACCCACATTAAATACAATTGAAACCAATGCACAGTTTGTTCAGATAATAAATCCTACTGAAATGGTTGCCCTGGCAACATTCCATGTAAAAGTCGGAGAAGTTGAGGGATTGATGAATCTTTGCCTGCCGCACATGGTTCTGGAACCAGTAATGGACAAGCTCAGTACAAAAATATGGTTTTCAATGATAGAAAAAGGAATCGATGAAGAAACCAAATCGTCACTTGAGAAAAAAGTGGCAGAAACCGAAGTCCCGATAATCGCAGTACTTGGCAAAGCAACACTTACTGTGTCTGAGTTTTTGGAACTGCAGGCAGGTGATGTTTTACAGCTTGATACATCGGTTGACGGAGACGTTCAGGTTATGGTAGGCTCTTTACATAAATTTAATGGTAAACCCGGGGTCAAGAATAAAAAAGCTGCAATCAAAGTAACCGAGGTTATCAGAAGGGAGGACGAATAAATGGGAGATATGCTTTCCCAGGCCGAAATTGATGCATTACTAAACGGCACATTGAACACTGATGATGATACAGATAATACTGATAATACTGAAAGCACAAGCAATACCGGCAGTGTAAGAGAGTTTGCTCTGACAAGTGAAGAAGCTGATGCTTTGGGTGAGATCGGAAACATTAGCATGGGTACCTCAGCTACAACGCTCTATATGTTGCTGGGACACAAGGTTACAATAACAACTCCCAAAGTATCGGTTAAGACTTGGGAAGAACTTTCAAAGCAATATCCCGAACCTTATGTTGCAGTTAAAATAAAATATACAGACGGAATTAGGGGAGATAATCTCCTGATTATAAGGGAACATGATGTAAGAATTATAACCGATCTGATGATGGGTGGTAATGGTCAGGTGGATGATTCAGTGGAGATCTCGGAACTGCATCTGAGTGCTATAAGTGAAGCCATGAATCAGATGATTGGGTCGGCTGCCACTTCATTGTCATCAATGTTCCGAAAAAGAGTGGAAATCTCACCTCCTGAATCAATGCTTGTTCACTTTGCAGAAGATATTGACAAGATACGGTTTAACAGGAAACAAGAGGTTGTTGTTATAGGATTCACGCTCAAAGTGGGGGATTTGATTGACAGTTCAATGATGCAGTTGCTTCCTACCGAGTTTGCACGTGAAATGGTTGTTAATCTGATTGATACTCAGATAGGTTCTGCTGAAGAAAAACCGGTGGTACGTGAACAGCATGTGGCTGAACCTGCTGCTCATTACAGTGCTCCTGCCGGTAGCCAGCAACAGCGAAGTTATAGTCCGCCACAGCATGATTATTCGCCTTCGCCTGCAATGAGACAGCCTGCGTACCATGAACCGCCGGTTAATGTAAGGCCGGTTGAATTTCAATCTTTTGATTCAGGTGCACAGGTATTGGGGTCACAGAATATTAATCTGTTAATGGATGTTCCGCTTCAAATTTCAGTTGAACTCGGCAGGACTACAAAGAAGATAAAAGAAATACTTGAATTTGGCCAGGGTTCAATTATAGAGCTGGAAAAACTGTCGGGTGAACCGGTGGATATACTGGTAAACGGCAAGAATATAGCAAAAGGCGAAGTAGTTGTTATTGACGAAAGTTTCGGCGTACGGATTACAGATATAATTCATCCATCAAAAAGGCTTTGATCATATAAGTAATTTTTTATAAAATAATTGATGTTGTGATTTTCTATAAATTATTGACTGTTATATGTATTACAAGGAGAGGATTCTGGATATGGCGAACATACTTATCGTAGACGATGCGGCATTTATGAGAATGATGATTAAGGATATTCTTGCGAAAAATGGCTATACAGTGGTTGGTGAAGCCGAAAATGGTCTCAGGGCTGTAGAAAAATTTAAAGAGCTTAGACCTGACTTAGTCATAATGGATATTACAATGCCTGAAATGGATGGAATTCAAGCAGTAAAGCAAATAAGGGCAATAAGTTCCGATGCAAAAATAATCATGTGCTCTGCAATGGGTCAACAAGCAATGGTTATAGAATCAATTCAGGCAGGTGCTCGTGATTTTATAGTAAAACCATTCCAGGCCGACAGGGTTCTGGAAGCGGTTAAAAAAGTGGTTGGATAGGAGAATGACGGGTTTGTCGTATTGGCCTATGGTCATATTATCGTCAGCAGGTTTATTGGAAAATCCGGGTAGTCCAAGCCCGGTTCTTGAATTACTGGGTATTTTCCTTATCTTTTGCTGCGTACTTTATCTTGCTTATATTGCTTCGCGCTTTGTAGGTAAAAAGTTTTCAGCTGCCAATAACTCCAGGCATATAAAGGTTGTTGAACGTGTAAGCCTTGGTCTGGACAAGCAACTGATCCTTATAAGGATTGGCTCGGATCACTATTTGTTTATGGCCGGGAAAAAGGATTTTCAAATGGTGGCAAAAGTGGACATTGATAAGGAAGATACCGGAGAGCAAACAGTGGAAAATAAACCCGGTGAGCCGGTTTTTAATTTTTCAGAAATTTTTGAAAAATACACTAGCAAAAGCAGGAAAAAAATACAGATGAAAAGAAAACACAGTGATGATACGGAGCCTTCAATAAAAAATGAAGTACTTAAGGAAAACGTTAACAGATTGAAGAACATGCAGGAAAAAAGCTACGACAAGGAAGAATAAAGAATATGTTTAGAAACAAGAACAAGGCAATCTTCTCAATATTGGTGATAATTCTGCTTCTGACAGTAGCTTTTGATAATAATTCATATGCGCAGGGTATTACTATATCAAACGAAGGTATTACGATAAATGCTTCCGATAATCCGGAAGATGTTACAAACAGTATAAGGCTGCTGCTTTATTTAACAGTCCTTTCTATACTTCCGTCAATCATTATAATGATGACATCCTTTACAAGGATTATCGTTGTACTTTCATTTTTAAGAAATGCCATGGGAACACAGCAGATGCCGCCAAACCAGGTTCTTATCGGTTTGGCTTTGTTCCTTACATTTTTTATAATGTCACCGGTATTGAGTGATCTTAATGAACAGGCATTAAAACCGTTTTCTGAAAATGAAATCACACTGGAACAGGCAATTGACAATGCATCGGATATTATGAAAGATTTTATGCTGAACAAGGCGAAAGTCCGTGAGAAGGATTTGGCTTTGTTTGCTAATATTGCTGGAATTGAAGAACCCGAAAATCTAAGTGATTTGCCGATGAAAGTAATAATCCCCGCATTTATGATCAGTGAGCTGACAATAGCATTTAAAATAGGGTTTATGCTGTACATACCTTTTCTGGTAATAGATATGGTGGTTGCCAGCACTCTGATGTCAATGGGTATGATGATGTTACCGCCAGTGATGATTTCCATGCCTTTTAAAATATTGCTGTTTTTATTGGTGGATGGTTGGAATCTGGTAATAGGAACAATTGTAAGATCATTCGGCTAGCGGAGCAGATGAACGGAAGAAGCAAAGGAAGCGGGGAAGCACGGAGACGGTTCTTCTGCTTCCTTGTTTCATAAGAAGGAGGTTAGATATGGAACAGCTGGTGTTGGATGTTGCAAGAGACGCGGTGCTGGTAATAATAAAATTATCTGCGCCACTTTTGGGAGTTGCATTAATCGTTGGATTGGCAATAAGTATTTTTCAGGCCACAACCCAAATTCAGGAACAGACCCTTTCATTTGTTCCGAAAATAATAGCTGTTTTCCTTTCGTTATTCATATTCGGATCATGGCTTATGACTACTTTAAAGGAATTCACATTAAGACTTTACGAAAATATCCTTAAGTTTATTTATTATTAATTCCGATGAGAAAAGTTCTAAACATGGGAAGTGGTTAAACAGGAGAACAGTATGGATTTTGATGTGCTGATTAATTTATGGGATGTCTTTTTATTAATTTTTGTCCGGGTTACCGGTTTATTTGTAATATCACCGATTTTTGGGAGAAGAAACATACCAGGCTATTACAAGGTAGGTTTTTCTTTTTTGCTTGCGATTATTATTTCATATTCGATACCAGTGCCGGATTTACGGGAGTATTCCAGCATACTGTATTTTATCCTGCTGGTAGTGAAGGAGTTTGTTATAGGGGTGACATTAGGATATATATCATACCTGATTACAACTTCTATATATATCGCAGGCCAAATGATTGACATGCATATTGGTTTCGGAATGGTGAATGTGTTTGATCCGTTGACAAATATTCAAATACCGGTTACCGCAAATTTTTATTTTATTTTGGCCACACTCATGATGTTGATGATAGACGGACACCATCTTCTGATTTATACACTGTGTGACAGCTTTACATTGTTCCCGATAGGAAGCAAAATTGTTATCGGGCAATCGCTGGTTGATTTTGTTGTAAATATTTCTACATCAATACTTACGGTGGGTTTTAAAATTGCTGCGCCAATAACGGCAGCTGTTTTAATTACCGATGTTGCACTCGGGATTATAGCAAAAGCCGTGCCCCAGGTTCATGTGTTTATTGTCGGGCTTCCATTAAAAATATTGGTGGGTTTTATTGTAATAGCAGTCACCATAACAGCATTCAGAAACATAGTCCATGTGCTGATGGGTGGCATGCAGAATGAAATTATTAATTTCCTGAATGTTATAAGGGGTGAATAAGATTTTTACCAATTCACCGGATATCAGAAAAAAACTGGTACGAAATGACAGGCAGCAATACCCTATAAGAGTAAATCTGCAGCTTTTTGCAGACAGTCAGAAAACCGAGAAGGCAACCCCGAAAAGAAGGCAGGATGCCAGGGAAAAAGGGCAGGTTCTTTTTAGCAGGGAGATCTCTTCTGCTCTGGTACTGTTGTTTGTTTTTCTTACGATAAAAGCTCTTGGTGAGCATATCTACAACCAGATTGCAGCTCTTTTCAGGCTGTGCATGAATTCACTTGCATTGAATTTTGATGCAGGTTCCGTTAATGAAAATATAAGCCTGTTAGGGTTAATCATGATGCAATTATTGAAAATCGTCGGACCGTTACTGGCGGTTGCTTTCGTTATTGGTTTTGGTGCATGTTATGCTCAGGTGGGCTCGCTGTTTACAATTGAGCCGCTAAAACCAAAATTAAACAGAATTAACCCGTTAAATGGGATAAAAAGGATTTTTTCGCTCAGAGGCCTTACAGA
Organism: Thermoclostridium sp.; assembly: GCA_036562185.1. Classification (GTDB taxonomy): domain Bacteria; phylum Bacillota; class Clostridia; order DSM-8532; family DSM-8532; genus Thermoclostridium. Next base: position 51,016 of record DATCKN010000120.1, read on the forward strand.
ACTTATAAAATCTGTATTAAAAATTATTGTAATAGGTATTGTGGCATGGAAGAGTATAGAAGCCGAAGGTAACAATATAGCAAAACTTATGGATTTGGACATACTGTCCATCACCGGGTACCTTGTCTCCACTGCGATGAATGTTGCCATAAAGATATGTATGTGCCTGGTTGCAATAGCAGTGCTGGATTTTGGCTATCAATGGTGGCAGTATGAGAGAGACTTAAGAATGACAAAGCAGGAAGTAAAGGAAGAATATAAGGAAACCGAAGGAAATCCGGAAACAAAGCAGAGAATACGCAGCAAGATGCGGGAAATGTCCACCCGCAGAATGCTAAGTGAAGTGCCGAAAGCAGATGTGGTCATTACAAACCCGACCCATTATGCCGTGGCAATCGTCTATGATTCCAACAAGGCGCCCGCTCCTGTTGTCATTGCCAAAGGGCAGGATTATATTGCACAGCGTATAAAAGACGTGGCTAAGGAAAATGGTGTGGAAATAGTTGAAAATAAAGCAGTTGCCCAGGCATTATACAAAAATGTGGAAATAGGGCAGCAGGTACCACCTGAACTTTATCAGGCTGTTGCAGAAATACTTGCTTTTGTATACAAACTGAAAGGCAAAGTTCCGGCCGAGGCATAACGGCATTCAATAAGAATAAAAATCCCATTTTGTAACCATTACAAGTGAATACTCGTATTTTTACTGTTGTTTACGAATCAAAAATATCCTGCAATTTTGTCAGGATAATCAGTACCTTTCAAATGCGTTTACAGGTCAATGTGCAGCATCAGCGAAACGGTGCGCTAAAAATTACCGGACAATATCTTTAATTTTTAATCAGCATAAGGATTTTATGTTATTCTATTATTGTATCAAACATGCGTCGAATGTTTTACGATAAGCTGATATAAAAGCTTAGCAATTTTAAAGGAGATCTCAGATGAAAACGTTGCTTGTGGCGATTAATTCGCAGTTTGTTCATACAAATCTTGCAATACTGTATTTAAAAGCAGCATGCTGTGAAATTGGCAATGTTGAAACCGTTGAATTTACAATAAACGAACCGATAAATCGGATATATTCATCAATAGTGGCAGAAAAACCTGATGTTGTAGGTTTTTCATGCTATATCTGGAATATTGAGATGGTTATAAAGCTATGTGATGATCTGAAAAAAGCGTTGCCAAATGTTATTACTGTTGCAGGAGGTCCTGAAGTCAGTTTTGAAAATGGCGGTTTATTGGCGGATAGTAAAAACGTGGACTATATTATTGCAGGTGAAGGCGAGGATAAATTACCGTATCTTTTAAAAATATTAAAAAGCAATAAAAAGCCAGATGAACAGGAAAAGCAGTGGCTTCAAAGATATTCCGAAGTAAGAAACCTGGATATCATTCCTTCCCCTTACAGGTTTCTTGAAAAAGGTTCTATGAAAAACAGGATAGCATATATTGAAGCATCAAGAGGCTGCCCCTTCAGGTGCGCTTACTGCATATCATCGGTAACTAAAAGTGTACGTTACTTTAGCCTGGAAAAAGTTTATGAAGCAATTGACACATTGGCTGAAAGCCGGTCCGGCATTATAAAATTTGTAGACAGGACATTCAATTGCAATGAAGAAAGAGCAATAGCCATATGGGAGTATATAAAAAAGTATCATAACCGGGGAATTGTTTTTCACTTTGAAATTGATCCCGGCCTTCTGACAGAGAATTTGCTGAAATGTCTTGAGAAAATGCCTGATGGCTTAATCCAGGTTGAGGCAGGAATCCAGTCCATACACGGGAAAACGCTTTCTGCCGTACAAAGACCCGATAGTACAGATAAAGCTCTTACGGGGCTGTCAAGGCTTCTGTCTTTCGGAAATATCCATGTTCATGTTGATTTGATTGCCGGACTTCCATATGAGAGTTATAACGACTTCAGGCAATCCTTTAACCGGGTGTATTCATTGTTCGCCCATCATTTTCAACTGGGCTTTTTAAAGCTCTTGAGGGGATCTGAGTTAAAGAGCGAAGCAGAACGCTACGGATATCTTTACAGAAATTACCCGCCTTACGAAATTATATGCAATAACGACATTTCACCTGATGAACTTCTAAAACTGAAGGACATTGAAGCATGCATGGAAATCTTTTATAATTCAGGCAGGTTCATGCTGACATTGAAAACCATATATAACTTTACAGAAGAACCATTCGCTTTTTACGAAAAGTTGTCTTCATACATGCGGCAGAACGGGTATCTTGACAGGCCAATCAAAGCATTTGACCTTTATCAGATTCTGTATGACTATTTAAGGCGGGATTATCCGTTTATCATCCATGATATAACCGAAAGCTTAAGGTTTGACTACCTGAGCTCGATGAAGAATCCATCTGTTCCGCCGTTTTTGCTGAAAAATCATGACTATGTTTATAAAAAAGAAAGACAGAAAATGATCAGCCGGTATGAAAGCAGGCTGAAAGAAATACTTCCTCGGCTAAAAAATAAGTCCATTGATGAGATATGGCATCAGATATACATTTCGGAATTTGAGTTTTCAAAGGAAAATGCGGTGCTGGTTTTTGATTTCGGAGACATTTCTCCGGTAACAGGCTTAGCCAGCTCATATCCCCTGAATACCGGCTGAAAGGATACCGGCCTAAAAAATATTTTCACAGGCCCTGCTTCGGGTGTTTTGTGTCATTGATCAAAAAAGCATCTTCTAAGATCCACGCTCCCCATTATATAATTAATCCTGCGTTGAGGTCTCCATATCTCTGGTGACCCAGTCCAACGCTCTTAATTTACTATACAGCATGGCTTTGAAGAGTGTTACTCTGCGTCTTAAAATCACCCGATTTTTAGTTCATGGATTGAGTCCGTTCATAATATACAAACAGCCTTTTCCAGTCCCTGAAAAAATTGATTTAATCCTTTCTGATGTTCTGATGAAATTAAAAACTCTGTGTGGTATAATAGAGAATGATATTTACAACTGGTATTCATGATACTATACTGATATAGGAAAATTAAACCATGGATATAAATAGATCGGTATTCAGCATACTTATTTGAATATTTAGCGTATTATATATAGCAAAGCTTTTCAGCATCTAAAACAAAAGAGATATGGAGATGAAGGATGAAAACATTAAGAATCATATTGTCTTCGATAATTGCATTAACATTTTTTGCACTCTTTTTGGAAGGGTTTAACAGTTCAATTCCTGTTGCACTTGGGGCAGGAAGTGTAACTTTTATTGCCGGCATGCTTATGTTTTCACCTGCAAAAAATAAGGAACAAAAAAAATCACAGGCTAAGCCCGAGCAAAAACAGCCAAAGCAAAAGAAAAAACCCCCTATGCCCGGAGATGATGAGCTTGTCTGCGACGGCATTACAAGGGGAGATTTAAAAAGGATTGTCAGCGAAGGGAAAAAACAAGTGGGCAGGATTGAAGAAATTGGCCTGAAAATAATGAACCATAGTGTACGGGTTGATATTCTTGAAATATGCACAATAGCCACCGACATATTTGATAATTTCCTGAAAGATCCCAAGGATATAAAAGAATCCCGCCGCTTTTTAATATATTATCTTGATACAACCGAAAGGATTGTTTCCAAATATTACGAATTAAGCAAGATGACATATTTATCCGATGAAGCAAAAAAGACGCTAAAAAACGTAGAAAGTACATTAGTATTAATTAAGGATTCTTTTAGAAGCCACCTTAAAAAACTTACCGAAAATGACGTTCTGGATCTTGAAGCCGAAGTTAAGGTTTTGCAAAACACAATAAAAAGAGAGGGAATTTAATTCAGGTTAAAAGAACTTTATTCTCAAGGAGGAAAAAATATGGAAGCAGCTACAAATTCCTTGACCAATACTAAGACCCAGGTGCAACAGGCATATGATGAAATGAAAATATGGGAATCATTAAGCCCGGAAGAACAGCAGAAAGTTACCGAAATTAAAAACTCTATTGATATTACCGATTCACAGGCCATTTTACAATACGGTATTCAGGCTCAAAGCAATATCTCCGGCTTTTCGGATACCGTACTCTCACAGATCCGCACAAAAGACAGCGGACGTGTTGGTGAAATTCTGAATGAATTGATGGTGAAAGTTAACGAGCTTAATGTAGACAGCCTTGGACAGAATGAAGGGCTTATTGGTAAAATGTTCGGAAGCGCCAAGTCCAAAGCCAAGAAATTTGTTGGCCAATATGAAAAGTTAAGCGTCCACATCGACAGGATAATTAATGAACTTGAAAAAGCAAGAATGCAGCTTTTAAAAGATATTACCCTGCTGGACGGGCTATATGATAAAAACATTGAATACTTGCATGAGCTGGATGTATATATTCTTGCAGGTTCGCTGAAACTTTCAGAAATTAATGAAAAAATATTGCCTGAATTGAAGAAAAAGGCGGAGGAAAGCAATGATCCGGTAGATGCTCAGAATGTTAAGGACATGTTAAGCCTTGCAAACCGCCTGGAGAAAAAAATTCACGACCTAAAGCTCAGCAGGATGATTGCAATACAAACCGCACCACAGATTCGCCTTATTCAAAGCAATGATCAGGTACTGGTTGAAAAAATCCAAAGCTCCATTTTAAATACAATTCCGCTATGGAAGAACCAGTTAATTATTGCTATATCCCTGTTCCGCCAGGAAAAAGCGCTGAAACTTCAGAACGAAGTTAACCGTACAACTAACGAGCTTTTGCTGAAAAATTCAGAACTGCTGAAAACAAACTCAATTGAAGTAGCAAAAGAATCCGAGAGGGGAATTGTTGAAATTGAAACATTGAAGAAAGTAAACAGCGATTTGATTGAGACTATTGAAGAAACCCTGAGGATTCAGAAAGAGGGCAGGGAAAAACGGATGCAAGCCGAAGTAGAGCTTAAGAACATGGAAAATGAGCTCAAGCAAAAACTGATGGAAGTAAAGGATATATAAGGTGACAGGGAGGCCGTCAGAAAGGGTTCATGCCTGTATGACGGTTTGATGGAGAATGTATTAAATTTTGTGTATAAGAATTACAAAAACAACTCTTTTCTGGCAGGAATTAGTAATAATAAACCAGAAAGGAGTTTTTTATATGGCTTTGCCCAAAGACCACAAAAGTGATCCTGAAACAACTTGACATTGACTGAAAATGTCATGTATAATATGGTTCAAACATAGGGTAAAAAGCAATGACCGGAACGAGTAAGCCGGAAGATCCTTACAGAGAGCAAAGGTTAGGTGAAAGCTTTGCAGGTAATTCCTGTTGAAAATCCTCCGGTAGCTTCAAGCTGAAACTTTTTCGGAGTAGGCAAGACGGCCGGGGCCGTTATCCCCCTCACAAGTGACAGGCAATATGCCTGTAATTTGGGTGGTACCGCGTAAGTTCAACCTTTCGTCCCATTGGGATGAAAGGTTTTTTGCATTATTGCATTGAGCAGGTTCGTATCTTTTCTTAGATCTTCGGCAAACCTGCTTTAAGTAAATCAAAAATTTTAGTGTAAGAAATTATTTTAAGCAAAAATTAATTAATATAGATGGAGGAATGAATGTGGATTACGGACAAACATTAAACTTACCGAAAACCGAATTCCCGATGCGTGGGAACCTGCCTCAGAAAGAACCTGAAATAATAAAAAGCTGGTATGAAAATGACATTTATAAAAAGCGCCTTGAAAGAAACGAAGGGCATGAAAAATTCATTCTGCACGATGGCCCTCCCTATGCAAATGGTGATATTCACCTTGGAACAGCGCTGAATAAAATACTGAAAGACATTATTCTGCGCTATTATGATATGAAAGGTTATTATACACCATATGTACCAGGGTGGGATACTCATGGATTGCCGATAGAAAACAGGGCTATCAATGAACTGGGATTGAACCGCCATGAAACAGACCCTGTTACATTCAGGAAGGCATGCGAAAGCATCGCAAGAAAATACATCGACTTACAGAGGGAATCATTTAAAAGGCTTGGTGTTGTCGGAGATTGGGATAATCCGTATATAACACTGATCCCTGAATTTGAAGCAAAACAAATCGAAGTGTTTGGGAAATTGGCCGAACGCGGGTGTATTTATAAGGGTTTACGTCCCGTATACTGGTGCCCGTGCTGTGAAACAGCCCTGGCAGAAGCTGAGATTGAGTATATGGAAGACAGAACTCAGTCTATTTATGTGAAGTTTGCCTTAAAAGACGACAAGGGAAAGCTTAAAGGCATTGTTAACAGCCTTGAAAATACCTATGTAGTTATCTGGACCACCACAACATGGACTCTTCCCGGCAATGTGGCAATTTCTGTGAATCCGGACTTTGTTTATGCAGTAGTAAAAGCAGGAAATGAAAACTATATCATGGCCAAAGAGCTAACCGAAAACACAATGAAGGTTGCCGGAATAGAAAATTACCAGATAATCGGAGAACTTAAAGGCGCTGATATGGAATATATGGTGTGCCGTCACCCGTTTTTGGACAGGGATTCCCTGGTTATCACCGGAGACCACGTTACTCTTGATGCCGGTACAGGATGCGTTCATACAGCTCCCGGGCATGGTGTTGAAGACTTTGAAGTGTGCAAAAAATACGAAGGCCTTGAAGTGGTTGTTCCTGTTGACGGGAAAGGGTATCTGACCGGAGAAGCGGGACAGTTTGCAGGCTTGAAATATGATCAGGCTAATAAGGAAATTTTCAAACATCTTAAAGAAACAGGAGCCCTGCTTGCCGATCAGGTTATAGAGCACCAGTATCCGCATTGCTGGAGGTGCAAGGATCCTATACTTTTCCGTGCAACAGAGCAATGGTTTATTTCTGTTGAAAGCTTCAAAGACGATACATTGAAAGCAATCAAGGAAGTAAAATGGATCCCTGAATGGGGCGAAGAACGCATATCAAAAATGGTGGCCGAACGGAGTGGCTGGTGTATATCCCGCCAGAGATTGTGGGGTGTGCCAATTCCTATTTTCTATTGCAATAAGTGCGGTAAGGAATTAATTAACAGTGAAACAATTGAGGCGGTAAAAGCCCTGTTTGAAAAAGAAGGCTCGAACGCATGGTTTGAAAAGGATGCTTCTGAAATACTGCCTTCCCATATAAAATGCTCATGTGGCCATGATACTTTCAGAAAAGAGACCGACATAATGGACGTATGGTTCGACTCGGGTTCGACCCATGCTGCCGTTCTGGAAACCAACCCTCAGCTTAAGTGGCCTGCTGACATGTATCTTGAAGGAAGCGATCAGCATCGCGGATGGTTCCAGTCATCGCTTTTAACCTCGGTTGCTACCAAAGGAAGGGCACCATACGAGCAGGTATTAACACATGGATACGTTGTTGACGGCCAGGGAAGAAAAATGTCAAAATCCCTTGGAAACGGAATCGACCCGATGGATATAGTTAACCAATACGGAGCTGATATTTTAAGGCTTTGGGTTGCATCTTCGGATTATAAAACCGATATCCGCATCTCGCTCGACATTATAAAACAATTAACCGAAAGCTACCGAAAAATCCGTAATACCGCAAGATTTATCCTGGGCAATATCTCGGATTTCGATCCTGAAACAATGATGGTGCCTTATGAAGAAATGGAAGAGATAGACAAGTGGGCATTAATGCGCCTTAACAGTTTAATAAAAAAAGTTGAAGATGCATTTTCACGCTATGAATTCCATAGCTTTACCCATAATGTTCACAATTTCTGCGTCACAGATATGAGCAATTTCTACCTAGATGTGCTTAAAGACAGGCTTTATGTTTCAAAGCCCGATGACAAAAAACGCAGATCAGGCCAGACAGCAATGTATATTGTGCTGGATTCGCTGGTAAGACTGCTTGCACCTGTGCTGGCATTCACAAGCGAGGAAATTTGGAAGTATGTTCCGCACAGGAAAGATGATAATCCTGAAAGCATCCAGCTGAACAGCTGGCCAAAAATAAATGCCAGGTATGATAATCCTGAACTTGAGCAAAAATGGAATCGGCTGATTGAAATAAGGAATGATGTATTAAAGGCATTGGAAAATGCCAGAAATGAAAAAGTTATCGGCGCATCCCTTGAAGCTGAAATCAGGCTGAAAGCATCTGGCAGCGATTACGATTTCCTTACGGAAAACAAGGATATCCTGTCTATGATATTCATAGTTTCGAATGTTGTTGTTGATAAGGATTCTGATGCAGGCAACATCGAAATTACCGTAGCAAGGGCGCAGGGAGGAAAATGCGAACGCTGCTGGGTATACAGTCCTTCCGTCGGAGAAAATCATACTCATCCTACTCTTTGCAGCCGATGCGTAGAAGTGCTGGGATAGCAGAAATAATAAGGCCAGGGTTAAGGCAACCCTGGCCATTCTGGCTGACAGGGCATTTCCTGCCAAGATTTAAAAGGAGTGTGCAGCATGAATACCGAAACATTGGTAAAACAGCTATGTGATATAAATGCACCCGTAGGAAACGAGAACTTAGCGGCAGAAAAGATAAAATCCTTTTTCGGGCCATTATGCGATAAAGCCTATATTGATCGGTTTTTTAACGTAATAGGGTATAAAAAAGGTACTTCATCAGACCCGCGAAAAATTATCATAACAGCGCATTATGACCAGATAGGAATGATTGTTTCAGGGTATGAAAAGGGTGGTTTTTTAAGGATTTCCAACCTTGGCGGTGTGGATACAAAAGCACTGCTGGCAAGCGAGGTAATTGTGCATGGCCGTGAAGAAGTCTATGGTGTTATAGGTGCAAAGCCGCCCCATCTTTTAAAGGAAAGTGAAATAACCAAAAATGTCAAAATAGACGAGTTGTTTATTGATACGGGATTCCCGGATGATGTTCTGAAACAAAAAGTATCAATAGGCGATCCTGTATCAATTTTTTCACCGGTGATTTCAATGAAAAATGGCTGTGTTGCCGGGAAAAGCCTTGATAACCGGGCCGGTGTGGCGGCATTGGTATTAATTCTCAAAGAGCTTCAGAATGTGAAGCATCCACATGACATATATGTTGTGGCAACAGTTCAGGAAGAGACAGATCTTCTTGGTGCATTAACTTCTTCATATGCACTGGAGCCTGATTTGGCTGTGGTTATTGATGTATGCCACGGTGATATGCCCGAAGCCGACAGAGCCCAATGTTTTCCGCTGAACAAGGGAATTCCGGTTGCAATAGGTCCGGCTTTTCATAGTGAATATACCAACGCTTTGTTTGAAGTTGCAAAAAAGGAAAGAATTGCAACACAGCGTTGCATTGAACCCGGAAATCCCGGAACAGAAGCATGGGCGATTCAGGTATCCCGTTTGGGTGTTCCCACTGTTGAAGCATCAATACCATTAAGGTATATGCATACAGCGGCAGAACTTGTGTCATTGCAGGATATAGAAAATGCAGCCGTTCTTGTTGCCAGGTATGTATCGGGAGATATTTTTAAAACAACCGAAGAAACTGATTAGCAATAACCACTGTTTCAACTTACACTTCAATAATGGGCTTGTTTTATAACCCTTAAGCACGGGTTCAAGCTGTTGGAAGGAGCATTTGGATATGATGCAGAAATTAGCCGAGCTTACAAAGCTGGATGGCTTGTCGGGAAACGAGCAGGATGTGCGGAAATATATTATACAAAACCTTGCTGATAAGTCCCTTGAGCATTATACAGACAATATCGGCAATCTTATTGTTAAGGGTAAAACCGACGGAAGCAGTAATCTGAAGGTTATGGTTGCCGCTCATATGGATGAAGTGGGACTTATGGTAAATTATATAACTGATGATGGGAAACTCAAGTTTTCCACCGTCGGCGGAATAGACAGCCGTATTCTGATAGGCCAGCATGTGCGTGTAGGTAAGGATAAAATACCCGGTGTCATTGGATATAAGTCCATACATTTGCAGGACAAAAATGAACGGGAAAGCGTTGTTAAATTAAAGAGTCTTTATATAGATATTGCTGCAAAGGACAGGGAAAATGCAGAGGAACTTGTGAAAACAGGCGATTATGTTGCTTTTGACTCTGAGCCGGTATTCTTCGGAGAAAATAAGATAAAGGCAAAGGCACTGGATGACAGGGCGGGTTGTGCTGTTATTATGGAATTGCTGAATGAAGTCTGGCCCTTTGAATTATACGCCTGTTTTACCGTCCAGGAAGAAATAGGGCTAAGGGGAGCCCTTGTTGCTGCCAACAGGGTGAAACCCGATGTCGGAATTGTGCTTGAAGGAACTACCTGTGCAGACGTTCCAAAAGTAAAGGAACACGAAGTATCAACCGTTATGGGAAAAGGACCGTCAATAAGTTTTGCTGACAGGGCGTCCATCGCTGACAGGGAGCTTCTTATGCACTTTTTTAAAACCGCTGAAAAGGAAGGAATTCCATACCAATGGAAAACAACAACAACCGGTGGCAATGATGCCGGAAAGATTCAAACCTCAGGTGCGGGTGTTAAAACATTGGTTGTATCTGTTCCGTGCCGTTATATCCATTCACCGGTTTCTGTTCTGGACTTGAACGATTTGAAAAATATGCTGAACCTGGTAAGCAAGGCTTTGCATACATTGCCTGAGGCATTAGGGAGGTAGAAATATATGATAACTTTGCTCAGAGAACTGACCGGCGCTTATGGTCCTTCAAGCCGTGAAGAAGAAATAAGGAATACTATTGAAAGAAAAATATCCCCAAATGTGGATGATATTTATACCGATGCCCTTGGAAATCTGATAGCTGTTAAAAAAGGCTCGGGAAACGGAAAAAGAATCATGCTTGCCGCCCATATGGATGAAATAGGCCTGGTGGCTTCTTATATTGACGAAAAAGGGTTTATACGTATTTCCAATATAGGCGGGATAAACCCTTATGTGGCTGTTGGACAAAGGGTTCAGTTCCATAACGGCATAACCGGATGCGTTTGTTATGAAGAGAATATAACAGACTTTAAAGATCTTAAGCTGGACAGGATGTATATTGATATTGGAACACAACGAAGAGAAATTACTTTGGATTGCATTATGCCTGGTGATATCGCTGTTTTTTGCGGAGAAGCCATTGAACAGAACGGGAAATTCATTTCAAAGGCACTGGATGACCGTATAGGTTGTGCAATTCTGATTGAACTTATCGAAACCTTGAAAGATTGTCCAAATGAAGTTGTTTTTGTTTTTACCGTCCAGGAAGAAGTAGGACTCCGCGGAGCAGGACCGGCTGCATTCAGCATTAAGCCGGATCTTGCAGTCGCTGTAGATGTTACCGGCACAGGCGACACGCCTGAATGTAAGCCCCTGGCGTTACAGTTGGGGAAAGGTCCGGCAGTAATGATAAAAGACAACAGGACTATTTCACATCCAATGGTAAAGAATGCGTTAATAGAATGTGCAAGGAAGAACAATATTCCTTACCAGCTCGAGGTTATGAGCGTGGGCGGCAATGATGCAGGTACAATCCATACGGCTGCCGGCGGAATTCCTGCAGGTGCGGTTTCAATCCCGTGCAGATACCTGCACCGCCCATGTGAAATGGTGGATAAAAATGATGCATTAAACGCTGTAAAACTGTTGAATGCATTTGTTATGAGCCCTATGGCATAGATTTGCATGTTTTTCACATCTGACTCCTTACAGAAAAAACAGTTTTGACAGACAGATGATTTTATGTATTTTACAGTGCGTCAGCTGAGAGAGTGATCTTTTCAGCTGATACACTGAAATATAAAACTGAAAACCGAACGGGAGTATTTCATTAAAAACGGGGGATATATTCAGAAAATGGACAAGCTTGAAAAAAGGAAAGAACTACTGTATTCCCTGTTGCTGCTGCTTGCTGCGATAATCTGGGGCTTTGCCTTTGTTGTTCAAAGCAATGCAATGGAGACAATAGGACCCTTAAGCTTTAACTGCGTAAGATGGTTAATCGGTTCACTGTCGGTGTTGCCGGTATGTGCGCTGGTTTGCGGAAAAAACCGTGAAAAAATAAAGACAGAAGATATAAAGGAAAAAAGAAAACACACACTTGCAGGCGGCTGCCTGTGCGGTATATTTCTGTTTGCTGCAAGTAACACGCAGCAGATAGGCCTTGTAGAAACACCACCGGGTAAAGCGGGCTTTATTACTGCCCTTTATATTGTTATTGTGCCGCTTTTCGGGCTTTTAAGGAGAAAGATACCCGAAATAAAGATATGGATTAGTGTGGCGCTTGCCACAGCAGGATTGTATCTTATGTGTGTTACAAAGCAACTTACAATAGAAAAAAGTGATATATGGGTTATAATTTGTGCCTTCTGCTACGCTTTACAGATAGTAACGGTTGACAGCTTTTCGGACAGGGCGGATCCTGTAAAGCTGGCCTTTGTACAGTTCCTTGTTTGCGGAATACTGGGCGTTCCGTTTGCACTGATTTTTGAACAGCCTACCGTTGCGGCATTCAGGGAATCCCTTATTTTAATACTGTATGTAGGTGTATTATCGTCAGGTGTGGCATTCACACTGCAGGTGGTGGCGCAAAAAAAGGTAAAACCCACGATAGCATCACTGCTTATGAGCATGGAATCGGTCTTTTCGGTGCTTTTCAGCTGGCTGGTTCTTCATCAGACTCTCAGCTTAAGGGAATATACAGGAGTTATTCTTATGACGGTTGCAATAATACTGGCGCAGATATGAGCCGGTAACTTTTAAGTATTTTTGGAAAGCCAATCAATGCAATTTTGGCAATAAGTTTTTGATGCAGACCATAAAAACAACCTGTTTGTTTCAGCAAACAGGTTGTTTTTTTAATATGGAATAAATTACGTTTGAAGTATAAATATAGTGCGCGTGTAGTTATATCCTAATTATAATTATAATCTTTCCGTTGCATAATAATTATGTGTTACAGAAAAAAGGAGGGTGATTATGGGCATTTTTGACAATGTTTTTGAAACAGATTCAAAAAAGAATAAAAATAAGCAATCATCCGAGCAAAGTACAAGCAAGAAGATAGGGAATAAATTTAAGGAATTTAAAGAGGAATTTTCTGAAAACCTCAGTGAATATGATTATCAACCTTACAGGGAAAACGGAGTTGTATTAACAAAAATATCAGATCATACTGCAAGCGTCAAGTATGATGGTTTGCTGGCTAAATGCGGAGCAGAGGATGTATATACCGTGGTAGGGTATGGAAGCAACAGCAAGTGGGAAAACGTGCAAACAATACGCATGAACAGGTTTGGTAACACATTCCATGCCGACATACCTGCAATGCCGGGAGCCAATATAAATATTGCATTCAAGGACGGAGCCAATAACTGGGACAATAACAGCGGTATGAATTATACTTTCATACAATAGGGTTTAAAAATGTATTAATAATAGCAGAACGCGGTTCTTTTCAAACCTGCCGGCATGAATATTTATCTTAAGTTTTGTGCGGTGTAAACACCGGCAAAAAGTGCATCAAACCGATGCACTTTTATTTATGGTTTTCATCGACAAATTCTTTTGCAATTTCGATGCTGGTTTCAGATGGTATTGAAACTTTTGTATCAGGTAATTCTTCATGTATTTCGGCTATAGCCAATGTACGCCATTCTTTTAATTTATCGGGATCAAGATTACGATCTTTCCTGGTCATTTGAATTCACCTCGCAAAATATGTATTCGTATACAAATATTATGGTACGTAATTATATTATTTATTTACCACAGATTTTGCTAATAAAACATTTGCTTTTATACAAATTCACAAGTACCATTCCTTATCTCCAATAAATAATATGCCCTGAAATTGCAAAATTAATAGGGAAATTTAAGTCTTGGAAACCGGTATCCGGATATTTTTGCATTCCCGTCAAACTTATTGACAAGATAAGTAATATATGCTGTGTTATCCATTAAATAACTGGACAGATTGTATAAAAAAGTATTACTATTAACTGAAACAGAGATTTACTTAATGTTTCCCGGCAGTTACTGATGCTCCAATTCTTACAGCTTACAGACCATGCCGGGTTTAATATTTTATACTTTAGGATAAATGCTGAAGCATGAATACTCCTTAAAAAAAGCAAAGTAGTACGGGGGGAAAGCATGAAAAATAAAAGGACATTTTTTGTTTCCGGAGCAGCAATACTTGTTTGCATTATTGCTTTAGCTGTTGTATTTACAAGTACCGGCCCGATTGCAGCCAGGGTCAGTAAACAGCTTGATTTGGGATACAAATACTTACTCGAAGGTAATTACAGGGAAGCAATTCTGGCCTTTGAAAAAGCCATGCGGATTGATCCGAAGAACGTTGAAGCCAGAATGGGCCTGGCAGAAGTTTTTATTAGAGAACTTGATTTTGAAAATGCAGAAGCACGCTTAATGGAAGTTTTGGAACTGAATCCCGGTATGTCAGAAGCAAACGTTAAGTTGGCTGAGGTTTATGACAAAAGCGGGGAAACAGAAAAAGCCTTAAGGCTTTTGGAAGATTTGGTAAAAGAAAAGGAAGATATCGATGCATACTTAGCATTAGCAGAAATGAAAATTAAAACCGGGGACATGCAAGGTGCAGTTTTGTTATTGGAGGATGCCTATCAAAAAACAGACAGTTCAGAGATATTACAGAAACTGAAGGAAATAAAACCTGCTGCATCTGAAATAAGCAATGAAACAGAAAATTATAATGAACAAATAAGAAAAGAACCTGAAAATGCAGGCGAAGATTGGACTGTCTGCTCCCCGGAATCAACTGGTTCAGTGCAGACAGGCATATCAAATAAAGGGGGAAACACTACCGGGAATATAGTTAACCAGGGATTTGCCGCAATACAGGGTGATTGGATCTATTACACAAATTTAAATGATGACGGGAAACTTTACCAAATAAGAACAGATGGAAGCGGCAAGACAAAACTTACTGATGATCAATGTAAATTTATAAACGTAGCGGGAGAATGGATATATTATGTAAATTGGAATGCCGGAGAAAAAATATATAAAATCCGTACCGACGGGAGCGGTAGAACTAAGATTAATGATGACAGCAGTGAATACGTAAACGTGGTGGGAGATTGGATTTATTACGCAAATTACGATGATCGCCGGAAAGTTTACAAAATACGTACGGACGGAACCGGCAGGACAAAGCTTACCGATGATTCAGGTACATATGTAAACGTTTCAGGGGATTGGATCTACTATCAAAACATGGATGATGATTGGTATGTTTACAGAATTCGTACTGATGGAAGTGACAGGACGAAGGTTCTTGATGCTGGAACCGAATATATTAACGTAGTGGGAGAGTGGATTTATTATATAGACGGGGGTGATGGCCGGAATATTTATAAAGTCCGTACGGATGGCAGCGGCAGAACAAAAATTAGTGATGATATAAGTGAATGTATTAGCGTAGCAGGTGATTGGATTTATTATACAAACTGGTATGATAAAAACATTTACAAAATTCGTACTGACGGAAGCGGCAGAACAAAAGTTAATGATGATAATAACGATGTTGGGTATATAAACGTGGTGGGAGAATGGATTTATTACATGGATTTGAATGGAGAAAAAATATACAAAATACGCCTGGACGGAAGCGGCAGGGCAGAAGTTGAATGATGGTTTATGTGAGTAAACCTGGAAGTGTTTCAAATTACCTGATGAGAAAGGTGTACGTGGCAACGTACACCTTCCATTTTTCCGGGTAATATACACCAAGAAGTTTGCATAATTTGCTTCTACTGCTTAAGAATAATGACAGCGGCGGGGTTTATTCCTATCAATTGCTTAGGACATTAACTGAATGAATTTATTTAAATCTGAAACCGGTTCGTTGCATGTAAAGTTTCTGCATATATACGCAAGTGTTTTACTGCCATTGGCAGCATAATCTTCAATATGGGGTATTATTCCTTCCAATTTGCTGTATTTTTTCCCATATAAGACAGACGTCGTGAACGGGCGGAAACTATCCTGTATCACATTAATAAAAGGTAATGCAAATTTTTCAGGCTCATCTGAAACAAGTATTACATGCTCTGACGGCCGGCTGTAAAATAAATAAGAAGTCAGCATATGAACATATCCCAATGGTGTTGCGGATATTTGACCGCTGAAAGCACGAATAAGGCTTTCATAGCTGTTTGAAAAGCCTAAATCTCCTGTTATACGCGATAACCTCACAAGATTCATTGCAATTACCGAGTTCCCCGACGGCATTGCTCCGTCATAGGCATCCTTCGGCCTTGTGATAAGCTTTTCGGCATCGTTTCCATAAAGGAAAAACCCGCCCTTTTCATTGTCCAGAAAAAGCCTGTTTATTTCAATGTTTATTGAAACGGCATCCGTTAAATATTCCGGTTCATAGGTTGACTGGTATAATTCAATAAATGCCCATTGAAGATAGGCGTAATCCTCCAGAAATGCAGGAATATCGGCATCACCGTCCCGGTAGCGGGCAAGAAGCCTGCCATCATCGCGTGTAAGACTGGTTTTTATAAAAGACACAGCATTTTTAGCCGTATCTATAAGGTGTTTGTCCTTCAGAATCCGGCCACCGACAGCAAAGGAAGCTGCCATTAATGCATTCCATGATGTCAGTATCTTATCGTCTTTGAAAGGATGTATCCTTTTTTCCCGGATGTCAAACAGCCTGCTTCTGCATTTATCAATAAAATCGTGGTCTATTTCCCGGGAACTAATCAGGTTTGGAATACTATAACCTTCGAAATTCCCTGAAGGGGTGATATCAAGCATGTCACTGAACCGTTTTCCGTCGGTATCACCCAAAACAGATATTATTTCCCCGGGAGTCCATAAGTAAAAGAAACCTTCAACACCTTCGGAATCAGCGTCTTCAGCTGAGTAAAACGCACCTCCGGGTGAAGTCATATCCCTTTCAATGTATTTATATATTTCAATTGCAGCCTTTTTATATTGATCCTTTTTTGTCGCCTGGAATGCCTCGGCATAAACCATTGAAAGCAGCGCGTTGTCATACAGCATTTTTTCAAAATGGGGTACCAGCCATTTCCTGTCGGTGGAATAACGGCAGAAGCCAAAACCTATATGATCATAAATTCCGCCTTTATACATCGAATCGAGGGTTTTTTCAACCATTTCCAGCGCTTTTTCTTCTTTTGCAGCATACCAGTACCTGAGCAGAAAAAGCAAATTGTGCGGAGTTGGGAACTTTGGTGCATTTCCAAATCCGCCGTATTCCGGGTCATAGGCATGTTCAAGCTGTTTATATGCCTTGTCAATTATTGCCTCGCTTAGCACCTGATGTTCGTAATCGTCTTCAGAGTAAACCGTTTCCAAAATCTGGTTGCCAATAAGCTCCAGTTCATTTCTTTTCCCAGACCACGCTTTTTGCACATTTTTCAGTATGCTGATAAGGCCGGGCATACCATAGCGATCCTTTTTCGGGAAATATGTGCCTGCATAAAAGGGTTTTTTGTCAGGCGTCATTATTATCGTAAGAGGCCAGCCGCCATGGCCTGTCATTGCCTGGCATGCGGTCATGTAAATATGATCAATATCCGGCCGTTCCTCACGGTCCACTTTTATTGC
This sequence comes from Thermoclostridium sp., assembly GCA_036562185.1. Lineage (GTDB taxonomy): Bacteria > Bacillota > Clostridia > DSM-8532 > DSM-8532 > Thermoclostridium. The sequence continues at coordinate 68,534 of DATCKN010000120.1, forward strand.
TACGAAATATTTATTGAGAAGCTCGGCAACTTCCTCGTCTTCGAAGCTTTCTCTTTCCATCACATGGCACCAGTGACAGGTGGAATAGCCGATGGAGAGGAAGATGGGCTTGTTTTCTGCTTTTGCTTTTTCAAAGGCTTCATTAGCCCAGGGATACCAGTCAACAGGATTATAAGCATGCTGTAGAAGGTATGGGGATTTTTCCTTAATCAATCTGTTCGATTTGTTATTGTCACTCATATTTTTATATCGGCCTTTCTGTTTGGTATAATATGCTAACAAAAATAGTTATTCCTTGTGATAATCAATAGTGTCAATAAATTGTTGTAATTATACTATTAAACAAAAAATAATCTTTATGTTATTTATAATGAATAAAATACTGTTTTTCTATTCGATAGTGTCTTGTCAAGTGGTGTAAAATGATTTCTACTTTATCATTTTTTCACCTCATTTATGTAATAAAGCTACTGCCCAATGCTCACGGGAAAAAACCATATATGAAAGAATTTCATCTTCTGCTTCTTCAAGGATTTTCATTGCTTTTGGAAAACGATTTTTAAGCTCATCTACTACATGCCTTAACTGTTCCCTTGCAGATTCCTGATCATTCTGGGCAAATATTGTCCGTATTATCGATGTGAACATTTTCTTTTCGTCTATATTCATGCTTAGTAACAACTAAAAAACTGAGAACAAAAATCGATATCTTAAGTATCGTGGTTTCAAAGAGATTTTTGTTCTCAGTTGATATACTATTATACTATTCC
>DATCKN010000123.1:0-72533 GCA_036562185.1 Thermoclostridium sp.
GGTCTGCGCTTATATCAGCTGTTTTTGTGTATATTCCACCTCCGGCTTTTGCAAACAAAGCCAGTGAACTTGCGCCAAAGCTGAAACCTAACACAGCCGAAGCGTTGCCGGTTATAATAAGAACCAACGAAACACCTAAAAGACTGGAACCAACAACAGCCATACCCATAACAGCACCACCACGGAAACCGGTTAAAAATGCAGGCTTAATACCTTTTTTCGCTGCTTCTGCGGACTTCACATTAGCTGTTGTAGCAACTTCAATTCCGATTTTACCTGCAATTGCTGAAAGTACTGTACCAGCGATATACGCTATTGCCATAGTTATGTTCTTGGAAATATTTCCTTGCCAGATTGGGCTTGGAAGGAATAGCAGGATGAGAATTGCCACAACACCTGCAAAACGTGCCAGAACTGTGTACTCTTTTCTGAGGAAGGTTGCGGCGCCTTTACGGATTAGATTACCAACTTCTGCAATCCTTTTGTTTGAAGACGGCTGTTTTTTTACCCATTGATACAACCATGCCGCAAACGCAAAGGCTGCAATTGAAATGACGATTGACAGGATTTCAAAAGCCGTGTGGTTCATAAAAACACCTCTTCACATTATTAAATTCTAAAAAGCCGAACGTAATAAATAATACCATTTTAACCAGAAAAATTCAATATGAAAGCGCTTACTTTAACAAATTATTTATGATAAAGAAACCATGCATATTTAAGGTACAGATACCTTAAAGCAACAATTAGAAAGAAAAATGAGAAGATACGGTTGCCTTCCTGATAAGAAGCACAGTTCCTTGTTTTGATACTATCCATTGAAGTGGTAAAAATTGTATGATACAATTACAAGAAAAAGGAGTTGAACATAATGATTTGCAAAAAATGCAATTCACAGATTAGAGAAGGCAGCAGATTCTGTACATATTGTGGCAGCCCGGTTGGTGAAAGTCACACGGCACAGGAAGCCTCGGCATCTTTTTCAGAAAACTGGTCAAATCATGATACAACACTAAATTATAAGATATTTGGAGGAAGTTTTCCTGCGGTTTCCATTCGTCTAAATCCAAATGAAAGTATCTACACACAGTCAGGCGGCATGACATGGATGGATACAGGTATCACAATGGAAACCAATATGCAAGGCGGCTTTATGAAAGGCCTTGGACGGATGTTGTCGGGTGAGTCTTTGTTTATGGCGACTTACACTTCGCATGCCCCCAATCAGGAGATTGTTATCGCCAGTTCATTCCCCGGCTGTATTCTTGACATTGATGTAGGCCATTGTCCGATAATAGCCCAAAAAAGTGCTTTTTTATGTGCACAGACAACTGTAAACCTGGGTACATACGTGGCAAGAGGTTTAAGAGCCGGCTTATTCGGCGGTGAAGGTTTTGTCCTGCAGCGTTTGTCAGGAACAGGAATCGCATTTATTGAAATTGATGGGAGTCTTGTCGAACGAACACTTGGCCCCGGTGAGACAATAAAAGTGGATACGGGAAATGTGGCTGCTTTTGAAGAGACAGTACAATATCAGGCCGAAATGGTTAAAGGGTTTAAGAATATACTTTTCGGCGGTGAAGGTTTGTTTCTTACTACATTGACAGGCCCGGGCAAGGTATGGCTGCAAACAATGAGTATGCCTGAGTTCGCCAAGAGCATTATTCCATATCTGCCGAGATCGTCAGGTTAAATACTGACAGGGGGGGATCAGGAGCCGGTTGCATGGCTTTGAAAGAGCTGTTGCCATGCTGCCGGCTTTATCATGATCCAATTAATTGCTAGAATTCATCTTTAATCACTTTTTCCAAGGTATTCACATCGTTTTCTGCTGATAATGGTGTTACAGCAGGTCCGTCAATGATTTTTCCCGACCAGGTAAATCTTGAGCCGTGGCAGGGGCAGTCCCATGATTTTTCGGCAGAATTCCAGTTCAACTCACATCCCATATGGGTACAGGTGGTATTTACGAGGTAAAGCCTGCCGTTTTCATCCCGATACGCACCGGTTCTTTCGCCGTCATGCTCAAAAACCTTTCCTTCACCGGGCTCTACCTTCACATCTTCGGGCAGGGGCGCTATTTTCCCGGAAATCAGGTGTTTGGCTACATCAACATTTTCAACTATAAAGTTTTTGGCCGAACCTAATATATTCATGCGGGAGGGATTGTATACATCCTGCCACGGACTTGAACCGTCAATAATCAGATCTCTGATAATCCTGGCCGCAGCCATGCTGTTTGTCATACCCCATTTCTGAAACCCGGTGGCTAACAGAATATTAGGCGTATCCTGCTTATAATATCCGACATAGGGTATACCGTCCAGTGTCATACAGTCCTGGGTGGACCACCGGTAAGGTATGTCTTCAATGGTGAACAGTTTATCCGCAAAATCTATGAGCTTTCTGTAGTGATTGGCCATATCGGTACCCTGGCCTGTTTTGTGGTTTTCGCCGACAACAAGTATCAGCTGTCCTTTTTCGGTGTCAAGACCCCTTAAGGATCTGGACGGATTTTCGGCGTTGATGTACATCCCTCCGGGATATTTCTCTTTGACCGAAACTGCAATAACATATGCTCTTTCTGTATAAATCCTTGAGAAATACATGCCTGGTTTATTGTAGAAAGGATAATGGGAAGCAATTACCACTTTATTTGCCGTAACTTTTTTCCCATTCTCTGTGGTTATGGTTATTTTTTCGCCTTCTTCCAAATCAACGGCTCTGCTGTTTTCATATATTTTAACACCTGCATTGGCGGCAATTCCCGCTAATGGAATTAAAAACTTTCTGGGATGAAATTGAGCCTGGTTTTCAAATTTCATGCCTGCCTTTATTAGCATGGGGAAGGGGATTTCATCAATAAATGACGCTTTTATGCCCAGTTCTGTTGCGGTTTTTATTTCATCCTCTATTTTCTGAATGTTGTTTTCATCTTCGGTATAGATATATGAAGCTTCATTAGAAAAACCGCAATCGATATGGTGCTCGTCAATTATTTCCTTTATTTTCTTTATGGCTTCTTCATTAGCGTCTGCATATTGTTTTGCCAGCTCAATTCCCAGCTGGTTCCTGATCTTATCATATATAAGCCCATGCTGTGAGGTTATTTTGGCGGTAGTGTGGCTTGTTGTTCCTCCCAGAATTTTTCCCGCATCAAGGACAGCCAGGCTTATATTTTCCCGGTGAAGGAGATAGGCGCATAATATTCCGGCCATTCCTGCCCCAATTATCGCAACGTCGACCGATATATCTTCTGACAGGGTGGGATAATCGGTGGAGTCAGTCGAAGCAAGCCAATATGATTGAGGTAATTTATCAAGCTTTTTATATTCTTCTTTATTCATTTCCATTCCTCCAGATATATGAGGTTATAAAGGGTTAGATGTACTTCCTGATAAAACCCATTTTATTTTTTGCTAAATTTATATTAAATATCCAAATACCTGCTTTATTTAATTAAGATTGCCACAGAAATACAAGAATATTTCTATAAGACATGGGAAACTTCTGTGTGGAAAAAAGGATAAATGAAAAAGGGAACAGGGACTTCACTTGTCCCCGTTCCCGGTTAGGTGTATCATGGAAGAGAATTTACCTGGCGTAACTGTCGAAGTAGTTCTGAATATATACAATAGGAGTTCCTTTATCGCCGCTTCCTGAAGTTAAATCGCATAGCGAACCAATCAAATCGGTAAGCCTTCTCGGAGTTGTACCTTGTGAAACCATCGCATCACTGAGCTTTGATTCCTTGTTCTGAATATATTGAGTTATTGCTTTTTGCAGTTCCTCTCCCTTTAAATTGGCGAATTCATTATCTGCAAGGTATTTCAGTTTAACTTCATGGGGAGTGCCTTCAAGCCCCTTTGTATAGCCTGGAGATACAACAGGATCTGCCAGTTCCCAAATCTTGCCTACCGGATCCTTAAAAGCACCGTCGCCGTATATCATTACTTCCACTGTTTTTCCGGTTTTTTCCTTTATGTCTTTTTGAATGCTTTCCACAAGCTCCTGGCAATTCCTTGGGAAGAGTTTAACAGTTGTTTCGGTTGCTTTATTTGAACCCAAAAGGCCGTATTGTTCATTATATCCGCTGCCGTTCACCGGAGAGGTGAGAATGTCATCCAAACCGTATACCTTTTCAGCTCCGTTTGCTTTCAGGATCCTTTTTGTCCTGTTCCTTGTATGAATATCACATGCCAGCACGCTTTTTGTATATTTCAGGATTGTCCTGGCATCATTCGAAAATATTATTTCACATGGAACACCTGATTCTTCAACAATAGATTTATAGTATTCAACATAATCAACACCGGTAAAAGTATGCTTGGAATAACCAAAATAATTCCTGAACTGTTCTTCGGTAAGGACATCGGTATATGGATTTACGCCTTTTTCGTCCAATAAATCAATATCAACCAGGTGGTTTCCGACCTCATCGGACGGGTAGTTAAGCATCAGAACAATCTTGCGGGCTCCTTTTGCAATACCCCTGAGACATATCGCAAAACGGTTTCTGCTTAAAATTGGAAAAATAACTCCTATGGTATCGTCTCCAAATTTACTTTTTATATCACATGAAATTGCATTAATATCTGCATAATTCCCCTGTGCACGGGCAACAACGGATTCTGTTATTGCAACAATATCCCTGTCCTGTATTGGAAAACCGTCTGTTCCGGAAGCCTTCAAAACCGTTTCAGTCACTATATCCCTGATATTGTCACCTTCTTTGATTATAGGTGCCCTTAATCCTCTTGATACAACTCCAATAATACGCTCCATAATTTTACTCCTTTGAATAAAATTTTATCATTTATATTTGCCCATCCCTGTGCTGTTTATTTACAGTTGTATTATACAGGAGAAAATGTTATAAGTAAAATAAATACATCGAATAATTGATATAAGGTGAGATTATGACATCTAAACTTGATGCATATCGTATTTTTAATGAAGTATCAAAACACAAAAGTTTTTCAAAAGCTGCCAAAGCATTGTATATGACTCAACCCGCAGTCAGCCAGACAATTATGAGCCTTGAACAGGAACTGGGCACCAGACTGTTTACACGCACTTCTAAAGGAGTTGCATTAACAAATGACGGGCAGCTACTTTATGAGTATATCAGTTCTGCTGTGAACCTGATTGAAATGGGGGAGAAGAAACTTTCAGAATCAAAAAACTTAATGGTCGGGGAGATGAAAATAGGAGTCGGTGATACAATTTCAAAATATTACCTGTTGCCGTACCTTGAAAAGTTCCACAGGGACTTCCCGAATGTTAAGCTGAAAATTATAAACCGCACGACTTTAGAACTGTGCAGAATGCTGAAATCTGGTGAAATAGATATTGCCGTCTGCAATCTCCCTGTAAAGGATCCGGCACTTGAGATACAAAAATGCATTGATATACACGATATTTTTGTCTGTGGTGAAAAATACAGGTATTTATCAATAATGCCAAGAAGTATTGAAGAAATCATGCAATTGCCGGTTATTTTGCTTGAGAGCAAATCAAACTCAAGGCAATATGTGGAGAAATATTTTTTGTCAAAGGGAATTAAAGTCCAGCCCGAGATTGAACTTGGTTCCCATGATTTGCTACTGGAATTTGCAAAATTCAATTTTGGAATTTCATGCGTTATTGAGGAATTCTCGCAGGATTACATAAGCAGCAGGGCTGTTTATAAAATAAAACTGACCGAGGAAATACCAAAAAGGGCTATTGGGTTTTGTTTCTTAAAGAGTGTATCCCTTTCGGCTGCTGCACGGAAATTTGTTAATATAACACTGGAAAAATAAAAAAAATATATATAATGTTTCAATCCAAAGGGAATAATTTTATGAAGGATTCAAAGTTTGAAATTTCAATTATTTTCTTGAAACAGTGTGGTTTTTGTGCTATGATGAAAAGTGAAAAAATTAACAATTATTGTGTTATTTTTTGTATTGTTTTTATTGTTTTGATTTTACGATTTTAGTCTATATATACTTTAAGTCAATAATGACAATATTTTTTTGGGAGGAGATAATAGAATGAATTTGAAACACAAAAAATTGCAAGCGTGGATTGAAGAAGTTGCTAAAATGTGCCAGCCGGACAATATCTATCTGTGCGATGGCTCTGAAGAAGAAAATCAGCGCCTGTTGAACGAATTGGTGGAATCCGGCATGGCAGTTAAGTTAAATCAGGAAAAATTGCCCGGATGTTACCTTTTCCGCAGCGATGCTTCTGATGTGGCCAGAGTAGAAGATCGTACATTTATTGCTTCAAGAAAGCAGGAAGACGCAGGGCCTACCAACAACTGGATTGATCCTGTTGAACTGAAGAAAACAATGACAGAATTATATACAGGTTGCATGAAGGGCAGAACTATGTACGTTATCCCGTTCTCCATGGGACCAATCGGATCACCCATATCAAAAATTGGTGTTGAGATAACAGATAGTGCATATGTTGTTATCAATATGAGAATCATGACCAGAATGGGCAAGGAAGTCCTTGAAGCCCTTGGAGAAGACGGAGAATTTGTACCATGTTTGCACTCTGTTGGTGCTCCTCTTAAAGAAGGAGAAAAAGATAAGTCATGGCCTTGTGCTCCAATGGATAAAAAGTATATAAGCCATTTCCCTGAAGAAAGAACCATTTGGTCTTATGGTTCGGGATATGGCGGAAATGCCCTGCTTGGAAAGAAATGCTTCGCTTTGCGTATTGCTTCTGTTCTGGCAAGGGATGAAGGCTGGCTTGCAGAGCACATGTTAATACTCCGCATTACAAACCCGGAAGGAAAAACAATATATGTTACAGGTGCATTCCCAAGTGCATGCGGAAAGACAAATCTTGCAATGCTCGTTCCTACCATTCCTGGCTGGAAAGTTGAAACAATAGGCGATGATATTGCATGGATGAAATTCGGCAAGGACGGACGCCTATATGCAATAAATCCTGAGGCAGGTTTCTTTGGTGTTGCTCCAGGAACATCAATGCAATCCAACCCGAATGCAATGAAAACAATCAGTAAGAATACAATTTATACTAACGTTGCATTGACCGATGACGGGGATGTATGGTGGGAAGGCATCGGCCGTGAAGCTCCAGATCATCTGATTGACTGGAAAGGTCAGGACTGGACGCCTGGTTCCGGCACTCCTGCAGCACATCCGAATGCACGCTTTACCGCACCTGCAAGACAATGCCCGTCAATTGCTCCTGAGTGGGAGGATCCGAATGGTGTGCCAATTTCAGCCATACTCGTAGGCGGACGTCGTCCAACCACAATTCCGCTTGTTCATGAAAGCTTTGACTGGAAGCACGGTGTATTCATGGGTTCAATTATGGGTTCGGAAATTACTGCTGCAACAATTTCCAGCAACATTGGCCAGGTTCGCCGTGACCCGTTTGCAATGCTGCCTTTCATGGGTTACCATGTTGGCGATTACCTGCAACATTGGCTTGATATTGGTGCTAAGGCTGATCCTGACAAATTGCCGAAGATCTTTTATGTTAACTGGTTCCGTAAGGATAAGGACGGCAGATGGTTGTGGCCTGGATTCGGTGAAAACAGCCGTGTTCTGAAGTGGATTTTTGAAAGAGTAACAGGCGAAGGCAAAGCTGTAAAAACACCCATCGGTTATATGCCAACCGTTGATGCAATAGACACCGAAGGATTAAATGTCAGCGAAGCAGATATGCAGGAACTGCTCAAGGTTAACAAGGAAGAATGGCTGAAGGAAGTAGAGTCCATTAAGGAACATTACAAGAAATATGAACCAAAACTTCCTGAGGAACTCAAGAATCAGCTGAAAGCTTTGGAAGAACGTTTAAATAATTATTAATACTGCAAAAATTATCCAAAAACCGGTTGCGCATATAAAATGGCAACCGGTTTTTTTCATGTATTAAAAACTGATTATTATTATCTGAAATGCGGCAATACAGAGGATTTGAACATATTATATCCTGAATATTGACTCTTAAACCGGTAAAAGCCATGGTTATTACCCGTCAATGCCGGTTAATTTCGGATAATTTTCGGCGTTAAACGTTGAAATTAAAGACTTTGCGGGATGTTTTATTTTGAAATATTTACACTTCGCAATTTCACCCATAAAATAAAGCTGCAGGATTTAAATCCCTGTACTGTCTTTTATGATTTTAGTCAAAAATTCTTAAAAAATTGACAATCCGGTAATTTCATTTAGGAGGGAACCTGTTTGCACTCAAAGGAATCAGTAACTATGACAAAAGGTGTAAAACCAAAGGAAAAGAAAACTCTCGCCCAAAGAATTAAACATAAGTTTATCACCAGGGGTGAGTGGCAACTTTACCTGTTGATTTTACCAGTTGTGATCTACTTCATTATATTTCATTATGCTCCAATGTATGGAATACAGATTGCATTCCGCAATTACAGTATCACAAAGCCAATCATGGATGCCAAATGGGTAGGTTTGACTTATTTTGAACGTTTCCTGAAATCACCAATGTTTCCCCAATTATTTAAGAATACAGTTATTTTAAGTTTTTATGATTTATTTATAGGTTTTCCGTTTCCCGTATTGTTTGCAGTGGTGCTTAACCAGACTCAGAGCAAGAGGCTTGTTAAGTTTACACAGACTGTAACATTTGCACCGTATTTTATTTCCATGGTGGTATTGGTCGGAATGTTGCATTTGTTCCTCTCACCCAATTCAGGAATAGTAAACAAACTCCTTGAAGCCATCGGTATAGAGCCAATTTATTTTATGGGTGAAGCCAAGTGGTTCAGGCATGTATATGTATTATCACATATATGGCAGAGAACCGGATATCAGGCTATAATATACTTTGCTGCACTGACATCTGTTGATCCTGGGCTTTATGAAGCTGCTACAATTGACGGCGCCACAAGGCTGGAAAAAATATGGTATATTGATTTGCCGTCAATAACCCCGACTCTTGTTACGATGCTTCTGCTCAGCGTTGGAAGAGTACTAAATGTGGATACGCAGCGAACACTTCTGATGCAGGCACCTACGAACCTGCCTACATCCGAGATTTTTGGAACATATGTATATAAGGTGGGGCTGGTAAGTGCGCAGTTCAGCTATTCCACGGCTATAGATCTGTTCAAAACGGTCATAAATCTCACCCTTTTGATTATTACCAACCAGATAAGCAAAAAACTGACAGAGGAAAGTTTATGGTAAGGGGGTGAGCAAAATGAAAAAAACATCTGCTGAAAGCAAGAAAATTAAAAGTTCAAGAGAAGACCTTGTTTTTGAAATCGTTACCAAAGCACTGCTGATTGTTGCATGTTTAATTGTGCTGTATCCGCTTTATTTTATAGTTATTGCTTCCATCAGCAATCCTGATTATGTTATTGCAGGAAAGCTGTCGCTTTACCCGATAGACGTTACTTTTTCAGGATACAGGAGGATTTTTAAGTTTAAAAACCTGATGAACGGATATAAGAACTCGTTCTTCTATGCAATATTCGGAGGGTCTTTAAGTGCAGCTTTGACTCTGTTTGCCGCATACCCGTTGTCTAAAAAGGATTTTTCGGGAAGGAAGCCATTTACCGTATTTTTATTAATAACAATGTTTTTCCAGGGCGGCATGATACCCCTGTACATTGTTGTAAACAGGCTTGGCTTGCGCAATACACCCTATGTGTTGCTGATTGTGAATGGAATTCAGGTATGGAACCTCTTGGTAACAAGTTCCTATTTCAAATCAAACCATATTGAAAGCTTAAGTGAAGCTGCGGAAATAGATGGCTGCTCACACTTTGGATATTTTTTCAAAATACTGCTGCCTATTTCAAAACCGATAATTATTACAATGCTCCTGTTCTATGCGGTATGGCAGTGGAATGATTTCTTCAGGGCAATGATTTATCTAGATAAACCCGATTATCAACCTCTGCAGATTGTTTTAAAGGATTTGCTTGCAACTGCACAGGTATCGTCGGCGATATATGACCTGATGGAAGACCAGGAAGCCCTTACCGAAATGTTAAGAGCTGCAGAACAGATGAAATACGGTGTTATTGTTATGGCAACTCTGCCAATGATGGTAGTTTATCTGATAATGCAGGAATATTTTGTTCAGGGGATTACAATGGGTTCGGTAAAAGGTTAATACGGATATACCGCAAGACATGAATTTTTATTTCTATATTGCTTTTCTCCCCGTGCAGGGGATTAAATAATAAATAATTCAAGGAGGTATTTTATGAGAAAAAAAGGATCACTTTTAAGGGCTATCGCACTTCTTTTGAGCTTCATGTTCGTTTTTGCACTGGCCGGATGTGGAAAGACCAATACCGGAAGCCAGCCCACTGCTGCGCCGACAAAGGAACCTGAGACTCAACAGGGTTCTGAAACAAAGACTGATGACGGCCGTGAAATGGTCGGGAACATGTATAAAACAGGAATTCCGATTGTGAAAGAGCCTGTCAGGTACTATGCCATGGGCTTGCAGATGAACAATACCCGACCAAGTAATCTTGACGAGACAGAATTGTTCAAGAAAATTATGGAAGAAACCAACGTTTACATTGATTGGGATCTGATCCCGCAGGCATCGTGGACAGAAAAGAAAAACCTTACGGTTGCCAGTGGTGAATATCCTGACTTTTTCTACGGACCGAAGAGCCTGTCACATGATGAAGTTCAAAAATTCGGAGCAGACGGTGTATTGATTGACATTGAGGCTTTATTGGATGAATATGCTCCTAATATCAATAAAATAAGGAAGGAATACCCGCTGTATGATGGATTTATCAGAAGCATGGACGGTAAAATATATCAGCTGGCAAGCTTTACCGATGAAGGGTTCGACAGCCATATTTCTTCAATAATCAATAAGGAATGGCTTGATAACCTGGGACTTAAAGTACCTACCAATACTGATGAATTGTACAATGTCCTAAAGGCATTCAAGGAAAATGACCCCAACCGTAACGGGTTAAAAGACGAAATCCCAATGAGTTTCCTTTACCAGGAAGGAAATGATTTGAACAGAGAGGTTAAGCGTGATTTCAGACCTATTTATTATGCATTTGGTGTTGTAGACACTCCATTCTATATCTGGATTAATAATAATGATGAGGTTGTATTCACCGCTACCACGGAAGAATGGAAACAAGCCACGGCTTACATGGCAAAGCTTTATGCAGAAGGTTTAATCGATACCGAAGTATTCACCCAGGACAGGACATTACTGACCAATAAGCTGAGAACTCAAAAGAACGTTGGTGTTTACTTCGACTACAGAAAAGATCAATCCATGATTCTTGAAGAAGACCAGGAAAAATTCACTTTCATGCCGGCACTTAAATCTCCTGATGGAAAACAGGTATGGGCAAGATCACAGTTCTTCTCTGAAGGCGGATTTGCTATAACCTCAAAGGCAAAGAACCCTGAAGTATTAATCAGGTTTATAGATTACTGCAACTCCGAAGAATATTCGGTCCAGATGGCATATGGAATGTTTAAGGAAGCCGGATGGAATCAAACAGAAGCACTGGTTCCTTCCGAAACAGTACCTGGCAAGTATGAAGTTAACAGTGGTTCCCGTCCTGAAAATGTTGAGCCGAGTGACTGGTTCATGTCGGCACCGATTGCTCAGGGATGTACATTACTTACAAAGACTGCTCTGGATAAATATGTTGCAGAAAAGGCTTCCAGTGTTGCCAAGACTAAGGCTTGTGAAGTATACAGGCCGTATCTGTCGAAATGGCCGTACAACTATGCATTTAAGTTCAGTCCCGAAGAACTTGAAGAGCTAACCCTGCTGCAAACCGGCATAGTGCAATATGTTATCCAGACTCACAGCAGATGGATGAGCGAGGGCGGCATAGAAAAAGAATGGGATGCTTATGTTGCCCAGCTTAACAACTTAGGACTGAAGAGATATATCGAACTGTACAGGAACGCATTCGAAAGAGTTGAAAAATAAGTAATATAGTAAAGAAAAGGATCTGCCCGTTTCTGGGGTGGATCCTTTTTAAATATAATTCATGAGTATTTTTTCTTAAACTGTCCCGGTGTGATCTTCTCTATTTCTCTGAACTTTCTGATAAAACTCGGTACACTGTAGTAACCGACTTCATATGCAATTTCATTTACCCCCATATCTGTATTTAATAACAGTTCCTTTGCTTTTTCCATTCTTAACCTGGTAACGTATTCAGATATAGTATGTTCGGTATTTTTTTTAAAGTACTGGCTTAAATACGGGGTTGACATCTGAAAGGAATCAGCAATGCTTTGCAGGCTGAATTCAGGATTCTGGAAGTTTTCACGTATATACCTGATAATTTGCTGCAATAGCCTTAATTCATAAGATTCCCGGTCTACACTTAAATATTTTGTTACATCTCCGGATATTTCTTTCATAATATCTACAATATCCTCAAATGTATTTATGTCAGAACCGTATATCCTTTCCATATACGGTTTGTTGAGCAGCGGGGAATGCTTAAACTTCCTTAATAGTTCTTTTGATATTGTATTAACAGTGTCATAGCATATGTTTTTAATCCAGAAAAGACTTAAGTTTTCATTTTTCATATGGTTAACAAGCTGGTTTATATTTTCCCTGATTCCGATAATATCGCTGCTCCGAACCGATTCCTCAAGTTTTTCAAATAAGGAGAAAGGATAATTGATGTCCTGATCATTTTTTTTCATAATATCATTAAAAGATATTATGTTTGACCTGGAGACAATACTGTTATACTCTAACACTCTTAAAGCCTCTTCATATGACGAGTTTATACAGAATATATTGTCATAGAAATTACCGATACCTATCCTGATATCACTGTTATATGTTTCGTTAAGGCGTTTCTGTATTTCCAGGGCTATTGCCTGTACATGTTTTTCATCATTTGTTGAACTTCCGTATATAATTACCACATTATTAAAATGTATGTCATGGTGTATTATTATCTGGTAACCGCCTGAAGGACCGGACAGCGAAAAAATACCGGAAATGTCTGTGTCGGGTATGTTTTGGACATTGCTTCCTTTTAAAATAATTGCACAGTAATAACGCATATTGAACCCTAAGCCAATGCTTCTGCAGGTTTCCATAATATTATCAATTTCTTTTGCCTGTCCGGCAAGGAAACAGTCAATGAAATAGCTCCTTATTACATTTTTGTTTAATTCAGCAAATTCTTTCAGGTCTGTGTTTTCTTTATTGAATTGAAGAAGGGCATATTCGAGCAGCTCCAGCTCATTCAGTTTATCATCCATGGTATTGCGGGGCCCCAGGAAAGTTTCCTCAATTAATTTATTCAGTTTCTTTATCGGGTTGTAATTTATTCTCATCAGAATGGCAATCAGGAACCCTCCGATAGCAAATATCGCCGCCATGCTTATAAAGTAAATGATACGTATCTGATTGATCCTTGATGACAGCAGATCATTCGGCATTAGCTGAACAAATATGTATGGGCCGACTGCTTCCTGAACATAGGATGAAAACCTGTCGTTATTTATTTTGACTTCCCTTATTTCTTCAACTGACGAGTGTTCCTTTAATGCTTTTCTGAAAACTTCCACCAGTTCAGGATCAGGATTTTCAGAAAAGCTGAACAGTATGTCTTTTGCTTCAGGGTCTACAATAAAAATATGATTATTTTCGCTCAATGCCGGAGAAAGGACATTCCTGAGAGCGTCTTCAGGAATCATGTACATAATAATTCCATATTTATTTGTGCTGTTTATCGGAATTTTGGTTATATACATCAAATGGCTCTGCCTGTTCGCAAGAAAAATTGAATCTGCAGGAAAATAGTACATATCTGACTGTTTGCTTGATTCTTTAAATTCAAGCAGATTAAAATCAGTCAGATCCCTTTCGAGAATAAAATCGTTAAAAATATCATAAGTACACAGGAAATTAAATGATGACACAAAATCATCATTGTAATTATATATAAAGATATCATCAACAAAAGAATTTGTGTTGTACTTCAGCAGCTCATTTTTTACTTTCAAGGCATCATATGGCCTTTTGTTAACATTGGCTGTTTTAAATACGTCGTTAAGTTCAATCTGAAGAGACATTCTTGTCAGCTGGCCAATCTGCGCATCAAAATTATCAACGCTCTTATTAAAAGGGGTCCTTAAATTAAGTTCTACTTCCTCTTTCATTACGTTCACAAAATGAAAAAGCACTATGAACGACATGATAAACATCGGAAGCATCAAAATGATAATATATGAAATAATAAAATTTTTAAAAACCTTGGAACTGTTTCGCTTTTTTAACATGCAATTCCTCCAAGTTAACAAGTACATGTCATTTGTAAATTGCCAATTACCTGCGGATAAAAAGCAATTTAAGATAATGTTCTAACATTAAGGAAATGTTATGTTAAAAATTATTATATTATTAGTTTAACTGTTTTCACCGTTTTTTTCAACACTGATATTGCCGGCAAATGGGGATTGGAGACAGCTGTGGGCTTATTTAGGAAATGAAAGGAACAATAAATCCATAATAAACTGTACTCCAACATATATACCTATATCGGCAGTTGCTTAACTTGTTCAGTATAAAGCAGTGTGATAAAATTGTGTAAACAGAATAATATACTTTTTTGGAGGGGGGCCATATGCAAATAGGTATAGTAATGACGGCTTTTTTGCTGACACTAATTGCAGGCTTATCCACAGGGATCGGCAGTATGATTGCTTTTTTTGCCAAAAGAACAAATACACGTTTCCTGTCGGTAGCACTGGGGTTTTCCGCAGGTGTAATGATATATGTATCAATGGTTGATATATTTCAAACAGCACAATCCACGCTGATATCGGCTCTTGGGGAAAAGAGCGGATCATGGGTTACGGTGGTTTCATTCTTTGGGGGTATGCTGATAATAGCATTGATTGACAATTTAATTCCTTCCGGAGAAAATCCTCATGAAGTAAAACTGGTTGAAAATATGGATGAAAAGAAAGCTGGTTCTTCATCCAGCTTAATGAGGATGGGGCTGCTAACTGCAATGGCAATTGCAATTCATAACTTCCCTGAAGGTATTGCAACTTTTACTGCAGCACTGAAAGATCCAAACCTGGGTATTGCAATTGCTGTAGCAATTGCAATTCATAACATTCCTGAAGGCATAGCAGTGTCGATACCTGTTTATTATGCCACCGGAAATAAAAAAAAAGCTTTTATGCTATCTTTCCTGTCAGGCTTGTCCGAACCTGTAGGTGCACTGGTTGGCTTTTTAATCCTGATGCCGTTCCTTAATGATATAGTATTCGGTGTCCTATTTGCTGCTATTGCAGGGATTATGATGTTTATTTCTCTGGATGAGCTGTTGCCGTCGGCAAGAGAGTATGGTGAGGCTCATTTATCAATATACGGCCTCATTGCAGGTATGATGGTTATGGCCGTTAGTCTTATCCTTTTTATTTAGTCTGTTATAAAAAGGAAAATTACAGTGGGAAAAAAAGTCAGGTGAGTTGCTTGTCACCTGACTTTTCATGAAATATTAAAGTTATTAGAATTAATCCTGCAACAAATATTTATGTGATTCTTTAAGCTTTTCAATAATCGGAATATGTTGAGGGCATGCAGCCTCACATTGGGCGCATTCAATACATTGAGCCGCATCTTTCTGTTTTTCAATCAGATTTTTATAGCTGTTTTTGCACCCTTCCAGATCATTATACATCGCTGCTGTATTCGCAAGATTGAAAATACGGGGGATGGAAACACCCTGAGGGCAGGGAGTGCAGTATTCACATCCGGTACATGGCACTTTTGTTTTACTCAGATAAACTTTTCTTACTTCCTCCACAAGTGCCAGTTCTTCCCCAGTCATGCAATTGGCTTTCGCGTCAGAGAAAATACGGATATTGTCTTCAAGTTGCTGCATATTGCTAACCCCGCTTAAAATAACTGCGACTTCGGGGAAGTTGTAAAGCCAGCGGAAAGCCCATTCAACAGGTGTTCTTTTCACTTTGGCCTTATTCCAGATTGCTTCAATCTCGGGGGTTACACCGGTTGCCAGCTTGCCACCTTTCAAGGGTTCCATAATAACTACGGGTATACCTTTAGAACCTGCATATTTTAACCCTTCTACAGTAGCCTGTTCATTCATGTCCAGAATATTCAACTGAATCTGGCACATATCCCATTTGTAAGCATCAATTATCTCACGGAAAGTATCTGCATCATCGTGGAATGAAAAGCAGATATATCTGATTTTGCCTGAAGCTCTTGCTTTCTCCATAAAGTCCATAATATTTAACGAATTCATAGACTTCCATCTTTCCTTGTTAAGAGCGTGTAAAAGATAAAAATCTATATGGTCAGTATTCAGCTTTTCAAGTTGCTCATTTAGCAAACGTTCGAAATCGCCAGATTCTTTTACCAGCCATACGGGTAATTTCGTGGCCAGAAAAACCTTTTCCCGGTAGCCATCGGCTAAAGCTTTACCGACAACTAATTCACTTTGCCCGTCATGATACATGTAAGCGGTATCAATATAGTTAACGCCATGATCTATTCCATATCTGATCATTTTAATAGCTTCAGCTTCATCAATAACGGTTTTATCCCCTGATTTTACTGTAGGTAACCTCATACATCCAATTCCGAACAGGGAAACAGGTTTTTCAAAATTACTGAATTTACGATATTCCATACATACCTCCTGCCTCTGATATTTATATACACCTGGATACATATTCAGTATATCATGATTTCCCGTTAATAGGAATGGGTTTGTACCATTTCTGAAATGGCATGTTTATATGCAAAACTACAGTTTTTATAATAGTAATAATGCACGAATTTTACTGCTGAGAAAGAATTTTTATAAAAAGATTTTATATTGATTTTCATTCATACTTGCAATATAATGGAAGTGGTATTGAAAAAAACAGGAAAGGGGTGTAAAAATGATAAAATTAAGCTTTAGACGTTTACAAGTCATTGTTTCTGAGGTGGTTAAAATATAACTGAATACTGGCAGAAGGTAAGGAAGCCTTCTGTGAATCTGGAAATAACCCTTATGCCTGCACGATTTAAAAGCATATTTGGATTTTATTTCCCGCCATTTTTGGTAACTTTATCATGTAATCATAAATGGTTCGGAAATGTCGTACAATAAGAAGAGCTGGCGCGGTAAAAGGTTATCGTGCTTTTTTTATGTCCGCAGAAAGGTTATTTTCTGCGGATTTTTTATAAGTTTAATTTGGTAAAATTTGACTTTGCATAATTTGGCAAAGCAGAGACTCATTAAGCGAGTTACAGGTATTTCCTTTAATGGTGGGAACCGGTGTGGATAAGGGTGAAAGGATAAAAAGGAGTGTGGCAAATGAAATACTATAATGCTAGAGACTTATTGCCAGAATGGTTATTAGATCAAATCCAGATATATATCCAGGGGGAAGTGCTTTACATCCCGAAAAAAGAGTCTGTAAGGTTAAAATGGGGAGAAGCCAACGGGACCCGCAAGTTTTATATGAAACGCAATATGGAGATAATAAAGAAATACAAAAACGGTGCTGAAATATCAGATTTATCCAAACAGTACTGTTTGTCGGAATATAGCATTAAAAAGATACTGACCCACATGAAAAAGGTTATATGAATTCTATGGCATGTAATATCAGTTAAGCGGTTGTCTAAGACCGCTTTTTATTTTGCCAGCAACAGCCTGTCTCAGGAACGGCACATTATATTTGCCTTATCTGTCGTTCTACCCGGCGGCAACTTAACCGAAACTTTTTCAATGGATTACTTGCGTTATTTTTTTGCTATAATATTTCAATTTAATGATATTCCCATGATATATCCGGAGGACTGTATGTTTAACGGCCTTTAAAATAAAGAACCTGTTATTGCGGTTATAACAGGAATATTAACAATGCTTGTTCTGAACCTGCTGTATATATAACTTTCTGAATACCTATCACAGGATTAAGGAAAGATAGAAGATGGAGATCTTAATTTCGGAGGACTATTATGCCAATAGTTGCTGTTGTAATTATAAGATCCTTCATTGGATTTTTTTTGTTGCTTGTATTGGTAAAACTTATAGGCAAACAGCAGGTAACCCAGCTTACTTTTTTTGACTATATTGTAGGAATTACGATAGGATCGATGGCTTCAACGCTGTCGGTCCAGGTAAATGAAAACACTTGGGCAACCATTGCGGGAATGGTGGTCTGGACTTTGCTTGCAATTATTCTTGCAGTTATTGGCATAAAAAGCCCCTTTTTAAGAAAGGTTATTGAAGGGGTTCCTGAAATTGTTATTCAGAATGGGAAAATTAAGATTGATGTATTAAAAAGAAATAAATTGTCAATGGAAGACTTAATGATGATGCTCAGAAGCAAGGATGTATTCAGGGTTGATGATGTGGAATTTGCAGTGCTGGAGCAAAACGGAAAGTTGAGCGTATTGCTGAAATCACAGAAAAAACCGTTAACGCCGCAGGATATGAATATATCCACCAAATACAACGGTTTGCCTACAAATTTGATTGTAGACGGGCGTCTCAACATGGAGGCTCTGAAATCTGTAAATTTGACAAAGGCTTATCTCGAGCACCACTTAAGAAAAAAGGGTATCACCGATATCAATGATATATTCCTTGCACAGCTGGATACCCAGGGAAACCTTTATATTGACATGAAAGACAATGAAACCGCATATACAATATCGCTTAAGGAATAGAAGGTGGGAAATTGAAAAGGGCTATATTCTTAATAATATCCTTTCTGATATTCAGTACTGCCGGTTGCACATTATTTAAAGGCCCGCTGGATAAAAGAACCGGATTTTCACAATCCCTGTCTGCACTGGAAAAGGCAATTGTTGAAGAAAATTATGAAACGGCAAATGAACGTTTAACTGTTTCGAACGAGAAATGGGAAAAGATCAAACCGTTCATGCAGATTGAAGTGGATCACGATATTGTAAATGATATCGAATCCGAATTAACGGCACTTTCCGCGTATATAGAAACAGGGAACAAGTCACAGGCGCTTGCTTCAATAAGAATCATTATTAATATGTGGTCAGACATCGGTACCAAATAAGGTTTCAAATTACCCGTAGGGAAAAATGCAGGAAGCGGTATATTGAATCCTTTATCGTGCAGCCTGGACAGGTATTCACAGAATTTATAATCATCTCAAAATATTGTACTGCCGGCGGAAATGTGATAATATAATTTTAAAAGTGAACAGGGGTTTATTATTGTGCAAGTTTTGAAGGATGAAGTTCGCAACAGTATACTTGCGGCTGCAAAAACGCTTTTTTACCAAAAGGGGTATAATAATGCCTCCATACGCGATATTGCCAGAAATTCGGGTATAACGGTGGGTAATGTGTACCGGTATTTTCCCAATAAGGAAAGTGTTCTTGAGGGGATTGTGTCACCGGTTTATGAAAAAATAATGGACTACATAGCCATTTCGGAAAGGTATATAAAAGCCGGCGAGAACAAGACCTTCGAGGATTTCAGAAATGAAATCAACCACTATATGTTGCAAATAACAAAAGAATTCAGGCTTGAACTGTTGATTCTCTTTAAAGGTACTCAGGGCACAAAATTTGAAAAGACAAGAGGTGAGTTAATTTCATTGATTGAAAACCGGATTTATGAAGGATTGTTTAAAAGGCAGAGCATGGAAGAAAAAGAAGCGGCATTCTTTTCAAAAATTGTAGCCCGTTCGTTTTTAGACAGCCTGATAATGGTTATAGCAGAGACAGAAGACAATGAAAAGCTGAAAAAGCTGATTTACCGTTTGAACGATTTTTACTTCAACCATTTAAGCAGCAGATTTGATTCCGAGGACTAATTTTTTTTAACATAATAATGAACGCTTGTTTACTATTGTTTACTAATGAATACATATTTTATGCAAAAACGCAGGATTATTTGCTTATATGCAAAAACTTCCTGGAATGAGGTGTTATTTTATGAGAAAACGAATTATGCTGATTTTTATCGTATGTTTTTTGCTCTTGGCTACAGGATGTTCTAATCGGGAGATATGGCAAAAAACAGAGAAAGTGGTTCCTGTAAGTGTATACCAGGTTTCTGAGAATCAGCGTCAGCGCATATCCCGATATATAGGAACGGTTCAGCCCGAAAAGACGGTTAACCTGTCCTTCAAGATTGGTGGACGGATTGACAGCGTCCGGGTTAAAAAAGGTGATATTGTCAAAAAAGGAGATGTGCTGGTCTCACTGGACAAGACAGATTTATTATATGCTGAAAACCTTGCAAAATCCCAGCTGGAAATGGCGTTGGCCCAATATGAGAAGGCTTCCAACGGGGCAACCGAGGAGGATATTGAACAGGCAAGGCTTAATGTAGTTAAGGCCGAAGATGCATACAATTATGCATTGGACAGGTTCAGTGAAGTTAAGGAATTATACCAGAAAGGCACCGCCACAAAGCAGGCGTACGAGCAGGCAGAACTCGAAGTGAAAATGAGGGAATCCGATCTGAAGCTTGCCAGGGAAATACAGGCCCAGGTTCAAAAAGGAGCAAGATATGAAGAAATAAAAGCACTGTCTGCCCAGGTGGAAAGTGCAAGGACAGAATATAATTACAGAAAGTCCCAGCTGGACGAAGCAACCTTAAAATCGCCCATTGACGGTACTGTGCTTGAGGTTTTATGCGAAGAAGGGGAAATGGCAGGTGCGGGTTATCCGGTGATTGTTGTTTGCAGCGACAACAGGATTATAAATGTGGGTGTGCCTGAAAAAGAACTTAAAAATATTACAATTGAAACAGAAGTAAAAATTGAAAAGGATGACAGGGAATTTCAATCAAAAATCAAACGGATTTCAGATGTTCCCGATACCACAACAGGCCTGTACAATATTGAAATCGCCTGTGACGAATTGGATGAACCCTTCGGGGCAAGTGTTAAAGTGCATTTTTCATTAGGAACCGAAAAGGGTATTTATATTCCGATTTCAGCAATTTTAAATGACGGGACCGATTTTGTATTTACTGTTTCCCAGGACAGGGCGGTACGAAAAAACATAACGATTGAAGAAGTATATAATTTTGAAGCCAGGGTGACCGGGCTGGATAATGGCGATTTATTGATTACATCGGGTATAAGCCGGCTGAGCGCCGGGGATAGGATAACGGTAAAAGAGGTGGATTATGGGACGAATAATTGAACTGATTATCAAAAAGAGGAAAATTACATTGTTCGCCATTATCCTGGTTATAGTTTTCGGGATATACAGTTACTATATTATGCCAAAGCAGGAATCACCCGATATCAGTGTTACTGTGGCTATGATAACCACAGTATACCCGGGGGCATCATCCGAGGATGTGGAGCGCAATGTTACGCGTAAAATAGAAGACAAGGTATTGGAAGTAACGGGCTTTAAAACCGTAAGTTCGACATCGCAAAATAATTTATCGGTGGTTGTCCTGGAACTGGAAACCGGTACTGACGTAGATAAGGCATGGAACCAGCTAAGGCAGAAAATGGATGAAGTACAGGCAGAACTTCCGGAAGAATGTGATGAGATAAATATAAATACCGATTTGTACCAGACTGCAGGAATGATAATCAGTTTATCCGGACCGAACTATTCATATTATGAACTTGCAGCCTATGCTGAAAAATTAAAGGATAAGCTTATCGATATTGATGGTATTACACGGATTGAAGTAGTCGGAGAACAGGAAAATGAAATATGCGTTGAAGTGGACACAGAGAAATTAAACAGTTTACCGCTGTCCCTTGAAGATGTGGCGAACATAATACAGGCCCAGAATGTGGAAATACCGTTGGGGTCTCTTGAAGACGACAAAAGTAAGATTAGCGTTACATTGGGAGGAAATTTGTCATCAGTATCAGATATAGAAAATATTGTGCTGTTAACATCTGCTGAAAACCGCAGTGTCGTCAGAATCAAGGATATTGCAGATGTCTACTATAAGCTTCAGGATTCAAACAATAAGATTAAGACAAATGGTGAAAATGCAGTTCTGATTACAGGGTATTTTCAGGGAGAACGAAATATTATAATTATTGGTGAAGAAGTTGATAAACGGATTAATGCCTTTAAGGAAGAACTGCCCGATGACCTGCATTTTACCAAGGTTTTATATCAGCCCGATGATGTGGGAAATGCGGTTAATGATTTCATACTGAACCTTGTTGAAGGTGTTATTTTTGTTATCATTGTTGTTTTTGCAGGAATGGGTTTCAGAAATGCCATTCTTGTTTCAACCTCAATTCCTCTTTCAATTTTGCTTACTTTTATTACCATGAGGCTTATGGATATTCACATCCATCAGATTTCAGTTGCAGCGCTGATAATTGCCCTTGGTATGCTCGTTGACAATGCCATTGTTGTAAGTGATGCCATTCAGGTGAGAATTGACAATGGGGAAGAAAAGCTCAAAGCCTGTGTTGAAGGAGCAAAAGAAGTGGCCATGCCGGTTCTTATGTCAACATTGACAACGGTGGGAGCTTTTCTTCCTTTGCTGTTGCTTTCAGGCATGGCAGGCGAATTTATCCGCAGTGTCCCGCAGATAGTCATAATATCACTGTCTGCATCGTATATTGCAGCTGTTTTCATATCCCCGGTAATGGCCTATGTTTTCTTTAAACCGTCAAAAGACAAGGAGAAAAAGCACAGGGCCAGGACATTTTTTGCGAACCTTTTACGGAGTGCACTGAAAAGGAAAAAGCTCACGATGTTTTTTACTCTTGTATTGCTGGCATTGGCAGTATGGCTTGCCGGCATTCTTGGCCTTCAGTTTTTCCCGAAGGCAGATACGAATAAAATCTTAATCGACATCCAGCATGACCATGCAAATGATATAAACAAGACCGAGCAGCTGGCAGATCAGGTAGCTGATATAATTACCAGGCAGGCCGAGGTTACGGGGTATACCGTTGCTATCGGGGATGGGCTGCCAAAACTGTATTATTCGATGCCTCCTGCGATGCGTGCCCAGGACTATGCCCAGATGGTATTCACCGTTGATTTGGACAACGGGGGAAGATTTAAAACCAACGAAGAGTTTGCAATTTACCTGCAGGAGATTTTAGACACAGAGATAGCCACCGGAACTGCAACAGTAAAGCTCCTGGAACAGGGCGAACCTATCGGTGCACCTGTAAGGATAAGGATACTGGGACAAAATTATGATGATTTAGCACGGGTATCGGAAGAGATCAAGAGCATACTGAAGTCCATCAATGGAACCTTTAATGTCAGGGATGACTACAGCGACAATATATTTGATTACTATATTGAGTTAGACACTGATGAAACATTAAGAATGGGTCTGACAAATTATGATGTTCAAAAGGAACTTAATATAGCGCTTATGGGCAGAAACGCCGGAAATCTGAATGCCGATTCGGGCGTTGCCAAATACACGGGCAGTAAGCAAATCCCGGTTAAAGTAATATCAGATATAGAAAATATCGATGATTTGAAAAACTTTGCGGTAAAGTCCACTGCTACCGGAAGGAAAACCCTTTTAAAACAGGTATCCGAAGTAGGATTGAAGCCTAAAATTTCGAAAGTTAAAAAATATGACAGGGTTCCTACTGTAACGGTATACAGTGATGTCAGCAAAGGATACAGTTCTGTCGATATACAGAAGCAGGTCGAGAAAGAACTTGAAAGTGTAGACATGGGAGAAGCCAGGGTGGTTTTTGACGGCGAAAGAGAGTCAATTTTAAAATATTTCGGCAATATTGGCGTTCTTGGAATTATGGCTGCATTCATTATATATCTTATGTTGCTCATAGAATTCGGGAATTTCTCGCACCCGTTTGTAATCATGGTCACAATACCGTTGTCGGCTGTAGGCTCTATAATAGGACTGTATCTGTTCAAGCAGCCATTGTCGTTTACATCGTTCATGGGTATAGTAAGTTTGTTTGGCATTGTTGTAAATAATGCGATAGTCCTGGTGGACTACGTTAATAACCTGAAATCATCGGGCAAGAGTACTGAAGAAGCATGTATTGATGCCGTTATGCGCCGGTTCAGGCCTATAATGCTTACAACAATCACCACTTTGGTAGGCCTTGTTCCGTTAATCGTGTCAGGCAGCAACCTGTTTACGCCGATGTCCATATCCCTTGCCTCGGGGCTGGCGGTATCTACACTGTTAACGCTTGTTATAATTCCTGTTGTTTATTCGATGGTTGAAAAAATGCTACATAAGAAATAAACGGGAGGTGGGAATTCCCATCTCCCGTTTTTAAGACTATTTAAAATTTACAATACCGGCCGGAGAAGAGTTTTTAATTTCTCCATGAACCTTGTTTATGCCGGTCCCTTCAATTCTGATTACCGTATAAGGCCAGGTAATTACCTGGGTTACCATCATATCAGGATCAGGACTGTTAACATTTGCAAGAACGTAAACATCACCGGATTGATCTCTTGTCACTTCTTCGACAATTACCGAATATCCACCTGTATTTTTTTGCCCGGCGGCAACAAGGACATATACATATTCACCAATTTGCTTACTGTGAATTCCCGCTTCGGTATACAGCTGGTTTATCCACGCCGACAGCTCTTCATTTGCTGCGATGATTTCCGGATTTACGGTTTCAAACCATAGTTCATCATTATTTTTGGATGAATGATCATTTATATCCCCATCCACTGTGACTTCTTCACCGCCGTCAATAACTATCAATCTGTATGGATACGTAATAACCTGGGTTACCATCATATCCGGAGACGGTTCAATTACTTCTGTGTCAATATAGATTCTTCCAGGAGAAACCTGTGTAATGCTTCCGATTTCTATTGAATACCCGCCTGTTGGCTTTTCTCCTGCACAAATCAAAACGTAGTTTTTGCCATTGAATATTCTGTGGTATATACCCTTGTTGTGCATGTTTTCCTGCACCCAGGAATCCAAATCAACGTCTGATATCTCTGAAATATTAATCTCTTCGTATTCCACCGGTCTTTCAACAGGTATTATATCAAATTCTTTTTCAAAAGAAATCAGGACGGCATTGGTAACGGGATCCCATTCCACAATTGCGCCAAGGTATTCAGCAACAAAACGCAACGGGATATAAACCTCTCCGTCAAGTATAAAAGGTGCCACATCCATTTCAGTTATTTCGGGTATACCTGTAAAATCGAATTTTCTGTATATCGATGCTTTTTTCTCCCCAACGGTAAGTTGAATTGTTAAGTACGTTCCGTCTATTATTATGGATCCTGTATCTTTATCGAATTTTGGCTCAACACCTGCTTTTTTGAAAAAGTCAGAGTCAAGAGTCACCATTGTTCTTTGTTCTTTAAATACAGGTGGTGTAATCAATTGAACTTTCTCGTCGTTAAAAAACACCGAAATCTCCTGCTTGGCAAATGCTGCCGATGAAAACATTGATACAAAAAGTGCCAGTAAAATAAGTAATAATGGAATTTTTTTCATGTCATCATCTCCCTTTCTGTTTTTTACGTTGAATTAGACTGATAACGGTAAAAAAAGTTCATTCTTTTGCCAATATGTAATCATATTGTAATTTTTACCGCTATAATTATTCTTTCTCTTTACATTAATGAAAAGTGAAGGTAATATTAATAGAGTGGCAAATTTAAGGAGGTTTCACCATGCCTAATTTTGCATTTAAATTTATTGACAGAGCATTTGACACGATTGATCGTTTACGTGGAGTTAACCTGCATTCTCAAGGCATATCTTATCTTTAACACCTTTTTGAAGTTAAGAGGCTGCGGGTTCATTAAGAATCTGTAGCCTTTATTAGATTATGGCGTGAAGCAATACTCAACGTACATTGTAAATAATAATGATAACAAGGTGCTGTTGCGCCCGCGATATTAAGCTTAAATTTCACGCAGGCGTTTTAAACAGAGTCTGACTCTGACAGCAGGGAGGGTTATATGAAGAGACTTAAAATTTTGCTTCAGTTTACAAAGAAGAATTTGCTTCGGTATTTTTTAGCCATTATTTTCTCCGGAATTGCTGTTATATTTTCCATCATCAGCCCGATGGTGATAAGTTTTACAGTGGATTCGGTTATCGGCGACGAACCCATGGATCTGCCTGATTGGCTTATGACGAGAGTTTCAGATTTCGGCGGAAGGGATGCACTCAGGGAGAATATCTGGATATTGGGTTTATTGTTTGTTTTACTTACACTTTTAACAGGTATTTTTCAATATATCAAAAACCGTTGGTTTGCTATAAGTACCGAAAATGCCACCAAAAATATCCGTGATACATTGTATGATCATCTTCAGCATATGGAATACCACGAACATGTCAAGTCGCAGACCGGAGATCTTACACAAAGGTGTACTGCCGATGTTGAAACAATGCGGAAATTTATGGCCAACCAGGTAACCCAGGTTGGAGAAATATTATTTACGGTGGTGTTTACCCTTATAGTAATGGTTGGGCTCAATGTTGAACTGACGCTGTATTCCCTTGCAGTAGTTCCGTTTATTTTCCTTGTCTCTGTTATATTTTTTACAAAAGTAAAGAAAACATTCCTTGAAGTTGAAGCAACTGACTCGGAACTGCATGCAACCATTCAGGAAAATTTAACCGGTGTACGTGTAGTAAGAGCCTTTGGAAGGCAGGCCTATGAGATTGACAGGTTCAAAGTGAAAAATGAGAACCACAGGGAAAAGGTCAGAAAACTTAATGAACTTTTGGCATGGTACTGGTCAATGTCTGACTTGCTTTGCATGATCCAGGCTATGCTGGTGCTGTTTATTTCTGTAAGCTGGGCTGCAAGCGGACGGATTACACTGGGAACAGTTATTCTTTTTATAACATACATAAGAAACCTGATATGGCCTATCAGGCAGCTCGGAAGGGTTATTTCGGACATGGGCCAGGCATTTGTGGCATTTGACAGGATAATTGAAATACTTGACAAGCCTGCCGAACCGAAGTTTACCCAGGGTCTGACCCCGGAAATCAAGGGCAATATAGTGTTTGAAAATGTCAGTTTCCAATACCCTGACGGAACTAATCCATTAAAGGATATATCCTTTGAAGTTAAGCAGGGACAGACTGTGGGAATACTGGGACCCACCGGGTGCGGCAAATCATCGCTGATGCATTTGCTGGTAAGGCTTTTTGATTACCAGAAAGGTTCTATAAAGATTGACGGATATGAGCTGAAAGAAATTGATAAAAAATGGCTGAGAAGTCACATTGGAATTGTGCTTCAGGAACCGTTCCTCTTTTCAAAGACCGTACTGGAAAATATAAAGCTTGCGAAACCTGATGCCAGCATGGATGAAGTGGAAAGGGCTGCAAAAATTGCTGCTATTCATGATACTGTAATATCCTTTGAAAAAGGATATGAAACCCTTGTAGGGGAGAGGGGAGTAACTCTTTCAGGCGGGCAGGTTCAACGTGTGGCGATAGCACGTACAGTGCTGAAAAATCATCCCATACTTATATTTGATGATTCGCTGAGTGCGGTTGATATGGAAACCGACATTATGATTCGCAAGGCACTAAGGGAACGCAGCAAAGGGGTTACCACGTTTATAATCTCTCACAGGATAAACACTTTGGCACAGGCCGATTTTATCGTGGTGCTGGATAAAGGAAGGATTGTGCAAATGGGCACCCATGATGAACTGGTTCGTGAAGAGGGATTGTATTCGCGAATTTGGGCCATACAAAGTTCGCTTGAAGAGGGGCAGGAAGGGGAGAAAAATAATGAATAATACCTTTCAGGAAGAAGTTTTTTCAAAAGGTGTTAATATAGATCTGTGGAAGAAGTTTTTACGATATGCAAAACCATATAGGGGCAAACTGATAATGCTTAGCATTTTTATGGCAATGCTGGCGGGGTTTGACGCGGTAATTCCGCTGATGCAAAGATATGCCATAGACAATTTCATAGTTGCGCATACTACATCGGGCACAATCCTGTTTTTTGCTGCTTATGCTCTGGTTGTAATTGTCCAGGCAATCATTGTAAAGGTCATGATTTCATATGCCGGGTATGTTGAGACAGGGATATGTTATGATATAAGAAAAGACGGATTTGAACATCTTCAGGAATTGTCCTTTTCATATTATGATACAACCCCTGTAGGATGGATGATGTCCCGGCTCACTTCGGACATATGGAGGCTTGGCAATACTTTGTCATGGGGATTGGTAGACTTTGCGTGGGGTCTTTGCATGATGGTAATCACAAGTATTGTAATGCTGGTTCTGGAATGGAAGCTTGCGTTGCTGACATTTATTGTAATTCCGTTTCTTTTTCTTGTAAGCATATATTTTCAGAAAAGAATACTGTTAAATCACCGTGACATACGTAAGACCAATTCCCTTATTACCGCAGCATTTAACGAAGGGATACAGGGCGTTAAAACAACGAAAACCCTTGTTAGGGAAGAGGGAAACCTGAATGATTTCATGAAGCTCACAAAGGAAATGAACCGGAAGTCGATAAGCGCCGCAACCTTTGCTGCAGTGTACATGCCGATTGTAACTCTTTTGGGAAGCATAGCCGCAAGTATTGTAATATGGAAAGGCGGAAACAGGCTGATGATTGGAACATTAAGCTATGGTACGCTGACAGCGTTTATTTCCTATGCAATTCAATTTTTCTTCCCTATAAGGGATATGGCAAGAATTTTCACCGATCTGCAGTCTGCTCAGGCTTCGGCGGAAAGAATAATGTCGTTGCTTGAAACAAAACCCGACATTGTTGATAACGTTGAAGAACTGGAAAAGAACGGGCTCAGTGACAGGAAAAGCTGGCCGAAGATAAATGGAAATATAGTTTTCGAGAATGTTTCGTTTGCATATAAAACCGGTGAAAAAGTACTGGAGAACTTCAACCTGTCAGTAAAAGCAGGTGAGAAAATTGCTCTCGTAGGAGATACGGGTGCAGGAAAAAGTACAATTGTAAACCTTGCGTGCAGGTTTTACGAGCCTACCGGAGGAAGAATCCTGATAGACGGGCATGATTATACGAAAATGCCTTTGATGTGGCTGCATTCAAATCTTGGTTATGTCCTCCAGACTCCGCATCTTTTCAGCGGGACAATCAGGGAGAACATATTATACGGAAAACTGGACGCAACAGAGGAGGAAATCATCCGGGCCAGCAAACTTGTGAATCTGCACGATATTGTAATGAAAATGGAAAAGGGATACGACACCCCTGTCGGTGAAGGAGGATCACTGTTATCCACCGGGGAAAAACAGCTTGTATCCTTTGCAAGGGCGATTATAGCCGATCCTGCCATATTTGTTCTTGACGAGGCAACATCATCGGTGGATACCGAAACAGAACACCTTATCCAGGGCGCGATAGCGAATATACTTAAAAACAGAACCAGTTTTATAATAGCTCACAGGCTTTCAACAATACGTTCGGCAGACAGGATTCTGGTAATAAGGGACGGCAGAATTATTGAGGAAGGAACACACCAGCAGCTTCTGGCGCGTAAAGGACATTATGCAAGACTGTATACAAACCAGTACACAATGCAGTTGGAGCATGGTGATATTTCAGAATAATGGAACAGGAACGCCTGCCCGTAATTAAAGTTTTATTAGAATTGGATTAACTATCTTGTAGAACATGCTGTGTTGTGTTACAAATAATGGGTAGCAGGGTATGAAAAATCCGGATGCAATAAGCTTGAGGGGGCATGTTCAATGAATGCAAGAGGGGTAAACATCCTTCCGATAATTGGTTTCATTATTCTGATTCTGGTTTTGTTTACCGGATTAATTTTATTCAGGAATGATGATTCAAATACAGGAGGAAGTACCGGTATGTTTGAGGGCATAATGTCGAAAGCAAAAACTATAGGCGGTTATATTGTGGATGAGAATGGAGAACTTTCTGCGCAGGGCAAAGATAAGATTTCGGTGGATGTGGCCTCAGCTGATGTAAATATTTATACCCATGACGAGGACAGTGTTAAAGCTCACCTTCACGGTGAAGTTAAGACAACAAGTGAAGATATAGTTCCTTACCTGGAACTGAAAGAGGATGGGCATACTATTGTGGTAAGGATTCAGAGTCCGCAGGTTACTAATCATTTTTTCCCATATTATTCTGCGGATCTCCGGCTGGATGTTACCATACCCGAATCGTGGATGAATACACTGGAAATCGGTACTACATCCGGTGATATATCTGCACAGAAACTTACAGGATCGGATATTGTGCTAAAAAGCAGTTCAGGGGATACTGAGATTCAGAGTATAACCGGAGAGAATATTACAGCCGAAACTGTTTCAGGCAAAATCAGGATTAAGATGATAAACGGTGAGAACGGATTTTTCAAATCTTCCTCAGGTGATTTATCAATAGATGAGGTAAATTTTTCAGGGAAGTTTGAAGCAAATACTGTTTCAGGAGATTTCAGTATCAATAGGCTTGAATGCAAAGAAGGCAAATTTGATGCAAGCTCGGGGGATATTGAATTAAAAGAGATTATAGCCGGGAAAATCAAATCCGAGGCAGTTTCAGGCACAATAAAGGTAAAAATGGTGAATGGCTCGGCAGAATTAAAAACATCCTCAGGCGATATCAATGCAGAGTTTGAGAAAAACTTTGAGTCAATTAAGGCCCAAAGCGCATCAGGAGATATATGCCTGACAATTCCCTCAGACAGTGAATTTGCTCTGGATGCAAAAACTGTTTCGGGCGTTATAAAATGCAAGGATTTTCCTGTCAGCATTATTTCTTCGGGCGACAGAGAATTAGTTGGCAATGTGGGAAGCGGGCGAAGCGAGTTAAAAGTTAATACAACATCGGGAAATATTCTGATACAAGAGTAATTAATTTTCTTCAGTGCGTTGTCCCTTGTTGCCGTGTTTTGATAACACGGTAACAAGGGACTTATTCATATGCAAGAAAATGCTTTCTGAAAATTTGTTAAAAACAGGTGTTTGGGCGTATGCTTGGTACACAGTTCGTGCAAGTTTCAGCCGTTTTTTATAGATTGACAAAAAGGGAACAGTTTGATATTATTATTTCAAACGTTTACGAAAAAGGAATGTAAGCATGCCGGTTACTATAAAAGATATCGCAAAAGTAGCGGGAGTGTCGTATGCAACGGTTTCAAGAGCATTGAACGATCTCCCCGAGATCAATGAGAATACCAGGAAAAGAATAAAAGAAATCGCAAAGCAGATGGGCTATACTCCGAATGCCGTTGCAAGAGGGCTGGTCAAAAAGAACACAAATATGATAGCCCTGCTGATTCCGGACATATCAAACCCGTTTTACCCCGAAGTGGCAAGGGGCGTGGAAGATTTTGCAAGGGAAAACGGGTATTGTGTTTTCCTGTGCAATACTAACTGGGATGAAAAGAATGAGGAAAACTATCTTAACATCCTTAAGGAACGCAGGGTGGACGGGATAATTATTGCACCGGTGTCGATTGATACATGCGACTATGTATCCAAAAACAAGGACGACATTCCTGTAGTGTATATTGGAAACAGGGTGGATGACGGCAATGCCAGTTATGTCGTCATTGATGATTTTAAAGCCGGATATATCGCAACAGAGTATCTTTTAAAACTCGGGCATAAAAATATTGCGTTTATTGGCGGGTATGACAGATCCACTTCCCACATAGATCGCATAAACGGATACAAACATGCCCTTATGGAAAACAGACTTGAACCCGACATAAACAGCATTAAGGGATACAGTTTCAGAAAGGAAAGCGGATATGGAACATTCCTTGAAATGGTGAAAAACAGAAGAGTTCCGACGGCAATTGTTGCCGAGAATGATATCATTGCCCTTGGAATAATGGAAGCTGCCGAAAAGCACGGTTATGATGTACCAAAAGATATCTCCATAATAGGCATAGACGACATAGAATATGGTTCACTGTCAAAGATAAATCTTACAACAGTTGCACAGCCAAAGTTTGAAATCGGCCAAAAAGCTGCCGGTATACTTCTTGATATTATTTCAGGGAACGCAGAAGCAAAACAGGTTATATTGGAACCGTTTTTAATAGTCAGGGGGACGTGCAGCAGGATATAGCCACCGGTTAATTTCGTTTCAGGAATTATATGCTGCAAGCGTTTTTATGCATTAAATTGTAAACGTTTGCAATTAAATATTAAAGCAAGGGGGTTTTTGCTATGGAAGGTAAAATGAGAGGTGTAACTCTAATTGCAGACTGGGAACCGAGGGAAGGTTTCAAGCTGGGGCCGAAGGACATCGACAAAAAGCAGACATATCTCGGCAGCCAGGTATGGAGAAATCCAAGGATTGAAATCCGCGAATACGATATTCCGAAACCCGGACCGGGTGAAGTGCTGGTTCAGGTTAAGGCTTGCGGTATTTGCGGAAGTGACGTCCATATGGCGCAACCCGATGACGACGGTTATATCTACTATCCGGGACTGACAGGCTTTCCCACTATCCTGGGCCATGAGCTTTCAGGTGTTGTTGTTGAAGCAGGACCAGGTGCCATTGACAAAGTAACTAACAAGCCATATAAAGGCGGAGAAATGGTATGCACCGAAGAGATGGTATGGTGCGGAAGCTGCCAGCCATGTGCCGACGGTTTCCCCAACCACTGTGAAAGGCTGGACGAAATCGGGTTTAACGTAAACGGAGGGTTCGCAAAATACATTGTTTTGCCTGCGAAACTCCTGTGGAGCCTTGAACCGTTAAAACGCGCATATAAGACCGAAGAAGAAATTTTCCTTGCTGGCTCGCTCGTTGAACCGTTTTCGGTTGCATATAATGCGGTTATTCAGAGAGGTGGAGGAATCAAGCCGGGTGACAATGTTGTAATTTGCGGCGGAGGCCCGATTGGACTGGCAGCATGCGCAATCCTTAAGAGACAGGGGGCTTCAAGGGTAATTCTTTCAGAGCCGCAGCCTGAAAGAGCCGAACTTGGAAAAATTATGGGTGCGGATTACATCATTAATCCGGTTAAAGAAGATTTCACCGAGAGAGTTCTTGAGATAACCGACGGAATGGGTGCAAAACTGTATCTTGAAGCTACCGGACTGCCGACGGTTGTATATCCGGGAATTGAAAAAGCAATCTGGGAAGGAAGAACACTGGACAGTACCGTAGTCGTAGTTGCCAGGGCAGATGCGAAGATGCCTGTTACCGGTGAAGTGCTGCAGGTAAGGAGAGCTCAGATAGTAGGAGCCCAGGGGCATTCCGGAGACGGCACATTCCCGAGAGTAATTCAGAGCATTGCTTCAGGAATGGATGTCCTGCCCATGATTACAAAGAAGATCACATTGGATGAAGTGCCTGAAAATATCGTTATGCTGAGGACCGACAGAAAAGAATGCAAGATCACATGCGTGATGGATTGATGATTGGGGGGATATGGAATGGCTGAAAAGGGCAAGAAATGGCTTTTAACTGATAACCCGGCAATAATTTTTGAGGACAATGAGGTTGGAAGACTAAAGAAGCAAATTTGGGACGCGTCAAAGGAAGAAATTGAGAAAATACTCGAGGAATATGGAATTCCTTCGGAATCAGAACTGGGAAAACCAGAATGCTATATTCAGAACACCCCCAGGCATAAGGTTATAGAAAAAAGAAGGAAAAACGATATAGTTTTTGTACCCATCGGATGTACCGAAAACCATGGTTTGCACGCAAACAGCGGCCTTGACACCTTCATGGTCACACAGATACTTGAAGGTGTCAGAAGATATACCGCAAAAAGAGGCTGTGAAGTAAGCCTTGCTTTCCCTCCGCTTAATTACGGAGGCCATCCGTATCACCATCTTGGCATGCCAGGCACTGTAGTTATGCCCGAAGAGGTTGTAAAAGAGACACTTATTTATACAATGCTTGGATTATGGAATGACGGATTCAGAAAGATTATTATGGTAAATAACCATGGGCATTTATGGATGCTGGAATCTGCAATACAGGAGTTTATGAAGAGGTATCACCTGCCGGGAATCTTCAGAGTGCTTGACTGGCACAGAGCAGTTCGTGAATTCTTCTATCCCGTTGACAGGGAAGACAGCATGGAAACCCATTTCGTGCATGCAGACGAGGCTGAGACGTCGGTTGCCCTGTTAATGTTTAAAGACATGGTTGATATGTCTGTTGTTCAGGATGCGGATCCTGTAAGCTTCCTTCCGGACGGGCATTTTGACAAATCGGTTGAACCTTTCAGAAGGCCTCACCGCTGGTCGGAAGGAGAAGGGCATGCTGCAATAGAAAGAGCTGCAACACCGCAGGGTGTTGTCGGAAAACCATCGCTGGCATCGGCAGAAAAGGCTAAAAGGCCGATAGCTGCAATTCTTAAGTACCTGACATTGGTTCATGACCAGATACTTGAGGCATTTCCTGCCGGTACGGTACCACCTGTGGAGAAAACAACCCTTCGAACAGAAAAGGAAATGGAACCGTTCCTTAAGGAACCATTAAGCGAAGGATGGAAATCTGTTTATGAATTACCTCCTTTGGGCGTATTTACAAAGCTGTAATAACCCCACTGATATTGCTTCTTCGTGAGGTTCGGCGTTCATCCGGCGAATCTCACGAAGCTTGGCTTTACTGTTTGCCGGTTGAGTGATATAGATCTATTCGCAAGAGCTTCCGGGAGTATAGAGATTGTACTCTTTGGGCCGTTGCGTGATTGAATTCAGGAGGAATTATGATTAAGTATAGTGCTTCTGTAGCAAGCGGGGGTACAGAAACAATGCCTTATATTTTCAAGGGCAGGGTCAAGGAGGCCATTGAATTCTGTGCAAAAAACGGCTTTGACGCTGTTGAACTGCATCTCAGAAAACCGGATGATATAGACAGGGTTTTGATAAATGAAATCTGTAATAAGCATGGCATAACGGTATCAACAATAGGTACTGGCATGGGATATACTTTTGACAAGCTTTCTCTTACCAATAGTGACAGAATGACACGGATGGATGCGATTGAAAGGATTAAAGAGCACATAGATCTCGCATCCTTTTTTAAATGTGCCGTCATAATCGGTTCAATGAGAGGAAGGTTGCCCGAAGATGATGGCAGGGAAACGGCTTTAAGGTATTACAGGGAATCATTGCTCATACTGGCCGATTACGCCGAGAAAAAAGATGTGACACTTCTTATTGAGCCGGTCAACAGGTATGAAATCAATTTCCATAATACTTCGGTTGAAATGCGGGATTTCCTTCTCACTCTCGGAAGCAGCAGACTGAAAATGCTGCTTGATACATATCACATGAATATTGAAGAGTTCGGGCAAACCGGTATGTGCGACAGCATCAGGGAATGCAGGGAAGTGCTCGGGCATATGCATTTTGCTGACAGCAACAGGAGAAGGCCTGGCTTGGGTCACATAGATTTTGCAGGAATAATTAAAACACTGAAGGAAATCGGCTATGACAAGTATGCAGCGTTTGAATGCTTACCGTGGCCCGAACCCGGGATTGCCGCGGTTGAAGGACTGAAGTTTATCAAATCCCTTGATAATGGAGGTTGACATGTCAAACAAAATATTGAATTTTGGAATAATAGGAGCCGGAAGGATTGGACGGCTTCATGCAGAGAATATTGCATCCTGTTATAGAAATGTTAAGCTGAAATCTGTATCCGATCTTTATTATGAAAATCTTCACGAATGGGCGGGAAACATCGGGATTGAAAACCTGACGGGAGATTACCGGGATATTATTAATGATCCTGAAATTGATGCAGTATTAATATGTTCTCCGACCGATACCCATGCGCAGATTTCAATTGAGGCAGCAAAATCAGGCAAGCATATATTCTGTGAAAAACCTGTGGATATGGATCCTGACAGGATAAGGGAAGTGCTGAAACAGGTTGATGCATCGGGTGTAATTTTCCAGGTGGGTTTTAACAGGAGGTTTGACAGGAATTTCAGAAAAGCATGGAAAACCGTAAGAGAAGGAAAGGTTGGAGATATACATATTATCAGGATTACATCAAGAGATCCTGCTCCTCCCGCCCCGGAGTACATCAAAGTGTCCGGAGGCATTTTCATGGATATGACAATTCATGATTTTGATATGGTAAGGTATTTATCGGGGAGCGAAGCAACCGAAGTATATGCAACGGGGTCTGCAATGATTGACAGGTCGATAGCCGAGCTCGGTGACATCGACACTGCTGCGGTCGTTTTAAAATTTGAAAACGGGGCTATCGGAATAATAGACAACAGCAGAAAAGCCGTTTACGGATACGATCAGCGTATAGAAGTGTTCGGCTCAAAGGGCTGCGTTACGGTTTCCAATGAAACCGATTCATTGGCGGTTATAAGCAATGAAAGCGGGGTTTGGTCCGAGAAACCTAAATATTTTTTCCTTGAAAGATATAAGGAATCCTTTATTATTGAGATAGGGGAATTTATCGAAAGCATATTGAACGGAAAAAAGCCTCCGGTGGATGGCATTGATGGACTTAACTCGGTTTTAATTGCAAAAGCGGCAAAAGAATCTTTATTAAAAGGCAAACCTGTCAAGGTTGAACTGTAAAGGACAAATGCCTGCAAATCCTCCGGAACTGCGGGTTTGCAGGCATAATCCCAGGAGTCCGTGCCTTGAACCGGGATAAGCCTGTCCGGGCTTTGTGGCATTTTCAGCCGGCACTTAAATGCATCTGCCGTAGTTTGTATTTTGAAGAAGCGGCACTATGAAGGGATGGGTTATGAGAATATGAAAATAAACGGCGAAGTTATGAAATATTTGCTCGGATCGTCCGACTTACCTTTCAGCAAAGAGTGGGGAAGCAGAATTAAGTCCTGGATGCTTGAGTTATTAAACCATTTTTATATAAAACTGGGGACTATCGAACTGTCGGGCTTTACAACAATGGATTTTTTAACATATGAAGAGGCTCTGAACAGGCATTTCTCTCCAATGCCTCAGGGATCAAAATGGGGAGCAAAATGGGAATATGGATGGTTTAAAGGTTCGGTAAAACTTCCTGATGAGGCGCTGGGCAGGCGGATAGTCATTATGATGGACACCGGTGCCGAAGGCATTGTTTTTGTTAATGGGAAAAATGCGGGTTCAATTGATCGTTTCCATGATGAGATTACAATTTCGATGTCGGGTGTACCGGGGGAGATTTATGACATTATTGTCGAAAGTTATGCCGGTCATGGACCACGTATTGAAAATATCGGTCCCACACCGCCCGGCAGGACAGCTGTACCCGAACCCGGCAGAACCCAGGCAACTGTAGGTGAAAGTTCTTTCGGCATATGGGACGAAGATGCTTTCCAGCTGTTTATGGATGTAAGCACCTTATACAAGGTTTTAATCAGTATAGATAAAAAATCGCTGCGCGCCCAGGAAATTTATAAGGCACTGTGCGAATTTACACTGATTGTGGATTTTGAGCAGCCTTATGAAAAAAGAGTTCAGGGTTTCAA
Organism: Thermoclostridium sp.; assembly: GCA_036562185.1. GTDB lineage: Bacteria > Bacillota > Clostridia > DSM-8532 > DSM-8532 > Thermoclostridium. Next base: position 37,387 of record DATCKN010000123.1, read on the forward strand.
ATTATGCAGGAAAAAACTGAAACCGCTGCTCCAGTGCGTTAATGGCTCAACTATGCCACTTATGTACATATTCGGTCAATCCCATCTTGACCTGGCATGGCTTTGGACTTTAAACGAAACGAAGAGAAAGGCCGGCAGGACCCTTTCAACCCAATTGGCATTAATGGATGAATATCCCGATTACAAGTTTTTTATAACACAGCCTCCGTTATTTATCATGCTTAAGGAGCACTACCCGGAACTGTATAAACGTGTTCTGGAAAAAGTACATAACGGCCAGATAATGCCTGAAGGGGGAATGTGGGTTGAACCCGATACCAACATGCCTTCGGGTGAAAGCCTTGTACGCCAGTTTATTTACGGTAAGAGATTTTTCATGGAAGAGTTCGGTATTGACAGCAAACTCCTGTGGCTTCCGGACACTTTTGGATTCTCGGCTGCACTCCCGCAGATAGCAAAAGGGTGCGGGATTAAATATTTTTCAACTCAGAAGATAGTCCGGAACTATTATGAGGGCGATCCATTCCCATACAATATATTTATGTGGGAAGGAATTGACGGAACACAAATTTTGACTCATATACACAAGAAAAACAACTCGCATATCGATCCCGAAATGATAATTAACAGGTGGGAGAACGACAGAAACCAGCAGCAAGACATTTCAACCTTTATTTTCCCGTTTGGCTTTGGTGACGGCGGCGGCGGACCCACAAGATACCATATTGAATATGCAAGGAGAATGAAGGATCTTGAAGGCGTGCCAAGAACAAAAATGAGCCATCCGAATGAATTTTTTGAAGAACTGGAGAACAGGAAACCGCCTGAAAACAGGTATGTAGGCGAGTTGTACTTCCAGGCACATAGAGGTACTTATACAACGCAGGCGAAAACAAAGAAAGGAAACAGAAAATCCGAAATTGCGCTGAGAGAATGTGAATTCTGGCAGGCAGCATCAAGCAAAATCAAGGGAACATGTTACCCTTACGAAGAACTGGAAAGTTTATGGAAAACCGTGCTTTTCAATCAGTTCCACGATATTCTTGCCGGGACGTCCATCAAAAGAGTGCACGAAGAAGCTGAAGCAGATTATGAAACAGTATTGAAAAAAGCCGGTGAATTAAGCAGAAAAGCATTATCTGAAATATCCGGACAATGCGGAAAAATTACCGTTTTCAATTCCCTTTCATGGGACAGGGAAGAGCTGATTGCTCTACCCGAAGGGGTTAAATCGGTAAAATCCCTCGAAGGTTATATACTCCCCGCCCAAAATATTAACGGGACCTGCCATGCATTGGTAAAAGTCCCGGCATGCGGCTGGACAACCGTTGAACCCGTTAATGAACCGGTTGAAAATGGAATTAATGTGAGAGCGGGGAAATACTTTCTGGAAAATGAATTCTTACGTGTAACGTTTAATGAAAAAGGGCAAATATGCAGCATCATAGACAGGCAAACAGGATTTGAAACGGTAAAAGGACTGTGCAATGATTTCAGAATGTACCGGGATATTACATCAAATTATGATGCATGGGACATAGACAGCATGTATGAGAAAGCTCCCGTTCCCCTTGACAATAACGCCGAAATAGAAGTTTTGTACCAGGGCAGACTCCAGGCTGCCATAAGGGTACGCAGGAAACTTAATAACTCTGAAATGACACAGGAAATAACATTAAGGAGCAACAGCAGGAGAGTGGACTTTAAGACAACTATAGACTGGAGGGAGGACCATAAACTTTTAAAGGTTAATTTCCCGACGAATATACACACCAATGAGGCTCTTCATGAAATCCAGTTCGGGTATGTAAAAAGGCCGAATCACAGGTCAAGGCAATATGATGCCGACAGGTTTGAAGTATGTAACCATAAATGGACGGCAGTAGCAGAAGCAAGGAGAGGCTTTGCCATATTAAATGACTGCAAATACGGGGTTAATGTATCCGGCGGGAGCATTAACCTTACATTGTTAAAGTCTCCGCTGGTACCAGATATGACTGCTGACAGGGGTATCCATGAGTTTACTTATTCCTTTTACCTGTGGAATGGAAGTTTTGAGGACAGTGATGTTATAAGGGAAGCCTACAATTTAAACACGCCTGTTAGCTCAGCTGATGGAGATGCAGGCGAGATGCGGTTGTTCAGTGTCGATCGGAAGGATGTAATCATCGAAACGGTTAAACTTGCTGAAGACAGGTCGGGAGATGTTATTCTGAGGCTTTATCAAAGCACAGGTGCTACAACGGCTTGCAGCCTGCATACGGCTTTGCCCGTTGAAAAGGCATGGGAAACAAATATGCTGGAAGAAACAGAAAAGGAAATTGAAGTAGATAATAGGTTTATCCGGCTGGTGTTCAGGCCTTTTGAGGTAAAAACCTTAAGGCTTGTGACGAAATAGTAAAGGATTAGGGCACACCCGTTATAAAACTCTGACAAGCTTATAATATATAGCTTGCCAGAGTTTTTATTATTGATCTGATAAATTATTTTTTTTGCTTTCTGAAACGGTTTGGTGTATATCCATACTTGGCCTTAAACTGCTGAATAAGTATGCCGGAGTATTAAAACCGAATTCGAAAGCAATCTGCCGTATTGTCAGATTGCTGTTAAGAAGAAGCTCCATGGCTCTTTCAAACTTAAGCTCTTTTATATGGGTAACAAAATTTACACCGGTTTTTTCCTAGAATAATTTGCTCAGGTAAGCAGGGCTGATACGGTTTAAAGATTATGCAGTAAAAGAATAGACGAATCAGGAATAGTGCATGGTGTGTCCTATGGTACACCTTTGGGGGATAATATTGGCCATTACAGGAATATGCCGTGTGTGCCAACTGCTTACGGACAGGGATTGACATTTTTAATGCTGGTGGAGTATCTTATATATAGCGGGACGTGATAAAATGGACAAGGAAATCGTAAAAAGGTATGCTCCAATTATTTATTTTGACGAAAGGGAACCTTTTTATCCGATAAGAACGGGCTGCACTATATTTACCCGACCTGGACCGTCACCGTCGTTTAGAAGGGAGATATGCTTTAATAGCGAATATATTAAATACGTTATAGAATATGCAATATATTGGGACTTTGATATTCAGCACCTTTACGAGCTCGAGCATGTATGGATATATGTGGATGAAATTTAAAAAATACGAATTCAACGATGGTATTTTTACTGATTGGGAAACACTATATAATGAAATACCAAAACTGATAGAGAGAAAGTTAAATGAAATTATTTTTAGTTCCAGGCATTAGAAAACTTTTATTTTCGTTTTAATACCCGGCATTGCAGCCGGGTATTGTCATACTTCGGGAAACCTAATCCTTTTTTGCTTTAATTGTTATTGTGCGATCGAAATTTGTGTAATCGGTCATATATAAAATGAAGTTATGATCACCGGTGGAGTCTTCCGAATATCCTCCCCTTATAAACTCATGGGATGCAAACCCTCCGGATATAATAAGCTCATCGCTTCCCTTCGCAAAAAGAACCTCGCCCTTTCTTAATATCATGTAGCCCTTGCCGATTGTTTCGGTTATGAAATTGTCAGCATATAATTTTCCTCCGACAGGAAGGCTTATTTCCAGCCTGACAGGAATTCTGTCTATGCCTGAGGTTTTAATATGAACTTCTATTCCGTTGGGAACATCGGTGACTGATACAATAATTTCGGTAAAACTGTTTATATATAATTCCCTGCTCTTATTGTCCATTTGCCACCAGTCAGAGGTTCGTGGCTTTTCTTTGAAAGGCAGATAATACCAGCCTTCTGCTTTAAATTTCATTATATAGGTGTTTTCTTTTTGTTCAATTGATTCTGCTATAAAGTTTCTGTGCTGAAAGTAGCTTACACCGATTTTTATTCCCAGCCTTATGGAGTTGTATTGAAAGTAAAGGAAGTTTTTTTCTTTTTGGATTAGTGAATAGGTAATGTCTTGTTTTCTTACCCTGACCAGACCGGAGTATGGGAAGTATTTACTGTATTCTGTGGGGAATCCGATTTCCTTTAATTCAATATCTGACATCCAGTCATAAAGCATCAAAAGATGCAGGCAATCGAGAGAGAAATCCCTGTTTTCAATTGCGTCAACGATTATTTTATGTGCGGCGGCGTTGAATTTATCAGCGTGGTTCCTGCTTTTTCGGGACATATAAAGGAACTGGTAAAAATATTTTGTTGGATATTCTTTTCTTCCCTTATCCTGTCTTAATGAATTTTCAGTGAATATACTTCCGTCTGCATCAATCATCATGAGCATCATGTTCAGATTTCGATCAACATATTCCAGGAACCTGTCGTCGTTAAGCTCCTCGCAAAGCATTATCATCGCCGTGTTTACAACGGCATTGTAATTTCCCGAAGATCGCTCGGAATATTCCCCGTCATTGGTGCAATCAATCGGCTCAATGAAGTATTCATTCATTCTTTTAATACATTGCTCCGAAAGGTTTTTGTCTTCGATGATGTTTGCGCAGGCAGCAAGGCCGGCAGCTATGGCCCAGCGGTGGTTGGGAGTATGGAAACCTCCTGTAATCAGCGCGTTTGCTGCCGAATATATTATGTTATATAATTTATCTTTGATTTCTTTTAAGCGATTTTGATTGTCATACTTTTTTATCAGGTTATATGTATAGGTTAACCGCTTTATAATGAAGGCAGTGTCGGGTGCACTCTTGAAATTGCAGCTTGCAAAATCAAAACTGCCGTCTTCCCGCTGAAACCTGTGTATAAAGTCATATGCAACTGATAGCCTTTTCAAAAGTTGTTCGCTATTATAATATTTGCTTTTTGGATTAAGATAGGCAGCAACGCAGGTACAGCAGGTGTAAACAGTCATTTTTACATCTATAAAGGCATTTTTGACAGAACCATAATCAGGACTTTTTTCGTCCATTACCTGATTACTGATAAAATAATCGGTTTTCCTGTCGGCACATTCAACTACAAAATTGTAATATCGCTCCATAAACTGCCTCCGTTCATTGAATGGTATAAATATATTTAATTAATTAACTAAGCTAATAATACCCTTATTTTACAGACTAGTCAAGATTTTAACTGTTGACTTTTAACTCAGGATGGTACTATATTATTAACTAAGTTAATTAATTGTGGGGGGCAGCTTATGGAAACACAAAAATTCCCGGTACAACTCTTCCTGCATTACATCCTGTTTTACTCTGCCCAGGCTATGTACGGTGTTTATTTTAATCTTTATTTGTCAGATATCGGGTTTTCAAATACAATGGTGGGATTACTGTCGGCTTTATCGACACTGATCCTGCTGATATCGCAGCCGTTTTGGGGAATTGTCAGTGACAAGGCGGAAAAGAAAAACACGGTATTAAAAACATTATTTCTGGTATCTGCTTTATCAGCACTGATGTATTATGGTTCAACCAATTATCTGTATGTGATAATAGTCAGTTTGATTTTCACTGTGTTTTATACTCCGCTTGTACCATTGCAGGATAATCTCACCCTGGAATACCTGGCGGGCAAAAGATGGAATTTCGGGCATATAAGGATGGGGGGGACAATTGGATACGCATTCACTGTTGTAATAGCAGGTGTCCTGCTGAAAAGCCGGTACTCTCATATTTTCTGGGTTGTTTCGCTTTTTTTGCTGCTTTGTTTTCTTATGATGTTCATCATGCCAACAGTTCCCGGGTTCCGGACCAGGGCAGAAAAAGCCCCGCTCAGTAGCATACTGAAGAACAAAACGTTTATGTGTCTGGTTGGATTTAATCTTGCTTATTCGCTTGGAACAAACTTTTACTCTACGTATTACCCCATTTACTTTGAGTCATTGGCAGGCAGCAGTTCTTTGGTCGGAGTGCTGGTTTTTACCTGTGCAATTGTAGAAGTGCCGTTTTTATTGGTAATTAACAAAATTTTAAAGAAACTTGGTATAATTAAATTATTGGTTGCAGCAACAATGGTTTCAGGTTTACGATGGCTCCTGCTGTATATATTAACCAATCCGGTACTTATTATTCTGGCTAACTTATTGCATGGCTTCAGTTTTTCCAGCTTTACATATTGCCTTGTTACATATATCAATGAAAATGTACCGAAGAGTTTAAGGGCTACAGGGCAAACTTTTAATACGTTGATTTCAGCTTTCTTTTCAAAAGTTGTATTTGGTTTTTTGGGTGGTGTGGCAAGTGATGTTTTCGGTGTTAATAAAATCATGCTGGTATCTTCGGTGATTACTTTTGTGGCATCAATTGTGTTTGGAATGCTTTTGGCGAAGTTAAAAGATAACGGTGATGAAACCACGGCATGATGGTGGCCTGGAACGGTAACGGCAGGATTTTTGTTAAAAATGGCATTTTGACTCAGTATAATGTTTTGGAGGTTATATAATGGAATCCTATGATCCCAATTATATCAAATCACAAAACCGGAAACTTGTATTTGATTTGTTTATGGCAGAAGGGGAACTTTCAAGGGCTGAAATTACAAGGAGAACCACAATGAGTTTTCCTACCGTTCTTAAGGTTGTCAACTTTTTTTTATCAAAAAACCTGGTATATGAAACCGGAATCAGCGTGCAAAACAATGATGGGGCAGGAAGAAAGGGAAGGCTGCTTAAGTTCAACCCGAATGCATACGGCGCTGTTGGCATTGTTTTTGAAGGAAAATTTATAAACATGGGTTTTGTAAATTTAAAAGGCGAAGTAATTGAGAGCATATCGCTAAACACAGATGAAAGCACCGAAAGTTTCAAGTTTTCATTATTGGCTGACAGGATAAAGGAATTAATAAGCAAAAACAGGGATATACCCTGCCTTGGTATAGGATTTGGGTTGCCCAAAGCTGTCAATCCAGATAAAAAAACCATTCTCGAATATACAAATACCGTCATTAAGGAGATAAGCTTTGAAGAATATACCGGCCTGCCGCCTGAAACTTTTCAGATGCCAATTTTTATTGAGAATGATGTTAAAACAGTAAGTATTGGTGAAATATTTCTAAGAAAGAAATCCGAAGTGGGAAATCTTGTTTACATCTCCCTTGGAAGCGGGCTTGGATCGGCTGTAATTCTTGACGGCAAGGTTCACCGGGGTATTAATTTTCTTGCGGGGGAGATAGGATCTTTAGTATTAAATGACCCTGATCTGCTGGATTTTAAAAACCTGTCAGAAGAGGCAATAGAGAATAGAATAAATTTAACGGCCATCAAAGAGAAATTTGGAATTGAAATACGAAAGGGGTTAACAGTATCTGAATCCCTTAAACAGCAAATAACCGAGTATATTGCAAATTACCTGGCTGTTATCATATATAATTACGTTCATATACTGGATATTGACGAATTTGTCATATCGGGAATAATCCCTGAATTCCTTGGCGATGAATTTTACCAGTATCTTAAGTTTTTTGTCAGAAAGCTATTAAAAACCAGCGTAAAAATTACACCTTCGATAAATGCCGATGCAGGGGTTATTGGAGCTGGTGTCATGGTTTTTAACAATACAATTATGACCATATTGTCGTAAAGAAGTGAAATCCCCTAAAAAACGGTATTGATTTACCATTGAATAACTGAAAACTATCCTATAATATCTTAATATACCATAAATTATAGCCATCTTCTGTGTTTTCAGTTAAACACTTTATGTTGTATTCAATTAAGGAGGACATTGGTCATGGGATATTATTTTCAAAACGAACAGGCCATTTCTTCGAAGGCACAGGATTTAAAAACCATACTGGAAACCGTTGCAAACCGGTATATAGGACAGAATCCGCCATTTGGGGTTTCATTTTATGCTTATCAGAAAAACGGAATAAGGCAGGATAAGCATTATAGATTTATATTTGATTTTGCCGACATTTATCCGTTGGCTGACCTGGAAACCAATGTTTATGCCTGGAGCAAGCTCTGGAGTGACGAAGATATGACTATGACCTTTGAAATAAGCTGTTTCGGGCCGGTTATAATCTACTGCAACGGAGAAAGGGTGTACAAACCGAATGTTCTGCTTGAAAGAAGGAGTGATCTTTCAGCTAATTTTTCGGTTCAGCTGAAGAAGGGCTGGAACAATTTCGTGCTAAGGTTTATACGCACCAATATCGGATGCGGTGGCATCTTAAGCGCTGTTTCCTCAAGAAACCGGCCACAGAGCTTTATTGTTCCGTCCCTGGACAGGGAAGGCCAGAAAGGATGGCTGTATACACTTCCTCTTAAAGAACCCCTGGATGAACTGCCCAGGCTAGGAATGACCGAGGAAGAGACCGGACTTTGCTGGTATCCGTTAAAGGACTGGCTGCCCGAGGAAAAGAATATGGGGCAGATGAAGAGGATGTATTCACTGAGGAAAGGCTGCTATGCTGTCGGCTGGACAAAGCTGTCTGCCGAAAAAAGCGGCGAATACACAATAAAGGGCAGCAATACAGGAAATGTTCAATTTTATCTGGATGATACGTTAATCTTTGAATCTGCCAAATCAGGGGAGTTTGAATTTAAAACTGAATTAAAGTATGGCTGTTACAATCTACTGGTTATAAACCAATGCGGAGATACCGACTGGGGTTTCACGGCAGGTTGCTTCCTTGAAGATAAAAATGTCCCGTTCAAAAATCCGTTGGATGTTAAGGGCACTGACGAGAAATGGATTTATGCCGGGCCTTTTACAATGCCTGCCAACATAGAGCCCGATAAGATTTATTCAGCCGACAGGCCCATGGAAGGGGCAGGCGGCAAAATTTTCTGGAGGCTTGATAAACCCCATACCGTTATAAGGCCATATAATGACAATAAGCTGTTTGGACACTGGAATTATCCCCTTGGGGTTACACTGTACGGAATTACCGAAGCGGGAAGGTTTATAAATGACTGCACTTTTGTGGAATATGCCACCAAACATGTGGAAATGTGCACGCGTTTCTTTGATTATGCAATGTGGGACAGGGACAGGTACGGTGCGGCCAGCATGCACAACCTCCTTTCCACAATAAGCACATTGGATGACTGCGGTTCTTTTGGTTCGTTAATGCTTGAAGTCTCCTGCGAACTTAACGATGAAAGCTATGTTGAAATTGCCGATTATATAGCTGATTTTATTAAAAACAAACTCGACAGGCTGCCCGACGGAGCCTTTTACCGGGTTAATTCCGAGCATTTGCTGATGGATCAGACATTATGGGCAGATGACCTCTATATGAGTGTTCCTTTCCTGTGCAGGTATTATAAACTGACCGGCAGGCAGGAATTCATAGATGATGCCGCAAGGCAGCTAATTTTATACCACAAGTACCTGTTCAGGCCCGATAAGAAAATCATGTCCCATGTCTATGACGTTAAGCACAGAAAGGCCACCGATGTTTCATGGGGACGCGGAAATGGCTGGGTTGTGTTCTCATATTCAGAGCTGCTTGGCTTCCTGCCCGTGGATCATGAACTGAGGGATGAGCTTATTAAAAACTTCAATGAGCTTTGTGAAGGCTATCTTGCGCTGCAGGATGAAAAAGGCTTATGGCATCAGGTTTTGACTGATCACCTGTCTTACCCCGAATCATCGTGCACTTCAATGTTTGCCTGCGCGTTTGCACGCGGGGTGCGTAATTCATGGCTTAAGAACCCCGATAAATACATAGAAGCTGTATGTAAAGCATGGAAAGGGCTTTGCAGCGAGGCCATAGATTTATACGGCAATGTATACGGAATCTGCAGGGGTTCGGGCTTTTCGTTCTCAGAGGATTATTATAAAAATGATCTTGGCTGGCTGTTAAACGACACCCATGGTACCGGAATTGTTCTGCTTGCAGGTGTGGAATACGGAAAACTTATAAATTGGCTGGTTAACGGAGGCAATAGTTATGTCGGAAACAATGGTTAAAATTTATATTGCCGGTGATTCAACAGTACAAAACTGTGCAAGTAATTACAAACCTCAGGAAGGCTGGGGCAGAAAGCTTCCGGAATATTTCAGGGATTATGTGCATGTATACAACTATGCTTTGGGAGGAAGAAGCACAAAAAGCTTTATTGATGAAAAGCTGCTTGAAAAGATACTGGGGCTTATTGGGCCCGGGGATACGCTTCTTGTGCAGTTCGGGCACAATGATGAAAAATTGTATGGTGCATATGCCGATCCTTTCGGCACATACCAGGCATACTTAAAACGCTATATTGACTGTGCGAGGGAAAAGGGCGCTTTGCCTGTGCTTCTGTCGCCGGTCAACCGCAGAAGGTTTAACCTGTTTGGTGAGTTCTATCCCACCCATGGTGCTTATCCCAGGGCAGTAAAAGAACTATGTGAAGAACTGGATGTTCCGTTTATTGATTTGACTAAATTGAGCGAGGAGTATTATATCAAGCTTGGCGAGGAAGAATCCAAAAGGCTGTTCCTGTTTTTAAAACCCGGTGAATCGCCTAATTATCCCGAGGGTTCCGAAGACAACACCCATTTTAATGAAAACGGTGCGTATGAAATTGCCGGGCTTGTTGTTCAGGGAATAAAGCAGTTGAACCTGCACCTGGCAAAACATTTGAAGTAACAATATCATTGTTTCAGGAAGCTTTTTATTTCTCAATATAGACCGGAAAGCGTCTGCTGATTGGGATTTATAAAAATCCAGCACATCTTCTGAATGCTCATGTTTATTATCTGGCTATTTTTTACGTTATTATGGATAAAATTCTGATAAAGGGAATAACACGGCAAATCTAAAGAACATAATGAAAGGTGGATGTTTTAATGTCAGTAAATGTTGAAATGGTTGAGCTTGCAGATAAGGTTGTCGGTATGCTTATAAATAATGAAAAAAGGGAAGGTCTGTATGACCACCTGCATATGGATAACTGGGAATGGCCTACAGGTGTTGCTCTTTACAGTATGTACAAGATATACAAGAAAACTGACAATAAAAAGTATCTTGACTACCTGGTTGACTGGTTTGATAAGCAACTGGCAAAACCCACTCCGCATAAAAACGTAAACACGGTATGCCCCGCCCTTGCCATGGTATGCCTGTATGAAGAAACAAAGAATGAAAAATATCTTCCTCATATAGATATGTGGGCAAAATGGGTAATGAATGAAATGCCTCGCACACAGTATGGCGGAATGCAGCATATGACTGTTTTAAACAGGCATTATCAGCAGCTTTGGGATGATACCCTGTTTATGACCGTATTATTCCTTTTGAAAACCGGAAAAGTATTCGGGGTGGAAGAATATGTGGATGAGGCAAAATACCAGTTCCTGTTCCATATAAAGTACCTTCAGGACAGAAAGACAGGCCTGTTCTATCATGGATGGACTTTTGACGGCAGGCATAATTTCGCTGAAGCTTTCTGGGCCAGAGGAAACAGCTGGTTTACATCCGGAGCTGTGGAATTCCTTGAGATATACGGGGTAGACGATGCTGTTTCAAGGTTTGTAAAGAATTCCTGGATTGATCAGGTTAAGGAACTGATTAAGCATCAGGGGGAAAATGGGCTTTTTAATACCCTCCTGGATATAGAAGAGACTTATTATGAAACATCTGCAACAGCCGGCATTGCTTATGGCATATTAAAGGGGGTCCGGCTGGGATTGGTCGGGGATGAGTATCTGGAATATGGAAGAAAAGCAGCTAATGCCGTTATTTCAAAAATTGACGAGAACGGAATGGTTCATGGTGTATCCTATGGAACGGGTATGGGCAAGGATCTGGAACATTATAAAAAAATACCCATTGCCCCGACTGCTTATGGCCAGGGTTTAACATTCCTGATGCTGACAGAGCTGATATAGAATTGGGAATGGTCACTTTTTGCAGGTGTATACAAGGCCGTTGAATTATATTTGTGAAGTTGCAGGAATGCCATGGATACAATCCTGTTGAAGCTGTAAGCAGATTTAACATAATAATAAAAAGGACGAACCAAAAATATGCAGTATCATATGATAAAACAGAGGCTTATCATATTCTGTTAAAGAAAGGATGCTGCATATGTTTGTTATGCCGGGAATGCACAAACTGCCACCGCTGCCATATCCGTATGATGCCCTGGAGCCGGTAATCAGCGCTGAAACATTAAAACTGCACCACGATAAACACCACAAAAGTTATGTGGACGGCTTAAACAGGGCCGAATTGTATCTTGCAGAGGCACGTAGAACGAACGATATAGAGTATATAAAATACTGGGAAAATGAACTTGCTTTTAATGGTTCGGGACACATCCTTCACAGCATTTACTGGACGGTTATGGCTCCTTTGGGTATGGGTGGTGAGCCGGGTCCAAGGACTGTCTACCATGCGGACCAATATTTTGGAAGCATTGAAGCTATGAAAAAACAGTTTATTCTTGCAACTGAGAATGTAGAAGCGTCCGGATGGGGGATTTTAACCTGGCAGCCCACGTGGGGCAGAATGGAGATATTGCAGGCCGAAAAACACCAGGATTTAACCCAATGGAGCGGGATCCCGATTCTGGTATGTGATGTATGGGAGCATGCATACTATTTGGACTATCAGAACAGGCGCTCGGACTATGTTAATGCATGGTGGCAGCTTATAAACTGGTATGAAGTGGAGAAAAGGCTTATAGCTGCAATGAACGGACGTGTGCCAATGACTGAAACATAATGAGATATCTCGTTATGTTTCAGTATTTGCTTATATGCCGTATCAATATTTTAAATTCAACAGGAAATTCCCTTCAACCGGACAGGGTTATTACCGGAAGCCATGACCTTGCAAAACGGCATCCATTATCTGCTTTTCATTTCCAAAATGTCAAGCATGTTATAATATTTTGCTTATATAAAATCATTTCATTGCCTGAATTTACTTAATCATAAATTAAAAATAAATTTCTCTTTAAAGAATTCCTGCATTATTATTTACCCTTCCGGTAAATGCAATGCATAATTTTCATTGGATAAACAATACTTAACCATATTACTTAAATGGTTAAGTGATATTATTGACAAAATTTATAATAACACTTATGATTTACTTAAAGATTTATTTAATTTAATTTATTCTGCCATGTTACAAAGGGACGCCGGTATATTTATTTCTTTTTCTTCTTATTGCCAATACTTCAAATAATCATCTGAGGTGTATTTATGGAGAGAATTAAAATATCAGAAAATAAAAGATACCTGATGTATGAAAGCCGAAAACCTTTCTTCTGGCTGGGTGATACTGCGTGGTTGCTGTTTCAGAAGCTAAGCATGGATGAGACAGAGATGTATATGAAAAACAGGTCGGACAAAGGTTTTAATGTCATTCAGGCAGTGTTGATCCACAGAATAACAAATACGAATATATATGGCGAGCCGGCTTTGTATGACGCCAGCATCACAAAGACATTTGCCGATGGGAAACCCGATCTGGATAATGAGAACAGTTATTGGAACCATGTTGACAAAGTTTTGGATATGGCCGAGAAATTCGGGTTATATATGGGTTTACTCCCGGTATGGGGTAGTGTTGTTAAGAACGGATATTTAAACAATGACAATGTTGTTCAATATGGTACCTGGCTGGCAGAGCATTTAAAAAACAGGAAAAACGTTATCTGGATTCTTGGCGGAGACATCAAAGGCAGCGAGAATTACGATATTTGGAACACTTTAGGAAATACAATTAAATCCCGTAACCCTGAATCATTAATGACATTTCATCCATTTGGAAGAACACAGTCCTCAGATTGGTTTCATGATGCTGCCTGGCTTGATTTTAACATGTTCCAGTCGGGACACAGGCGATATAACCAAAAGATGAAATCAGTTGAGGAAGAGGATGGCAGACTGGAAATAGGTCAGGACAACTGGCGCTATGTTATGTATGACTATCAAAAAATGCCGGTTAAGCCAACTTTGGACGGAGAGCCTTCTTATGAGGGGATTCCTCAGGGGCTGCACGACCCGACACAGCCATACTGGGATGCAAATGATGCGCGCAGATATGCGTATTGGTCTGTCTTTGCAGGGGCGTGCGGACATACTTATGGCCATAATGCGGTAATGCAGATGTATAAACCGGGCGAAGGAAAAGGTGCTTACGGGGTGCGTGAATACTGGTATGATGCATTGGATGCTGAAGGCGCTGCGCAGATGCGTTACCTGAAAGAGCTGATGCTGTCGGTTCCTTATTTTGAAAGGATTCCCGATCAATCGGTAATTGATGGGGATGAAGGGGAGAAATATGAGCGTCTGCTGGCCACAAGAGGGGATAGTTATATTTTTGTATATACATATACCGGTCGGAGCATCCGCATAAAGATGGGGAAAATAACCGGTGACAGGGTATTCGCACGGTGGTTTGATCCCAAAACAGGTGAATTAATAAAAGCAGGGGAATATGAAAATAAAGGCGTATTGGAGTTTATACCGCCGGTTAGTGGCGATTTCGGGCCCGACTGTGTATTAATCCTGACAGACAGTAAAAAAGATTATTTTGCGTAATATGAACCTGAATTACCGGTTTAGTTTTGCGGGATTAGATTTCAATCATAAGAAAAGTACCGATATCAGATTTAACCTGTGCATTTCTGATTGCAGCAGGTTAATCCTGTATGAGATCGGTACTTTTCTTTGGCGGCAATAAAGATTGGAGCTGTCTGCCGGCGCACCTCCGGTAAGTGTTGCCAATGGCAACGGCATTGCCTTATTATGCTATTATGCATTAAGTTTATATTGGAATGCAGTAAATTATTGTTTTTACAGCAACTGCCAGTAAATTACGTTGATAAAATCGTGATTCATTATAATTAATTAAAAATAAAACAGTTATTTAGTAATATTATTGACACAATTCATAAAAACACTTATTATTTACTTAAATAGTTTAGTTAAAATTCATGAATATTTTCATGTTGCATAAGAAATATGGATTGAGGTATGGTTTTTCCTGTTTTAACTGAAAGAACAGAAAAAAAGCGGCATAGCAAGAATTTTATGAACTTTACCGTTAAGGACAGCTTCATGCCAAAACCAGGCAAATTAATCAAAAGTACATATATACAAACATAACTCAGATTATTAAGGGGGATTCTGAAGTGAAGGTAATGAAGCATATAAACAGGAATCTTTTTTTCAAGAGATTTCTTGTTTCATATTTGCTCATTTTGGTTTTGCCAATTCTTTTTTCAAGTTTTGTCTACAATGAGGCTTTAAAACTGGTTGAACAGGATGCAAGGGAATCAAGGATGCTTATGCTCAGGCATACCAGGGATATGGTTGACAGGACACTGAAAGAGATTGACAAAACCATAGTTGATATCATGTATGCTTCAAATTTCAATAATATGATGTATATGTCCCCCGTTCATGACGGTTCTCCGGAAGTTTACAAGATTTGGCGTTTTGCCAATGAGATTCAAAGGATCACTGTCTCAAAGGATATTTTCAACAGCACTTTTTATGTTTTTTTCAACAGCAGCAGTCTAATATTTTCACATGATACCACGAACACCGGATTTGAAAATTTCTATAAAAATGTTTGCAATTACGAATCCGTGAGTTACGACCAATGGTACAATACTTTTTTCAACAATAATTTCAGAAGGTTGTATTTACCATCTGCAGAGATTAATTTAAATTCAAAAAAAATGACTGCAATTACGTGCCTGACATCCCTTAACCTTGGAAGCAAAAATGAAAATGGGGCGGTAATTGCTTTTCTTATTTCAGACAATAAAATAAAAGAGCTGATGGCAGAAGTAAACATAAACAATTCAGGCTGGGTTTCCATTACAGATGAAAGCGGCAGGTTAATTGTCGGAGTATCAAATGAAAAATACAATCTGATGGATGAGGATACCATGATAAATATATCCGAACTGTCTGTCAGTTCAGGTGAAGGGTATTTCAACAAGGTTGTGAACGGTGAGGAAATGATATTCATCTACACGCATTCCATGTATAATGACTGGATTTATACAGTTGCCCTTCCGGTCAATACTCTTATGGGAAAGGTCAGGTATGTCAGGAATACTGCATTGATCGTTGCCGTGATTTCTCTGTTGTCAGGGCTTGCAATATCATTTATCCTTGCGTATAGAAATTCAAAACCTGTCAAGGATGTAATCAGTGCATTACGTGAGTTCTTTTACAATGGAAGCAATCATGGGAAATATGAGGAAGATCAAAACGAAGTGGCTTTTTTGCAGGGAGGGGTATCCCGCCTGATAAGTAAGAACAAGAGCATGCAGGAAATGATACAGCGACAGGTTACCGCCCTGAAGACAACTTTTCTGGACAGGCTTTTGAAAGGTGAGTTTGATGATGAGGAGAAAATGAATAAATTATTGTGCCATATCAGTCTTGATTTGAAAGGCAAAAATTATATGTGCATAGTACTGATGATAAACAGGCATGATCACCTGATAAGCAGCGAAATACTCGGAGAATTGGATGTATTAAGGGCTTTGGTTGAGGATATATTGCATAGAAGCCTCCAAGGGAAAGGGCATGCCCATGTACTGAATGAAAACGAGATGGCGCTGTTATTGGTTTTTGATTCGGAAAACCGTGAGGATTGTGTCATAAAGGCAAAAAACATCATCCAGGAAATCAGTACAAATCTTATCATTCATTACCACGTGGCTCCTGTGTTTGGTGTGGGAAACATATATGAACATGCAATGGGAGTAAGTAATTCTTTCAATGAAGCGTCACAGGCTTTGAAAGCATGCTGTGAACTGGGAAACAGCCAGGTATTGTGGTTTGAAAACATGAAAAAAACCAAGCACAGGTATTATTATCCTCTGGAAATGGAATTTAAACTCGTCAACATGGCGAAGTCAGGAAAACATTCAGAAGTCGAAAAGGTTCTTGATATAATCTATGTAGAAAATTTCGTAAGAAAAAAGGTTGACAGGCAGCTTGCAAGGCATCTGATAATGGAAATGCAGGCTACGGTATTGAAGTTGTGCGAAGGAATGGATAACAGCGTTGAATTTGAGAAAGCCTTGTTTGCCATGGAGATTGATAAACCCGAAAAAGCATTCACTGAAATAAGAGAAACTTACATGAAGATATGCATGCTGGCCAACGAGCAGAAAAGAAGCCATAATGACCAATTGGCAGGCAGCATAATAGGTTATCTGAATACAAACTACAGTGATCCGAACCTATGTGTATCTGTAATTGCTTCGTATTTCAATTTGTCTGACTCGTATTTCTCGCAGTTTTTTAAAGAACAGGTAGGAGAAACTTTCGGTGTTTACCTGGAAAAGCTTCGTATCCAGAGAGCATGTGAATTACTGGAGAATAATGAGCTTATGGCTGATGTTGCTCAGAAGGTTGGCTATAACAGTGTACATTCTTTCAGGAGAGCTTTCAAGAAAGTAATGGGTGTTGTTCCGTCTGAATATAAAAAGTTTGCATAAAATTATAATATAAGATTTTGTACCCTTTATGTGAAAAATGCACTATATTTATTTATTTTTCAACACGGTTTTTATAAAAAACTGACACTGAAATAATGAATATGTACCTTGAAGAGATTTTCACCCGTCAGCTATATTAAATCCATAAGAGCACATAGCAAATTAACCGTTATATCATCTTTTCGTATCTGAAATGTGGGGGTTATTTAAAATGAATAATAATATGGCCAAGGGTGTAAACCGGAAAAGTGCGTGGGTAAAGATTAAAAAACATTGGCAATTGTATTTTGTGATTTTAATACCGTTATCATACATAATAATATTCAAATACATACCAATGCTGGGGGCGCAAATCGCTTTCAAAAACTATAACATAGGAAAAGGCATATGGGGAAGCCCGTGGGTAGGTTTTAAGCATTTTATTGATTTTTTCAGGTCATATGAATTTAAAAGGTTGATAATAAACACTGCCGGACTTAGTGTATACCAGACATTAGCCGGTTTCGTACCTCCCATTATTCTTGCTGTTTCCTTGAATTACGCTGAGAACAGGGTGATCAGAAAAACAGTACAAATGGTTACATACATGCCGTATTTTATATCTACCGTGATTTTGGTCTCAATTATGTTCCAGCTGTTGTCCATAAACGGTATGGTAAACCAGGTGGTTAAAGCCATTATAGGTGAACCGATTCAATTCCTTGGAGAACCGAAGTGGTTTAAAACAATATATGTTTGGTCAGGTATCTGGCAGACTACGGGATATAATGCAATTATATACTTAGCTGCATTGGCTGGTATTGACCAGACATTGTATGAAGCGGCAATTGTTGATGGTGCATCTATATGGAAACGAATTTGGTATATTGATATTCCCGGTATTTTGCCAACGGCTATTATACTGCTGATAATGTCTACCGCAAGAATTCTTGAGGTAGGGTTTGAAAAGGTATATCTGCTGCAAAATAACATGAATATACAATCTTCTGATGTCATTTCAACATATGTATACAGGGTGGGTCTTGTATCAATGCAGTACAGTTATTCCAGTGCGATTGGTCTGTTCCAGTCGGTTATTTCGCTGATAATGCTGACCCTGGTTAATGCGGTTGCCCGGAAAGTAAGCGAAACAAGTCTTTGGTAAGGAGAAGGAATCATGAAAAACAGTGGAAAGAGTATACATAATTCAATCAGTGACAGTGTTTTTAAAATAATTAATTATACTTTCCTGTTTATCTGCTTTATGATTGTGATATTTCCCCTGATGAACGTTGTCAGTACGTCGTTAAGCTCTCCTAAGGCGGTAGCGGCGGGGAAGGTATGGATTTGGCCGGTAGAACCATCACTTGTTGCGTATGAAAAAATACTGGGAAACAAACAGATTTGGACAGGTTTTTATAATTCGTTCTTTTATACATTTTTTGGGACATTGATAAATGTAATACTAACAATAATGGCAGCCTATCCGCTGTCAAGGAAAGATTTCTTCGGAAGGCAGGCAATTATATCAATATTTGTATTTACCATGATGTTTTCGGGTGGAATGATTCCTACATACTTGTTAATTAAAGATCTTGGACTAATAAATACGAGATGGGCAATGATAATACCCAATGCGCTGACTGTCTGGAACGTTATGCTTGCGCGGACATTTTTCCAGAATACCATTCCTGTGGAGCTTTACGAAGCATCTGAACTGGATGGTGCCAGCGATACGGTTATTATCACAAAAGTGGTGATTCCTCTCTCAGCTCCGATATTGGCAGTTTTGACATTGTTCTATGCTGTCGGCCACTGGAATTCATACTTCAATGCTCTGCTATATCTTAAATCACAGGAATTAATGCCGTTGCAGGTGGTTTTAAGAAACTTTATGTCAAGTGTAAATTTAATACAGAACATGTTAGGACCAATAACCAAGGAACAGGCAGAATTGATTTCCCTGGTGGATGTTATGAAATATGCCATAATCGTATTCGCCAGCATACCTGTTATTATACTGTATCCATTTGTCCAAAAGCACTTTGTCAAAGGAGTCATGATTGGTTCCATTAAGGGCTGAGATACAGCAAAATATCGGTCTAGTTCCCGTTAAAATCCGGTGCCATGGAATTTCCATGCATAAATATGAGTCTGTTTATATTTAAATAGACAAATCTTATGAAAATTTTGAAAAGGAGGCTAAAATTTATGAGAAAAAAAGTGTGTGTGTTCATTAGCGTTGTCATTGCTCTGGCCATGCTGTTAACAGGCTGCAATGTTTCTGACAAAGGTTCTGCCGGCAGCAATAACAAGGGCAATACAACAACGGCGGGGAGTGAAACTGCCGCAGGGAATACATCGCAGTCAGATTCAAATCTTAATGCTCCTGGCACATTGCCGGTTGTTAAGAACAAGGTGACCTTGTCAATTATGCTCCCTCAGGTTGGCACAGCTCTCGGTGATGTGAAAGAAAACCTTCAGACTAAGGAAATTGAAGAGAAGACAAATATTCATATTGAATGGCAGGAAGTTCCGACAGATTATCTGAACCAGGTCAGTATTATATTTGCCAGCGGGGATATGCCTGACATGGTTTTCAGCGGTGCAGGCGGAGACGTTAGAATGAGTAAGACGTTAATATCGCAGCTGGGTGCACAGGGACTTATTATCCCCCTGAATGATTTGATTGAAAATCACGCTTTTCATTTCAAGAAGGTAATGGAGGAATTGCCCGAACTGAGAAAATTCATGACCAATCCTGACGGGAATATTTACTCACTTCCGTCAATCGATGACGGACCACATATTCAGTTCCAGCAGAAGATGTGGATAAACACCACATGGCTTAAAAACCTGGGATTGGATATGCCTAAAACTACAGATGAATTCTATCAGGTTCTGGTAGCATTCAGGGATAATGACCCGAACCAGAACGGGAAAAAGGATGAGATACCATTATCAACGGTTAAATCCGGATCGGCCGTGGAATTGGATGGTTTCCTGATGAATCCGTTCATATTGACTCCTTCGGGTGTAAATGGCTACGGAAAGACCTGGATTGATGATCAGGGGAAAATAGTATATTCTCCTATCCAGCCTGGATATAAGGAAGGATTGAAGTATCTTCACAAATTATATGCAGAAGGGTTAATCTATAAGGAATCATTTACCCAGGATATGAAAACACAGCAAAATCTTAATGAATCCGGTGACGCACCTGTAATCGGGGCTTTTCCTGCTATGCGTCCTGGTTATGCAAATAACCTCACTGCAAGCAACAGATGGCACCAATATGATTCATTGCTGCCGCTGGAAGGACCGTCCGGGCAGAGAATAACAGACAATAACCTGTATTTGAAATATAATCCGAACTTTGTTGTTATAACCAGCAATTGCAAATATCCGGAAGTTGCAATGCAGTTTATTGATTATTTCTACTCAGAAGAAGGAACTGTAAGATCAGTTCTTGGCAGAGAAGGGATAGACTATAAGTATGCAGAAGCCGGACAGAAGGGTTTTGACGGAAGCCAGGCTAAATATGTCCAAATTCCTGTAGATACTACTTTGCCTGAAAACCAGAATGTTTCCTGGGGACAGGCATTCCCGACCTACAGGCCTGTTAGTTTCTATAAATCCATTGTATATCCTGAGAATCCTTATGATCCGAATGTCGATCCTATGGTTGGAAGAATGACACTGTTTTTCAGAACATCGATGGCTCTTTCGGAATACGCGCAAAAACCTGAAAGTGTTCTGCCCGATATGTTCTTCTCGGCTGATGATATTTCCACAATGTCGAGATTGAAGACTTCGATTGAATCATTTGTAAATGAATCAATTGTTAAATTCATAACCGGATATTCTGATATAGATGCTGAGTGGGACAATTACTTAAAACAGCTGAAATCGTTAGGAATCGACGAATATCTTGGAATTTTGCAAAATGCTTATGATGCACAATTTAAGTAAAAATACCGGAACGGCAAGCCTGCAGGTTATACTTGCAGGCTTGCCGTCATTAAGATACCGGATTTAAGAAACAGATTTTTGTTTTTAAGTAAAATAGTATCGTAGTGCATTTGAATTGATAAGATTATTGTTAAAATTGTAAACACAAAAAGTAAAAAATCAGCTCTCTGCTGGATAAATGAAGGAGATGAAAGAATGTCGAATCATATGACTTCAGGTGCTTTGGCGGGAGAACGCTACCGGGTTATTGTTTCAACCGATATCGGGGGAAGTGATCCCGATGATTTTCAATCAATGGTACACTACCTGCTTTATTCTGACATGTTCGATACAGAAGGGCTTATTTCGTCCCCGTGGGGTGCAGGTACGGTGAAAGATATACTGGATGTAATCGATCAATATGAAACTGATTATCCAAAACTACGGTTACATTCGGCTGATTACCCGACCCCTGAGTTCCTGCGCTCGGTTACAAAACAGGGAGCACTTGATCCGGCACCGTTCAAGGGATACAGTAAAGCAACCGAAGCATCGGACTGGATTATAAAGTGTGCAAGAAAAGATGATCCTCGCCCTTTGTATATCCTTATTTGGGGGCTTTTGGAGGACTTGGCCCAGGCTCTTCATGATGCTCCCGACATCAAGGACAAACTAAGGGTTTATTATATCGCCGGCCCAAATAAAAAATGGGGCTTAAATGCTTATGAATATATCCGCGAGAACTTTCCCGACCTTTGGATAATTGAAAACAATTCTACATACAGGGGATGGTTTGTCGGTGGAAACCAGGAAAATGATTTGGGCAACCAAACTTTCGTCACCAGCCATATTTCAGGACATGGAGCGCTGGGAAATTATTTTGCGAAACATCTTAATGGTGTTATTAAAATGGGAGATACTCCTTCGGTTGCGTACCTGCTGAAAGGGACCCCGGAATGCCCTGAATATCCATCCTGGGGAGGATCCTTTGTCAAGGTTCGGAACAGGCCCAAAGCCGTGTACCGGGGAATTACAAATCAAAATGCCATAATAGAGGTATTCGGTGTACTCGAACTGGTTTTCAACGGCCCGCATCTTGACCTAAACCGGGATGAACCGGCATTTTCCCTTATTGTACAGGAACAGGAGTTTTATGGTTACTACTGCGGAAACCGGGAATACAAGGTTCGTTATATGCCAAAGACAACAGGTCTGTGGAGTTATACAACAAAGAGCGATATCCCTGAACTGAACGGACTGTCGGGGATGTTCACCTGCACAGAAGAAACCGAAGAAGGCCGAGAAGGGGAGAAAAACCGTTATCCGAACTGGTGGTCGGATATCCTTGATAAAGAGTATGCCGAACAGGAGCATAAGGGTGCAAAAACAGTGAATATGTGGAGGGAAGAGTTTTTGCGTGATTTTCAAATAAGGATGGATCGGTGCCTGTAATAAACGGTCTATGATGAACGAATACAGAAATTATTATTACAGTGTTAAACTTTGCTTAAAAAATTTAATATTAAAATTCCAAATCAGATAAAGGATTATTCGTATTTATTTTATAAATGTCTTTTTTCAAAATAACAGAGATAAAACAGATATGGATGTAAATTCTTTACTTGTAAAAACAATCAACAGCAATGTGCAGGCTTTGGTTTATAATTTAAAAGTATTTAAATATATTTAATTTATTAAGTAGTTTTATTGACATATTATACAATTCCAATTATAATTTATTTATAAACGTTAACTAATTCATTTAACCGTGACATGCTGCGGGGGGAGCGGAATGGGCTTACTGTTGGGGATATCCGGGCTTAAACCGGATACAGGGAAAACGTATAATATGTTTACATGCATTAAACTTAAAGTCCTCGTACCCGAAGCTAAAAACGTTGAGAGAATGTGATAACGCTGAGGGCGGAATTATTCCCGTATTATAAGATTTGAATATTTTTTGCTGTTTTTAAGAACGGCTTGAAAAACTCCGGTTTTTGAATTGATCCGAAGGAATTTCTGCGGATTGATAATTAAGATTTAAGTAATTTTATAAACTTGTGTAAAAAGTAATATGCTTGTTTTTGCAGGATACTTTCATATAGCCGCAAAATTGAAACTGAGGCCGCATGCAAATGAGCGAAAATACTTAAATTATGCTGAATTAAATCTAATAAATCATAAAGCAGGAGGTCAAATAATTATCTGATGGAGAATATGGATTATGATAAAAAGCTGACGAAAAAAGCAGCAAAAATAAGAAGAGATATTGTTGACATTGTGTACAGATCAAGTGCCGGACATATAGGAGGTTCACTTTCTGAAACTGATATCCTTGTTGCTCTCTACTATAAAGTAATGAGAGTTGATCCCGGGAACCCCGATTGGCCCGGGCGGGACAGGTTCATACTGAGCAAAGGACATTCAATAGATGCTTACTATTGCGTGCTTGCTGACAAAGGATTTTTTGACAAAAAAGAACTTCTTACATATTCACAGTTTGGTTCGAAATTTATAGGCCACCCGAACAGACATATACCGGGAGTGGAAATGAATACCGGAGCATTGGGGCATGGATTGTCAGTTGGGGTTGGTATGGCTCTGGCAGGCAAGATGGATAAAAAAGATTACCGCGTATTTGTTTTAATGGGAGACGGGGAGCTGGCTGAAGGATCTGTGTGGGAAGCAGCTATGGCTGCATCCTTCTATCAACTGGATAATCTTGTAGGTATAGTGGACAGGAATGGATTGCAGATCAGCGGTAAAACAGAAGAAGTGATGGCTATTGAACCTTTGGAGGATAAGTGGAGAAGCTTTGGATGGAATGTTTCTGTTGTAGATGGCCACGATATCCCTGCATTGTGCGAAGCTTTGTCGGAAAACAGGAAAGTTCAGTCGAAGCCGACCCTGATAATTGCTGAAACAGTAAAGGGAAAAGGAATTTCATTTATGGAAAATAATCCGAAATGGCACCACGGGGTTATGAGTCCGGAAGAATATAAAAAAGCTTGTGAAGAGTTGGACAGAATGATGGAGGTGCCTTTATGAATACAATCCATAACAGACAGGTTGTTTGCGAAACTCTGATGGGGCTTGCCAAAAAGGATCGGGATATAGTGGTGTTGTGCAGTGATTCGAGGGGTTCTGCTTCAATGAAACCTTTTGCAGACCAATATCCCGAACAGTTTATCGAAACCGGAATAGCTGAGCAGAATATTGTAGGAATAGCTGCAGGGCTTGCAGCGTCTGGGAAGAAACCATTTGTAGCTTCCCCTGCATGTTTTTTAACTGCAAGATCAGCAGAACAGATAAAGGTGGATGTGTCTTACTCGAATACAAATGTAAAACTCCTGGGAATCAGTGCCGGTATAAGTTATGGCGCTCTTGGAATGTCTCACCATTCCCTCCAGGACATAGCTCTGTTAAGGGCAATTCCGAATATTTTAATTGTAGTCCCTGCAGACAGGTTTGAAGCTAAGCTTGCCACAGAAGCGCTGGTCAGGCACTGTGGCCCCGGTTATATGCGATTGGGCCGTAATCCCGTGGAGGATGTTTATGCATCGGCAGATTATGACTTTCAGCTTGGAAAGGCAATAACCCTCAGGGACGGTGACTCTCTTTCGATAATAACTTTTGGAGAAACAGTGAAGATTGCATTGGACGCGGCGGTATTAATGGCCAATAGTGGTATAAACTGCAGGGTAATTAATATGCATACTATCAAGCCTTTGGATGAAGAGTGCATAATAAAAGCTGCAAGAGAAACAGGAGCCATAATGACAGTTGAAGAACACAGTGTTTTAAGCGGTTTTGGTGCTGCGGTAGCCGAAGTTGTTGTTCAGAACTGCCCGGTACCAATGAAAATAATGGGTATACCCGACGAACCGGCAATACCCGGCAAGTCAAAAGAAGTGTTTGCCTATTACGGTATAAGCCCCGAAAATTTGTGCAGCGAAGCTGAAAAGTTAATAAATAAAAAAAGAAATGGCTGGTGATTAAATGGCGGAGAAATACATACTTGCTATTGATCAATCCACTTCGGGGACAAAAGCAATTTTATTTACCAGGGATTGCTCGGTGCACCGCCGGGTAACAATTGCCCATACTCAGCACTATCCACTTTCCGAATGGGTTGAGCATGATCCCGAGGAAATAAGCAGGAATGTCAGATTGGCTATTTCCAAGGTAATGCAGGAAGGAAATGCTTCATGGAACGAAGTGTCATGCATAGCAGTTACTAATCAGCGGGAAACAGGAATGGTATGGGACTGTGAAACCGGAAAGCCGGTTTATAATGCGATTGTCTGGCAATGTCCGAGAGCAAGGGAGCAATGCGAATTATTGGCTCAGGAACCGGAAATTACTGATTACATACACAATAAAACCGGTCTTCATCTTTCGCCGTATTTTACTGCACCTAAAATTCAATGGATTTTGCATAATGTAGCAGGTATAAAGGAAAAAGCATCATCAGGGCGTCTGAAATTCGGTACAATGGACTCCTGGGTTATATGGAATCTCACCGGTGGAAAAGTTCATGCAACAGATTATTCCAATGCCAGCCGTACACTTCTGATGGACTTGGAAAAACTTGCATGGGATCAGAAATTATTGGATATCTTTGAAATTCCGCACCAAATGATGCCCGAAATTAAACCTTCGGACAGTATATTCGGATATACAGGCGGAGACCCGGTAATCCCGGATGGCATACCAATAAGCGGCGTAATGGGCGATTCCCATGCAGCGCTTTTCGGGCAGAATTGTTTTAGCAAAGGGATGACGAAAGCCACCTATGGAACAGGGTCATCGGTAATGATGAACATAGGTGAAAAACCTGTGTATTCCGGCAGTGGAATAGTTACGTCGGTTGGCTGGGTGACATCCGGCGACAAAGTATATGTTCTTGAAGGAAATATTAATTGTACAGGAAAGACAATAGAATGGCTTGTTGATGCAGGGCTAATATCAAGTTCCAAAGAGTCGGGTGTGATTGCATCAAAAATAAGCAACAATGGCGGTGTTTATTTTGTACCCGCTTTTACAGGGCTTGGAGCCCCATATTGGGATAATTCCGCAAGGGCAATTATAACCGGGCTTACTTTAGTGGCCAGTAAAGAAAATATTGTTCGGGCTGCGGAAGAATCAATTGCGTACCAGATAACCGACATTCTGGATTTAATGCAAAACGAATCGGGAATCAGTCCTGAAGAATTGCGGGTTGACGGCGGACCGACAAGGGATGCTTTTTTAATGCAGTTTCAGTCCGATATTGCAAAAACAAAAATAGTTGTGTCAGGTGTTGAAGAAATATCAGCACTTGGCAGTGCAAATATGGCGGGACTGGCAACAGGTTTCTGGAGCAGTCGGAATGAAATAGAACAAAAACGGTTGGTTTTGGCAGAGTTTGTCCCTCAAATGGATGAACAGACGAGGGGAATGAATAAAAAGGGCTGGCATGATGCGGTTATGCGTGCTCTTGCAAAAAAATAAACTTGAAAGGTGGTTAACTATACTATGTCTGTATTTGGTGTGATTGTCACTTCAAGAGGTTTTTTCCCGGGTTGGCTTGCAGAAGAGGCCAGAAAGCAAATATCCGATAAGCTTACCGCAATGGGACATGAATATGTTATGGTAGATGAGAATTCAATGCCTTTTGGTGCGGTTCAGACTTATGAACAAGCAAAGATATGCGCCGAACTGTTCAGGAAAAACAGCGACAGGATTGAAGGTATAATTGTAATACTTCCGAATTTTGGGGATGAAATTGCTGTAACTACCGCAATATATGAATCAAAACTGAATGTACCCGTTCTGGTGCAGGCTTGTGATGATGATTTGGATTTGCTTGATGTACATCACAGGCGAGATGCTTTCTGCGGTAAGTTGTCGGTATGCAACAATTTAAGGCAATACGGCATTCCTTTTACATTGACAAAACTGCATACATGCAGTATAGACAGTGAAGAGTTTACAGAAGATATCAGGCGTTTTGAAAAGCTGTGCAAAACCGTAAACAACCTGCGTAAAGCACGCATACTTGCAGTAGGTACAAGGCCTGGTCCTTTCCAGACCGTTCGTTACTCCGAAAAACTTCTGCAAAAATACGGAATATCTGTTTTGGTTGAAGATATTGGCAACATAATATCCCGGGCAAATGATATTAATGACAGGGAAAAACTTGAAAGCACCATTGCCGAAATACGGGCATATGCAAACATACCTGAAAATGCACCAATGGAAAAGGTTGAACGGCTGGCAAGATTCAAAATTGCACTTGAGGAAGCTGTTTACAATTATGGGGCAGACTGTGCCGCCGTTCAGTGCTGGAATGTGCTCCAAAACCAGTTTGGTTGCGCTGCATGCCTGGCTATGAGTATGATGGGTGAAAAAGGCATTCCCCATGCCTGTGAAATGGATGTAATGGGTGCGCTTACAATGTATGCGCTTTCGTCAGCAGCAGGAACTACTGCCGGGTATCTCGACTGGAATAATAATTACGGCAATGACAGGAATTCGTGTTTGAATTTCCATTGTTCAAACTATCCAGCTTCCTTTATGGGGTGCAAGCCTTCAGTTGGTGTTCTGGATATACTGGGTACACAACTTGGATATGAAAATTGCTTCGGCGCATGTGTGGGCAAGGTAAAACCAGGACCGATGACATTCTGCAAAATTTCTACCGATGATGCAAACGGAAAAATCCGCGCCTATGTCGGCGAAGGAGAGTTTTTAGACAAGGATGTTAACACCTTTGGCGGCCCGGCAGTGTGCAATGTACCGAATTTACAGAAATTAATGCACACACTTTGTGAAGAAGGATACGAACACCATGTATCAATGGTTCGCGGCAATGTGGCAGATATCGTCGAAGAAGCTTTAACAAAATACCTTGGATGGGAAGTATACAGACATAGTTGACATTTTGAACGGCAGCAGACTGCATTGCCAAAGGGAAAAGATGTTCTTTGCAGTATAATGCATGGCAAGTGGGGCTATCAAAAGCTGAAAGACATTAATATGGTGGGGGATGAATTATGGTAATTGCCAAATTGAGAACAAACAGGATAGCAAATCCATTAGGCTTTAATTTTAACAGCAAACCCGGACTGTCGTGGATCGTGGAATCCGAAACATCAAAACGCCAGGAAGCGGCACAGGTTGAAATTTCAACCGATGTGGATTTCAGCAATGTCATATTTGACAGCGGAAAAAGAACGGACATTGACAGTATCTGTTACAAGCCCGATATTAACCTTAAGCCCAGGTCCAGGTATTACTGGAGGGTCAGGGTATGGGGAGATGACGGTTCTGTTGCTTTAAGCGAGCCGGCATGGTTTGAAACATCCAAAATGGATGAGCCCTGGCAGGCAAAGTGGATTACTCCGGATTTTGATCCATCATACCACCCGGTCATCTTCACCGATTTCAATATTGAGAAGAAAGTAGTCAGTGCACGCAGCTATGTATGCGGATTGGGCCTGTACGAGATGTCAATAAACGGTGAAAAAACCGGTGACGAGTATTTGTCACCCGGTCTTGTGGCGTATGACAAGTGGATACCATATCAGACATATGATGTAACAGGTCAGCTGAAACAGGGGAAAAACCATATTGAATTCTTCCTTGGCAATGGATGGTATAAGGGACGGTATGGGCTAAACAGAAAAGTTTTGTTCCATTATGGCGACAGGTTCGCATTAATCTGTGAAATCCACGTCCTTTATGACGATGGCAGTACTGATGTCTTATATACCGATACAAACTGGAAAGCCCGCAGGGCAAAAGTAATGGACAGCAGTATTTTTGACGGTGAAGTTTACGATGATACTTTTAATGATGATACCGTTTATCCGGTGAAGCTGGTTGATTTGGATGTTAAAAAGCTTGAACCGAGAAGAAGCCCGGGCATTAAAATAAAAGAACGCATAAAGCCGGTGGAAATTATCCATACCCCTGCAGGTGAAACTGTAATTGACATGGGCCAGAACATGGTGGGATGGCTTGAATTTACAAACCGGGCATCAGCAGGTACCGAGATAATGCTTCAGTTTGGAGAAGCTTTACAGGACGGCAATTTTTACAGAGACAACCTGAGAACAGCCAAATGTGAATTCCGGTACATTTCAGACGGGAAAGAAAAAAAGGTAAGGCAGCATTTTACGTTTTATGGATTCAGGTATGTAAAGCTTGCAAAATGGGAAGGCGAAATAAACCCGGATGACTTTACGGGCCTTGTACTGTACTCTGATATGGAACAGACCGGCAATATTACAACCGATAATCCTTTGGTGAACAGGCTGTTTTTGAATGCTCTATGGGGACAAAAGGGAAACTATCTCGATGTTCCGACAGACTGCCCGCAGCGTGACGAAAGAATGGGCTGGACAGGAGATGCCCAGGTATTTTCTGGAACGGCAGCGTTCAACATGGATGTTTATGCTTTCTTCAACAAATACCTGTATGACCTGAAGCAGGAGCAAAAGGCCCGTGGCGGGAATGTACCCGTAGTTGTGCCAGCCCATGATGTTAAGCAGAACGGGGCGTGCGGATGGGGTGATGCCGCGGTAATTATTCCTTGGAACATGTATTTGTACTACGGTGATGTCTCAATCCTGGAACAGCAGTATGACAGTATGAAAGGCTGGGTGGATTATATCAGGAGCAAGGATGAAGCTTCGGGCGGAAAGAGGTTATGGGTGAATGATTTTCACTACGGTGACTGGCTGTCACTGGATGTGGAAGATCCGGTGAACCGTTTTGGCGGGACAGAAGCCGCATACCTTGCCAGTGCATTTTACAGCTATTCAGCCGGCCTGGTTTCAAAAGCCGCACGTATTCTGAACAAAAATGAAGATGCTGAATTTTATCACAATCTTTCCAAGGAGATTAAATGTGCCATTCGCAAGGAGTATTTTACGGCAACAGGAAGACTTGCCGTTAATACACAAACGGCGCATGTCATTGCACTGTATATGGATCTTGTCCCTGACGAGTGGAAGGAGAGAATTGCATTTGATTTAAGAAAGAAACTGAAGGAAACGAAATACCATTTAAGAACTGGTTTTCTCGGAACTCCGTATTTGTGCCGCGTGTTATCCGAGTACGGCAGCAATGATATTTCGTACAGGCTCCTTACAAACCTCGACTATCCAAGCTGGCTGTATGCTGTAACAATGGGTGCTACAACTATATGGGAGAGATGGAACTCGGTACTTCCGGACGGGAGAGTAAACGATATAGGAATGAATTCATTAAACCATTATTCATATGGTTCAATTGTAGAGTGGATGTACAGAAATGCAGCGGGTATTCAGCCAATTGAAACCGCACCGGGATTCAGGCGATTCAGACTCCGCCCGCAACCTCATTACCTTTTGAAATCAATGAAGGCCGAGTTTATGTCCCCTGCCGGGAAAATCATCAGTAAGTGGGATATTAAAGAGGATGGATCTGTTTCTTTCTATTTTAAAGTTCCGTTTAACACAACGGCCGAATTAATTCTGCCAGAAACCGAAGGAACGGATTTGCAAGGCGTTCATGAACTTGAATGCGGTGAGTATACTTTTTCATATAAGCCTGCAAAACCTTACAGAAGAATGTTCGGTGTTGATACCTCGATGAGGGAATTGTTAGAGAATGACAAAGCAGCCGGGATTGTAAAATCATATCTGCCCGAAATAACAGGCTGGATGCTGTTCCCAATGCTGGCAGCCGAGCGGAGCATTTGTGATTTTATCAGAGAAGGGCTTGTGGTGCTTGATGAAAAAACACTGAAAGAGATTGACGACAAGCTGAAACAGGTTCCCGTGGAATAGCTGTATTTTTTATGGCCGGTGAAAAGCGAATTGCGGTAAAGAAAGCTACAGCCAAGGGAATTTAAAGGCGGCATGTTTTTATTAAAAATAAAGGTGGATTAAATGTGAACAGGGAATATTATCAGAGCATTCTGGAATATGTATCTGAAAATGTTGACAGGGTGTTTAAGCCGGCAAACGAACTATTTAAATACCCGTTTATTGATCCTGGCTCTGTTTATGACGGGAATCTCTGGGACTGGGATTCATTTTGGACTGTTTATGCATTGATTGCTTATGAAAGGACTCTAAATGACGGTGGAGTGTTTAAGGGAAAACTCATAGAAGGTGCAATGGGGAATGTCTTAAATTTCTTCAGCTTTCAGCTGGAAGACGGCTATATCCCCATGATGGTCAGCAAAAACAATCAGGGTGAAAATGAAGAACCGTACCTTATTAGAAAGCATAAGGAAGGCGCGATCCTGAATATGCATAAACCGTTTTTATGCCAGCAGTCATGCCTCATAAGCGGTCTGGCCGGTTCATTTTCATGGCTTGAGAAATATATTGGCAACCTGGAAAAATATTTTGAATGCTATGACAGGTATTATTACAATGAAAATTGCGGTTTATATGTATGGGCCGACGACGTTATGATCGGTATGGACAACGATCCTGCGGTTTTCGGCCGCCCGCGTTTTTCTACAGCGAGTATTTTCCTTAATTCATTCATGGTAAAGGAAATGCATTCAATGGCCAGGATACTTAAAAATCTTGGGAGAAATGAAAGGGCAGATTACTATATAAACAAAGCCGGTAAATTATCCAGGTCAATACAAAACGAATGCTACGATCCAAAAGATAAATTTTTCTATTCTGTCGATGTGGATATTAAAACACGAAGTTATGACTGGTTCCATAAAGGACTGGGTGTTTTCTGGAAAACGCTTCCTATTAAAATTCAGGCATGGACAGGCTTTATTCCGATGTATTCAGAAATTGCAGACAAAAAACAGGCAGAAGAGCTTGTGCGAATACATATGGAAAACAGAAATACATTTTGTTCTGATTTTGGCATTCGTTCACTGGCAAGAGATGAGAAAATGTACAACCTTGAAGCTACGATTAATCCATCGAACTGGTTGGGCCCCATATGGCTGGTGGTTAATTATGTTATTTTCAGGGGATTATTGAATTATGGCTACGTAAAAGAAGCATCCGAGCTTTGTGATAAAACCCTGCTTCTCCTTGGAGAGGATTATAGGGAAACCGGTTCGCTGCATGAATACTATAATCCTGAAACAGGAAAAGCGGTTATGAACCCGGGTTTCCTTAACTGGAACATGCTTGTGGTGAATATGGTTTTAGAAATTACAGGGGATTTAAGCGTGTTTGATTTTCTGTAATATCATACCGGATGATTTACATATGAATATCAATGCATATGCTGTACTGCCGGTATTGTATTATATCAATATATCCCATAACAATGTGCTTTATTTTTTTACTAATATATGATGTATAATGTCTATAAAATGAGTTTTATTGAAAATAAAGCACCAATATGATAGAATAAATTACAAAAATTTACGAAAGGGTGTAAATTTTTTTGAGCATAACAATTAACGAAATTGCACATAGAGCAAATGTATCAACAGCAACGGTTTCAATGGTTCTGAACAATAAGCCCGGCATCAGTGATGCAACGAGGGAGAAGGTATTAAAAATAGCTGAAGAACTGGGGTATTCCCTTTCACCGCTTAAAAAAGTAAATTATAAAAATAAAGGAAGGCTTCAGCTGGCAATTTACAGAAAGCATTCACAGGTGGTCAGTGATACTCCGTTTTTTCATGCGTTGATAGAAGGAATTGAGTCTAAAGCCAGGCATTATTCATACCAGCTTATTATAAAATACCTGTCTGATTATTCCGATGTTGATGCAATAGAAAAAGAAATTAAAGAGAACGCAATAAACGGAATGCTGCTTTTGGGCACCGAGATGGAAGAGCAGGATTTCATCAGGTTTACCAGAATGGATGTTCCGATATTGCTGCTTGACAGTTACTTCATGAATATAAATGCAAATTATGTCGTGATTGACAATATCAGCGGTCTCTACAAAGCAACAAAGTATCTTTTGGACAGGGGTCACAGGGAGATTGGCTATTTAAAAAGCTCAATACCCATTCAAAACTTCAAGGAGAGGTATGAAGGGTATTTAAAGGCTATGGCCGAAGCGGATTTAACGCCAAACAGCAGGCACACCATACCATTGCTGCCTACAATTGACGGTGCCTATGAAGACATGAAAAAGGCTCTATCCAAAAAAAACAGCCTACCTACAGCATTTGTTGCAGATAATGATATAATTGCTTTTGGAGCTATGAAAGCGTTGAAAGAGAGCAATGTAAAAATTCCCGAAGAAGTTTCGGTTGTAGGATTTGATGATATGCCGTTCTGTACCGTCACAGAACCAAAACTTACCACGATAAATGTTGATAAAAATGCGCTTGGCCAGCTTGCTGTTGAAAATCTTGTTTACATGATGGAAAGAGAGAAAAGGATCTTTTGTAAAACCACCCTTGGTGTTACCCTTGTTGAAAGGGACAGTGTAAACTCAGTTGAATAATGAAAGTAACTATTAAGAAATAAAGTTATTATTTATTAAGTTTATCATAAAAGCACCCTGACAGGTGCTTTTCCTCATTTTACCTGCTTTATCCGGGGCTTTTATTTTCCCAGAAAGTTTTTAAATCATCTGCCAGATCATAATGAACGGTTGGAGTTTTCAGCGGAAACCATTCCCGTGGCATGATTTTTTTATAACCCGGTGTTGTAAACCTGTCATCGATTAAAATAACAAACCCTCTGTCATGCTCCGAACGGATTACACGTCCTGCAGCCTGCTGAACCTTGTTTATTCCCGGAAAGGTATATGCAAAGTCAAATCCTTTCCCGTTCTTTTTCTGGTAATAGCTTTTCATTATATCCCTTTCTTCACATATTTGGGGCAGTCCAACCCCTACAATTATTACCCCTGACAGGCATTCTCCTTTCAGGTCAATTCCTTCTGAAAAGATTCCTCCCATGACAGCAAAGGCTATCAATGTCTTTTTGCCGTACTCTGAAAAATGTGCCAGGAACTCTGCCCGCTGGTTCTCATTCATGTTCTGTTCCTGAACCAGCAGTGTTTCGCCTGGGTATTTTTTCATGTATTCAATTGCAGCTTTCTGCATATATGCGAAAGATGGGAAAAACACCATATAATTCCCTGTCTTGGCGGCGGTACATTCATGAATGCATTGAATAACCCTGGAAAGTGCGCCTTCCCGGTGCCGGAACCTTGTTGATATCGTGTCATCAACATACAGGTACAGGTTTTCGCGGGGAAAAGGCGAGGGAAGAGCAATAAAACCGTCATCCTCGCTTCCTCCTAATACCTCTTTGAAATATGAAGGCGGTGACAGCGTTGCTGAGAAAAAAACAGTGCTTTTTACATTGTCCATGCGTTTAACCAGCATAGGTGCCGGATCAATGCAGAAAAGCTTAACGGAAAAATCTCTCTTTTCACGGCAGTATATTGTTGCATAGTTTTCGCCATATAAATCATAAATCCTTGAAAAATGGGCCAGTTCAAAAAACAATGTTGCCAGTTCATCTCTAAAAGGATATGCTGTTTCATCATTCAAAACGCTTTCTGCCTGGTACAGGAAATTTTCTATAGGCTGTATTAATTCCTCGGGTGGATCGGAATCGTTTGATACCCACGGGAAAGTTATCTCTGAGAATGCTGAGGGTACTTTATCAGCATATGCAAGGAATGCTTTACGTACTTTTTTCAGTAGTCCTGCAAGGTGGGGCAGTGGCTGCTTAATTTTATGGTATACGCTTTTTATCATCGAGCGTTTCAGCTCTGCCGAAAACATTTCTCTTGCCCTGTCGGGAAGATTGTGGGCTTCATCTATGAGAAGGCATATTTTCTCGCCTGTCTTTTCCTGGAAAAAGCGTTTTAAATACACGCGGGGATCAAAAGCATAGTTGTAGTCGCATATAATAAGATCTGCCTGAGTG
>DATCKN010000130.1:0-2672 GCA_036562185.1 Thermoclostridium sp.
CAAAGACTTCAGCACTGCAGCCATTGATAGCTTGACAAATCATAAAATAAAGACGGATTTGCTTCCGGTATTGACTAAACGGGATTCTTTTGATTTGGAAACAGCGAAGAAGGTGGTAAAGGATTATCTCAACGAATTACTCGTTTTAACACCTTCAGAGAAAGAGTTCCTTGATTACTTTGAAAAGAAAGTATATATACCTCAGTTATTATTTGAAGATACAGAGATTATAAAGCGAATAGAAAATCATCCTATGGCTCTGTGGAAAACCAGGAGGTAATTTATAATTAAAGTAGAACAGCTATGCTGTACGAGGAGAGATGATAAATGAAAAAATGGTACAAAGAAGAATATCAATTTATAAATAAACCCGAAGCAGAATTACTGAACAATAACTTAGCAATTTTGGTCGAGTAGCTTACCGTCGCTTTTGCTATACTGGATGCCGGAGGTGGAAAATGGGATTATCGGACAAAATCAAAGCTGTTAGCAGAATGCAGTATTATATCATCGCGCATTTGGACGAAAGCATCACGCTGGATGACATTGCAAAAGTTGCCGGTTACAGTAAATACCATGCCGCACGAATTTTTAAAGAATTAACGGGCAGGACACTTTTTGAAACCATCCGCGCTCTTCGGCTTACTAAAGCGGCACAGACCTTGCAGTCTTTTAATGAAAAAGTTGTGGATGTGGCAATAAGCAGCGGTTTTAATTCACATGACGGATTTACCAGGGCGTTTTTTCAGCAATTTGGGCTTACCCCACAAAAATATCACATGGAAACCCCACCGATAAAATGGTTTGTCCATTATCCCATTGAAGCCTACTACATCCTTAAAGGAGGCATAAAGCCTGTGTTGAATGAAAAAGTATCACGAACTGTTACGGTTACTGTGGTGGAAAGACCAGCAAGGAAGCTGATTTTTCTGCGTCACAATGCAACTGACTATTTCTCCGCATGCGAAGAAGTCGGTTGTGAATGGGAGGGATTTTTCAACAGCATTCCCGAGAAGTTTGACACCGCTGCTGGAGGTCGCTTGCCAAAATTCTTAATCCGACCGAATACAAATGGTCACGCATTTTTCGTTGAGGTTCCATTGGATTACTGTAAGCCTATCCCTGATGGATATGAAATAGCAGAATTGCCACCCTGCACTTATCTGTACTTTAACGGTATGCCGTTTGAAGATCCAAACAATTTTCCTATAGCGATCGGGATTGTGAATGAGGCTATCGCAAATTATCCATTTGAACGTTTCGGGTGGGAAAAATCTGATGATGCGCCATATCTGGGGATGGGCGCCGAACCTGAAACAGGAGCACGGGCAGCTGTTCCGGTGAAAAAGTTGATAAAATAAGTTAAAACGTATTTGTACTTTTTGTGTCTAAATTATGGCTTAATATTTGTGTTTCAGCAACAAGGCACTCTATGTTGTTGTTTCGTAGAGTGCCTTGTTCGTTTACAATCAGCCACTCCACTTTCATACGATATTGACATGTTCCCGCGAACAGACACTTTACGAAAAAACATCGAAAATTCCATTGACATGTTCACGTAAACGTAAGGTTCAAAAAATCAGCCCAAGACATCAATCCAAGCGGCTCAGGCCATGTTGAGTGCGTGGTATTGATGACAAATGTAAAAAACAAATAAGCGCCTGAAAAATGGCTTGAATACAAGGTTTTCCGGTGATTTGCCGCCCTCCGAAAATGTGCTTTTCGGCGGCTGAGCTACCGGGAAGCCCTGTATTTTTGTTTGCGCAACTGTTCGTGGGAACACATCTATAGCCTCTCGGGGCGGCTTCCGGCGGGCGGGGTTGTGTAGACGGAAAAGACGACGGTTGATTGTTTGCGGGAACATGTCTACCGGAACCATCAACGGCAAAAAACGTCAAATCATATGCAGCCGCTTGATATTATTTTCCAGTAAGTATACGATGTTGCTGCCGGCAACTGCATTAATACGCGGCTTTCCGGCCGCAGGCTCCATGCAATGCCAGCCTTGCGGAGGACGACACAGGGGCACACGAAGGAGGGATGGGCTAAAATGCTCCCGATATATCTGGCGATGCTTGATAGCGAGGAAGAAAAGAGCAAATTCGAATCGCTTTACCTTACATACAGAAAACTCATGTTCCACGTTGCAAACGGCATATTGAACGACGAGGGCCTCGCGGAAGATGCCGTGCACCAGGCGTTTTTGAAAATTCTTGAAAATTTCGATAACGTGGGCGAAATTTCCTGTCACAAAACAAGGAGCTACGTTGTTATTATTGTTAGAAACGCCGCCATCAACATGTATAACAGCCGGAAAAGGCATTTCGCCGTTCCGATTGAAGAGGCCGCGTTCTGCGCCGCCGAAGAAAAATTGGAACGAACCGATGATTTGGATGGCCTCGCAAAGGCCGTGCTGAAGCTGCCGGCAATATATAAAGACGCGCTGAAGCTGAAATACGTCCAGGAGTTTTCGAACGCGGAAATAGCGGGGATGCTTGGTATTTCCGAGGCGGCGGTCAGAAAGCGGCTCGAGCGCGCAAGGCGGATGCTTGAGGAGATTCTGGAAAAGGAGGATTTTGACAATGACGATTAATTTCACAGACGACATGCTAAGGGAAGCCGTCATCAGGGCGGACATCCGCGAACTGGAAGCCCTGCCGGCGGATCATGAG
>DATCKN010000133.1:0-1828 GCA_036562185.1 Thermoclostridium sp.
CAGATACACACTGTCATGAGTTTTACTATGGGTTTTGTTGAGCCTGAGTGGGTTTCTGAGTTGCTTAGCTGTAAGACTATACAAGGAAAGTAAATGAACAAGACTTGGTTTAAAGGAGTGGAAATCATGAAGAGCTTTAAAAAGAGAATTGCAACGATTATTGTTATATCCTTAATTTTGAACCTCATGCCAATGACAGGCAGTATTCGGAGCTTGATATTTCCGGGAAATATAACACCCGGTATTGTTGCAAAAGCTGAAGAAACGATAAGTTTTTCAGATGTTCCGTCCTATGCCTGGTATTATGAGGATCTGCAGTACATCTTGCGTGACGAAAGAAAGATATTTGCAGGTTACCCCGACGGTACGTTCAGGCCGAACGAGACACTTACGGTAGACATGTTTATCAAGCTAATCATAACCATAATGGGGCATAAGATTGAAAACGGCATCGACTACTGGGCTGCAACGTATATTGAAAAAGCCATAGACGAAGGCCTTATAATACCTTGGCAGGATTCGCACTTAACATTCAGAACCAAAGAAGATCCGTACGCAGGGTATAAAAATCCAATAAGCCGCGGAGACATGGCATTGATAGCAGGAAGGGCATTAGACAGGATCATTGACAATCCTGAATACAGGGATCAAATTGCTGTCAGCAGCCTTATAAAAGATTATAGTAGCATGCCGCCATCAATTAGAGCTAATGTTGTCAGGTTCTATGACCTGGGTATTCTGACTGGTTATCCCGATGGCGAATTTAAACCAGACAACTATCTTACACGTGCAGAGGCAGTTGCAGTGATAAGAAGGATAATTGATCCGTCTGCAAGAATACGTGCAGAACTGCCTGTT
The DNA here is from genome assembly GCA_036562185.1 of Thermoclostridium sp. GTDB lineage: Bacteria > Bacillota > Clostridia > DSM-8532 > DSM-8532 > Thermoclostridium. The sequence continues at coordinate 859 of DATCKN010000133.1, forward strand.
TCTGAAAACCCGAGTCCTACACCCATTCCTGTGAGTGAGCTTAACCGCCCCCCAAAAAAGGATTTGGGAAACGGTGTTGTCGAAGTTGAAGGCATCAGATTTGATCCCGAAAAAGATACTGTCAACACGTCAAGCAAGGCTATGAGGATTTTAAAGGCAGAAGAATTTGTAGGCGTATTTTTAAAACACCTGAAATTCTATGAACATAAGGGTAAGGTTCGGGTATGCGGGTATATTCCGGAACTGCCAAATGGATACAAGTGGGAAATGGCAATCATTTATTGGACAAAAGAACCCGCTGATGATGGTTCCTGGGGAAGTATTTTTTCCACAAATGAACAACTTGCGCCGGAGCAATCATTGCCTGAGCCCGGAAAGACTTTTGACAGATCATTGCGTACCGGAAAAGACAATATTGATTCTTTATACTTAACTTTTGAAATACTAACACCAAATAACGCTTCGGGAGGAAGTTTTTATATATCCTTAACCTTAAATGAATACAGCAGATATGATGCAGCGGGAGGTCATTCGTTAGATACTTATTTTGATTCAAGGGGGTTCTTTGAATGGTAAAAAGAACTCTGTTTATGCTACTAATAGTATTATCAGCCATACCTTTTTTCTGTGCTTTTTCCCAGTCATCATCTCAATCCGGTTCTTTTAATGAACTGGTTATAGGTTCTCCAGCCGAAGATGTTGGCGAACATATTGCAAAAAGGGGAGGCTGGCAATTAATTGAATTCTGGCATTATTCTGAGGGATATTGGAAAGCAACAACCAGGACCGGTAATGGCACCAAAGAGATAATTATATATGATAAAGAGGCCAAGGATGGACGTTGGTCAAGACCCAGTTTTCTTTTGGAAAAAATATACCAGAATGAGTTTGTGCTTGAATATAAAACATATCATCCACAGGAAGTATTGGATGCGCTGTCTAAAGGTGCAACAATAACCCCTGTAATGAA
>DATCKN010000010.1:0-39351 GCA_036562185.1 Thermoclostridium sp.
GAATCATCCTTGTTCATAAGCTCGGGAAGCTCTGAATCCTTCAGCTCATCCAGGGCGGGTATATTCTCCACCTTGGCACCGATGTGGTAATACTTCTTTGCTTCCTCAAGATGTTCCAGTGCAAAGGCATGCATTCTTCTGTATAGATCGGGCTTGTGCCTTGCAATTACTCTTACTGCTTCCAGCCAGTTTGTACCGGCCGTTTTCAGGTGATACTTGCCATTAGTTTTTTCGCCGACAACAGGGAATACGGTAAACTTGTCACTTCCTGAATGGACACTGATCTTATATCCGAAGTGATCTGCAATTGCTGCATGTACTGTAAATTCCTCGGTAAACTGCTTCAAATCGCCAATATAATCTATACCTTTCTGGAATTCACCGCAGAATCTTGGTGCAAGGCTGGTTATTTCAACACCTGCGTCAATCAGCTCTGCAGCTACGAAATAATGGGATGCAGGTGACGTAGGTGTCAGCGTTTCGTCAATTGACATTTCAAAATCTATTGGTCTTCCGCATTTTGCTATTATGTTATGATAAATATCGAGAGTATGATGGATAGCCCCTCCATAAACACAGGCCATACGAACCAAATCATCTGAGGAAACATGGAAACTGTAATTCCCTATGCTGATAGTTTTATCCGCATATTTTTCTTCCCACTTTTCACGTTCTTCTTTCGAAAATCTGGAGTACTTATCCCTAAGTACAGATATATCTGCATTTGCGGCAGAATTGTCGATATGCTCGGAGCAATCAAGAGTAATCATTGTCATGCCAACGTTTAAGGACATTTTTACTTCATCGGCGGTTTTAAGGTGATCGCCGTCTGCACCATAACCCTTTGTATATCCTTCCTGGAATACCGCCCATGCTGCTGCTGAAATAACGTCCTCATAAGTCCTTCCTGTCAGGTTCAATTCTCTTATGGATTGCTGGGACAGTACAGGGAATACATCCAAATTCCGGACTGTCTCAATATGTCCCGGAGAAGCCAGTCCAAGGCGATCTCCAAGGCCGATGGTTATATTTCTGCCCCTGTGCGGCTGAGGATTGGTATATGGAAAAATTGATCTAATTACGTTGCAGTTTTCGTTTGTCAGCGGGCAAACCTTTATCTTCAGACCATCCTCTTCTGTTTCAGTGCCTTTAAGATTTTGAAGCCTGTTATCATCCCCTACAACCACAAGGTATTTTTCCGTATCTCCACGAACCATCATTACAAGAGCTTTTCCTACTTCGTTAATTGAACGCGGATAAACACCATGGTCTGAGAATTCCTTTTCGGCTTCTGCCCTGAGAAAGTCAGCATTGGTTTCTTTTGAACAATAATTTTTCACAAAGCTTTTCCAGTTACCCATAATTATTCTCCTTTATTTTATATGATTTTTGCATTGGTTAAGCTTTACACATATTCTACAAATATATTATAATTGTAAGCGCTTACTTATTCAATACCGAGCAGGACTTTATGTACGATATTACCACATCCACAGAATTTATGAAAGCAGGCATCATAATGAAAAATGAAATTTTGGCAGTGAATGATACCGATAATGTTGCAATTGCATTGAGACATCTGAAAAAAGGATTCAGTTACAGTTTCGGACATTATAATATAACAGCTCTGGATGATATCCAGACGGGCCACAAGATTGCCTTAAAGGATATTAAAAAAGGTGAAAATATAATAAAATACGCCTTCCCGATAGGTCAGGCAATTTGTGATATCCCAGCCGGAAGTCATGTCCATTCTCACAATATACGGACAAATCTTGACGGCTTATTGGACTATACGTACAAAAAGCCTTATATTCCTTCATATAAAAAGAAGCATGCAACCTTCATGGGGTATAAAAGAGAAAACGGCAGAACAGGGATACGTAATGAAATATGGATTATAAACACTGTAGGCTGTGTAAACAGGGTGGCTGAAAGGCTTGCACAGGAAGCAGACAGGCTCTATCACGGCCGTGTGGACGGAGTGTATACTTTTGTTCATCCATACGGCTGTTCCCAGCTTGGGGATGATCTTAACACCACCAGGAAAATACTTGCCGGGCTTGTAAACCATCCGAATGCAGCAGGTGTTCTGGTACTCGGCTTAGGCTGCGAAAATAACAATATAGCTTCATTCAGGCAATTTCTCATGTCTTCTGGCAAATTGTACAGCGAAGAACGCATTAGGTTTCTTTCGCTGCAGGAAGTTGAAAATGATATTGATGCAGGCCTTTCATTAATCGGGGAGCTTGTAAAGTATGCCGAAAGTTTTAAACGTGAGCCATGCCCGGTTTCAGGCCTTATTATAGGTTTAAAATGCGGAGGTTCTGACGCTTTCTCGGGCATTACCGCAAACCCGTTGGTTGGGGCATTGTCAGACATTATAATCCAGCATGGCGGCTCAGCCATCCTGACCGAAGTTCCCGAGATGTTCGGAGCAGAAACCATTCTCATGAACCGCTGTATTGATGAAGCTGTATTCAATAAAATGGTGAATCTAATAAATAATTTCAAAAAGTATTTCATAGCGCATAATCAGCCCATTTATGAAAACCCCTCCCCCGGTAACAGGGACGGAGGTATTACAACGCTCGAGGAAAGGTCCCTCGGATGCACTTATAAGGGCGGTACCGGTTTGGTTGTAGATGTTCTGGATTTCGGCGGGCAGATTAAATATAATGGATTGAATATACTAAATGGACCGGGAAATGATATAGTTTCGGTAACAAACCTGGCGGCTTCGGGTGCACATCTGATCCTGTTTACAACCGGCCGGGGAACTCCCCTGGGTGGTCCGGTACCTACATTGAAGATTTCTTCAAACACCCGGTTATATGATTTGAAACCCGGCTGGATTGATTTCAACGCAGGTGTTCTTCTTGACGGAATCCCGCTGAATGATCTTGCTTATGATTTGTTCTGCCTTTTGCTGAAGATTGCTTCGGGTGAAGCAAAAGCAAAAAATGAGGTGAACGGTTACAGGGAAATTGCAATTTTCAAAGACGGTGTTACACTGTAATATAGGTTTAAAACCTCGGTTGCTTTCTGAATTGCAACGGGGACATCCCTGTCATCTGCTTAAATACCCTGCCAAAATGGGTCTGGTTTTCGAAACCGGTTAATTCGGCAATTTCCATTACGCTTTTCCCCGTTTCCTTTAACAGCTTTCTTGCCTCCTTTATGCGGATGCTGTTTAAATATTCAATAAATGTAAAGCCTGTTGTCTTTTTAAAAGACCTGCTCAGATGGCTTGGTGTTATATAAAACTTATCGGCGACCTGCTTCAGTGAAAGCTTTTTCATATAGTTTTCCATTAAAAAAAGGGCTACTTCGGACATTTTATTCTGAATACTGCTGCTATACCTTTCCTGCTCGTTAAACTTGTCCATGTTCCTGTTAATAAACAACAGCAGCTCTGTGAGAAGTATTTTCTCATAGGTGCGGTAACCCTTCTGCTTTTTCCTGTCTTCTTCAAGCAGCTTCATAAGTATGGACTGAACAAAACTTTGTTCCGAAACATTCAAATGGATAACCTTATGCTCGCTGAGGAAACAGTCTAATAAATTATCTTCAGTTTCCAGCAGAGGTGCAATAAAATCCTTCTGAAAATTAATCAAAATTCTTTCGTGGGAAGAATTGTTAAAGTCCATTGTTTTATGGATATCATGAATGTTAATGAGAACAATGTCCCCTTTTACAACCGGATATATTTTGTTTTGTATAAAATAATTCCTGCGCCCTTCAAGTAAATAGTATATTTCATATACATTGTGGTAATGGCATGCCGGCATGTTATATATACTGTCATGCTTTTGCCTTGTAATGTAGAAGGGCTGTTCGAGACTGTTATATACTTTTAACTCTTCGTCCATATAACTCCTTAACTTCGGTTTATTTTCGGGCAATTTCCGCACGTATTTCAGCAGACGTATTATCGCATGGTCATTTCTGTTAATTTTCATAACTTTCAATATATAGGATATAATCATATTATAGCAACCGAAACAATTGCTTGCAATTGCTTCACCTTGTTATGACAGCGTTAATTTACCGTACGAAAGGAATGCCATTAAAAGGACATCTTTATGCTTTTATCAGTCACGGTACACTAAAAGCAAAATTTGTTGAAATTTCTATGTATGCGCAATTAAAAGCGAGAAATTAAATATATTTTGATATATAATCACTGTGTATCATAATGTATATTATATCCAAAATCTTTATTTGGAGGAATCAATATGGTAAAAACAGATAACAAAGTCAAGGATATTAAAATAGCATATATTGGCGGAGGTTCCATGGGTTGGGCATGGGGCCTGATGAGTGATCTTGCGATGGAAGAGCAGCTGTCCGGAACGGTAAGGCTCTATGATATTGACAAGGACGCTGCATTCAGGAATGAAAAAATCGGAAACCTTTTAAAAAGCAATCCAAATGTTAAAAGCCACTGGGATTATGTAGCGGTTGACACATTGGAAGAAGCACTGAAAGGTGTTGATTTTGTAATCATATCCATTTTGCCAGGAACTTTTGACGAAATGGAATCCGATGTACATCTGCCTGAAAAATACGGAATTTATCAATCGGTTGGGGATACCGTTGGTCCTGGCGGTCATGTACGCGCATTACGCACAATTCCCATGTATGTTGAAATAGCCAATGCCATTAAACAGTGGGCTCCGGAAGCATGGGTTATTAACTATACAAACCCGATGACTTTATGCGTTCGCACATTATATGAAGTTTTCCCCCAGATTAAAGCTTTCGGTTGCTGCCATGAAGTTTTCGGTACACAGGATTTATTAAAATCCGCCCTTCTTGATATTGAAGGCATTGAAGCAGGTCACAGAAGAGACATAAAAGTAAACGTCCTTGGCATTAACCATTTTACCTGGCTGGATAAAGCCACGTACCAGGGAATTGATCTGTTCCCTATATATAGGGAGTTTGTTGACAAGTACTATGAGACAGGTTTCGAGAAAACAAGCAAAGGCCATTGGATGAATGATTCATTTGCCTCTGCAAACCGTGTTAAATTCGATTTGTTTAAACGCTACGGACTAATCGCAGCAGCAGGAGACAGGCATTTGGCCGAATTTTGCCCGCCCTGGTATTTAAAAGATCCTGAAACGGTAAGATCCTGGATGTTTGGTTTAACCACCGTCAGCTGGAGAAAAGAAAACCTTAAGGAAAGGAAAGCAAGAAGCGAGCGTCTTATTAACGGCGAGGAATCCTTTGAATTAAAACAGACAGGTGAAGAAGGTGTTCTTCAGATAAAAGCCATCTGTGGTTTGGGAGAATTGGTAACTAATGTAAACCTTCCTAACAGGGGTCAGGTAGCCAATCTGCCAATGGGCGCCGTTGTAGAGACCAATGCAGTATTCAGCCACAACTCTGTACAGCCTGTACAGGCAGGAAGCCTCCCGGATGATGTTCAAAGCCTTGTTTACAGGCATGTAATTAATCAGGAAACAACACTTAAGGCTGCATTGAAAAAAGACAAAGAGCTTGGCTTCAGAGCATTTGCCAATGACCCGCTGGTTACAATAAGCATAAATGACGCATGGAAACTTTACAACGATATGCTGAAAAATACAAAGAAATATTTACCCGGCTGGGATATCTGATAAAATACCCGCACCTTTGCTAATAGGGTGCGGGTATTTTTAAATTGCATTACAGTTAAAAATGCCAGACATTCTTTTTTTGTTGACATTCTTTTCAACATACCTGACCTCACCCTTTTTTAATTATTTTTTACTTTTTGCTCTCAGAACCCAAGCTTGATTACCCCCTTTCCATCAAATTATAAATTGCCGAATGTTTTAAAAAGCTAAAAATAACGTAGAGCCAAATCATCAGTTTATTATTGCATCATTTTGTGATAACAACATTCATTTTTGATACTGGCCGGATATTCAGGATTTGTTAAATTTTACCCGGTTCTGTATTAATGCTGTAAAGCTTTGACAATTGTTTCTCACTTTTTTCGGAGTACAGGGATACTGAAAAATCCCTTAACTTCAAGGCATTACATTTGCTATTTCCCGGGCAATATTTAAATAATCCCTTTTTTGTGTTAATAATGAAGTCCATTATCAAATTTTTCATTAAGCTAGATTACTTTGAATGCAAATCCAAATATAAACCTGGTTTACACCATTTTGCAGGAAGTATTGTTAAGACTAAAACAGTATGAATGCGAATACTCCAACCGAAAGACTTGACCAGGCAGACTTCGCACATGGAATTCTGCCCGGCAGCTATAAATCTTTGATAATGCACGGAATTTCCCCGAAAATTATTCAAATTTATATATCGTTATATGGTGGTAAAGTTCTCCTGCCTTTAATACCGGCGACGGAAAATGTTTATGTTTCATTGCATTTGGGAAAAACTGCGTTTCAAGGCATAACCCGCTCCACTTGTTATATCGTATACCACCTTTTCCTGCAATTTTATCGCTTAACTTATTCCCTGTGTATAACTGTACCCCTGGTTTTGTTGTGTAAACCTTCATTCTTCGACCGCTTGCAGGGTCATAAAGCTCCGCGGCAAGCTCAGGCTCCTTCCCGCTTACATTCAATACGAAGTTATGATCATACCCTTCAAAACACTTAATATGAACATCGTCTGACGTTATTCCCTGCTCAAGGGGTTTAAAATCTCTGAAATCCATTGGTGTTCCCTCTACGCTTTTTATTTCTCCGGTAGGTATGCATTCGGCATTATTAACGGTAAACTTGTTTGCATTTATTTTCAGCTGATGTTTTAAAATATTCCCCGAATTGTGTCCTGAAAGGTTGAAATAGCTATGGTTTGTAAGATTTACAACAGTGTCCGAATCGGATTTCGCTTTATAATCAATTACCAGGCCGTTATCATCTGTAATTGTATATGTAACAGTAATATCAAGATTTCCCGGATATCCTTCCTCTCCATCGGCACTCAGGTAATGAAGTTTCAGAGTGTTATTATTATGCTCTACAACATCCCAGGCTACTTTATTAAAGCCTTTTATGCCGCCGTGTAAATGATTGTTCCCGTCATTCTTAGCAAGTTTATATTCCTTGCCATTCAACTCGAACACCGCATTTTCTATACGGTTGGCATGGCGACCTACAATGGCGCCAAAATACGGGCTGTTGTCATAATCCTCCATATTATCGCAGCCCAGTACAACATCTTCCAGTTTCCCGTCCTTACCTGGAACATGCAATGAAACAATTATACCACCGTAATTAATTATTTCTGCCTTCATTCCGCCGGAGTTTCCGATGGTATAAAGATAAACTTCGACACCCTCCTGTGTTTTGCCAAATAATTTTTTCAACATTTTAAAACCTCCCCGAAATACATTTAAAATGATATATGCGATGTTTCCTTCATATAAAACCGATTGCCTCAGACAAGCAAACATATATCGGAAAATTATTGCACTATTTTACCCAGTACTCATGTCAGTCCGTATTAATGCAATATACATTTTTGTCCTAATCCTTGTTTGATGAACTACAATTGATTATATCATTTCTAATAATTATTTCCAATCACAGATTTTTTCCTGCATATATTGATTTAGAAACGACTAAATTGTGATTAGCTTGACAAAAACTGATTTTGACAATTATATTTATATTAAAAGCATACAGGTGTATATTCAGTCACCAGTAACCTTATTTTCTATTCAGTGGTATGCTGTAAAACTCTTTTGTTGTATGTTCTTACAGGAATTAACGGAAAAATATTTCAAAACGATAAACGGTAAGGATGAAATATATGTATCGGGTTGTGCTTGTAGATGATGAACCGTGGGCGCTCTCGGGTTTAGAAGAACTTATTGACTGGAACAAATCGGGTTTTGCTATTGTGGCAAAATTCACCGACCCTGAGGTAGCACTGGAAGAGATTATACGTATCAAGCCTGATGTAATTTTTACCGATATACGTATGCCAAAAATGTCCGGAGTCCAGCTCACTGCTTATTTAAAAGAAAACAACATAGACTCTGAAATAGTATTTATAAGCGCTTACCGTGATTTTGAAGCAGCCCGCAAGGCTCTTGAATATGGCGCATGCCAGTATATTCTTAAACCCTTTGATGAGAATGAAGTAGAAAATACCATTCGCCTGCTCGATGAAAAATTTAAGAAACGAAACGGGCCTGTGTCGGTTAATCCTAATGAACCCTACTTAATATCTGCAAAAATTGAGCAACTGTTTAAAACAGCAGCAAGGTACCCGTTCTGTTGTCTGGCTCTTTGTGATCATCCATCAGATATATCTTTTGATCAATACGCAATAACCAGCACGCCTTTACTAATAAAAGGGGAACCTGCTGCATTTTTGCTGTCTGCTCAGGCCAGAGATCAAATATATGCATTAACCTCATCAGTTAAACCTGACCCATTGAATGGAATTGGTTTCAGCAGACTTTACTCAGATTTTACAACTTTCCCGGCTATGCTAAATGACGCGAAATGTTCATTGAATTTTGGTTTTACATTTTCAAGCAATCCTTTGGCTGCAGAAATCCAGCTGTTTATTTGCCGTTCAGTATCAATGAACCTGACTCTTGCTGATTTGGTTTCAGAATTCTATTTGTCTGAAACATATTTGAGCGCAATGTTTAAAAAGAATACCGATCGCACTATAACAAATTTTATACAGGACATTAAAACTTTTTATGCAGCAAGGTTACTCCTGAACACAACTCTTGAGCTTAAAGATATTGCTTTACAGCTGGGATATACAGACTATAGCTACTTTGGGAAACTGTTTAAAAGGAGATTCGGCATCTCCCCCTCCTTGTACCGCGAAAAAATACGCAAAGGCAGCTATACCGCTTCTCCTTCCTCAAGTGATGTATCCCGGGGTTGCTTTGGAACTATCAGTTCAACAGATGTATAATAATTATGGCGGGATTTTATTTTTAACCTGCTTTGGTCACCAAAAACAAGCTTCAGTCTTTTTGAAATATTGTACAGACCTATACTGTATTTTTTCTCAACATTATTATCTGACTCCATGTTAGATTTAAGCTGGTTAAGCTTTTCTTCGGGTATTCCGCATCCATTATCGCTAATCCTGACATGCAACATACTTTCTGTGCCATCATTTCCAATCCAGCTTTGCAACTGGATTATTTTTGGTTCATCCTTACCTTTGTCAACAAACCCATGAGTTATTGAGTTTTCCACTATTGGTTGCAGGCACATGGCTAATATGGGGTGGCTGAATGTTTCTGCAGGCACAAACATGCGCAGTTCAAAGCTTCCGTTTGTTCTCAGCTTCATAAAACCAACATAGTTTTTTAAATGATCGATTTCTTCGCTTAAGGTAACAACAGTATTTGAACGTAAAGAATACCGAAACATTGCAGATAATGAGCTGATGACCTTTTCAAGCGGCTTAGCATTATAATGCCTTGCCATGCTTCTCATGCACTCCATGGTATTGAAAAGAAAATGGGGATTAATCTGGCTTCTGTAGGCATATATCAGGGCTTGTTTCTGTTCGATAATGGCGCGGTAAAGTTTGCTCTGGGCTTCACGTTCTTTTGAGTGCGCCTGTTCAATGCTCTCCAGCATACGGTTAATCCCATTTGAAAGTTCCTGCAGTTCAAGAACTTTTGCAGGCCTGATTCTTGTGCATTCTCCTTTCCTAACTGACCTGACATCATCAACAATCTGTTGTATAGGCCGGGTAATAAACTTGAAAATCTGCATCATCATAACGAAATTCAGAACCATCACGACTGAAAGCAAAACATAACTTATATTTCTTACACGTATAATACCTCCCAATAAATCTTTCTCAGGAACCATGTATATTAATTGCCATCCAAATTGCGGCAAATTGACCGAATTGCTTAAGTATTTCTCCTTTCCTATGTTAACTTTCCCCCGTCCATTCACAATATTTACCAGTGCATTTATCTCAGCTTCGGTCAGGTTACGGTTTGACAGGACGATACTATTCTCATACAGTATTGCCATTGCACTCCGTGTTGACTTATCAATATCAAGCCAGCTTATCAGGTGGTTCAGATCGCATAAAATCGCACAGATGGCGCTTTCGGTTCTTTCAAATTTCCCATCCCTGACATTATAAAAAGGGTAAAAATAAATTACATACGGCTTACTTTTAAAACCATCATTATAAAAAAGAGTACTGAAAAAAGGAGTATTGACAGTAACCCCTTTATCTAACCCGCATTCCTCCAGCGCCTGGCTGAATATCCATCTTTTTGATGAATCACTTGAAAAAATTCTGCCATTCTTATTATATGTATATATCGCAGCAATATTTGGATTGCTTTTCAGAATAAAGTTTACAACATCCTCAGCGGGATCCGCCGCCATAAAATATTCTTCGGGGTCATTAAAAAAAGTAATTGTTTGAATATCGCTGGAATACGCATACTGTTTTGCAGATTCATTAATGCTTTCAACACATTCTATTAATCTTGCTTCTATACTGTCTGCCAATGATTCAAACGATGCCTGGACCTGTCCTTTTAATTCCATGGAAAATGTGTAAAAATATATCCCAACCAGTAATACAAGGAAAAACGCCATTATGCCTGTACTAATATATATAAGCGCTTTTAATGAGATGTTTTTCAGTGACATGAACATATGGCACCCCTTTGCCCTGAACTAAAACAATTATAACATATAAATTACCAGTGTTTAGAAACTTTTTATCAGGATTAAACATCCTGCAAAACCATGCTTATATATTATTCACAAAGAACATGCTGTTTATATTGTCTTTTTTATAGATAAACCATAAAAAAAGACCACAGAATCATAAATGCCTCCCTGTGTTTTATTATAATGAAACTCTATAATTAAACCATAAGGGGGTAACAAAATGTCATCAATACGGAATTTGGCAAAGAATATATGGAAAAACAGAATGATTTACAGTTTGCTGCTGCCCGGCCTGGTCTGGTATATTATCTTTGCCTATGGACCAATGGGGGGACTTACACTTGCATTTAAAACTTATAAAGCAAGTAAAGGTATTTGGGGCAGTCCATGGTGCGGTTTTGAGAATTACATCTATGTTTTCCGCGATCCTTCTTTTCTTGCCTCTGTATGGAAAACTCTTTATATAAATATAGGGAGAGTGCTTGCCGGTTTTTGCGCCCCTATAATATTAGCGCTAATGATTAATGAAATTCAGTTCCATCGTTTTAAAAGAGTTGTCCAGACTGTCGCCACTTTTCCCCAGTTTCTGTCATGGGTTGTGGTCTCAAGCGTTATGATTAACTTTTTTGGTTATAACGGACCGGTTAACAGTTTAATTGCGATGTTATCGGGCAGGACAATAAACTTCCTTGGTAACGGGAAAATCTTTATTCCAATGCTTTATATTACAGAAATCTGGAAAACAACGGGATGGTATGCAATTATTTATCTTGCCGCAATTGCGGGTATTAATCCAGAACAATATGAAGCTTCTAAAATCGATGGCGCCACACGTATTCAAAACATTCTCTATGTAACACTGCCGAATATCATGCCAACCATATCAATCATGCTGATATTAACTATTGGAAATCTTATGTCAGCCGGTTTTGATCAGGTTTTCAACCTTTCAAACGCAGCGGTTCGTGATGTATCCGAAATATTAGACATGTATATATACAGAATAACATTTCAGTCTGCACCTGATTTTTCATTTTCCACCGCTGTCAGCTTATTCCGCGCAGTAATCAATATGATTTTGCTTCTTACAGCAGACCGTGCTGCCAAGCTTATGGGCGGAGAAGGGCTTATAGGATGATAAAGGAAGGAGACCGTTATGTTAATCTTTCGAAAGGATAAAAAATATGCTAATTTTAATAAAATCTCAATGTTTGATATTGTATTGATTATAATATTGACAATAGTTGTATTGTCCATATTGATTCCTTTTATAAATGTCTTTGTAATTTCATTTACATCACAGCAGGAATATCTCCAGACTCCCTTTTTAATTTTCCCGAAAAAACCAACCCTGAAAAACTACTATGATCTTGTTAAAGACGGCCGTGTCCTTATAGGTTACAGAACCACATTAATAATACTTCTTATCGGCCTGCCCATTAATTTGCTTCTTACCACCAGTTTTTCCTATGGGCTTAGCAGAAAAGGATTTCCAGGCAGAAAATTTATTTTTTACCTGGTATTGTTTACAATGATTTTTAATGGCGGGGTTATCCCCATGTATATACTTATCAAGGAATTAAAACTTACAAATACAATTTGGTCGGTTATACTGGCTTATGGCATTAATACCTTCTACATGATAGTCATGCGCAATTACTTCTCTACTCTTCCTGAAGCATTAATTGAATCAGCAAAACTTGATGGTGCCGGTGAATGGAAAATTTTATTCCGTATAATTCTCCCTCTTTCCATGCCAATTATCGCAACAATCACGTTATTTTATTCTGTTGACAGATGGAATGAATGGTATTACTCGATGATTTTCATAAGAGATGCAAATTTACAGCCTCTTCAGCTGATTTTAAGGAGTATAGTTATTGATTCGCAGGTTCGTGCCCATGCAGCAAGCTCTGGAGCAATTCTTGAAGAATTTAAGTTTACCAACGGTCTTAAAATGTGTGCCGTGGTATTTACCATGCTTCCTGTAATGTGCATTTTTCCATTTCTTCAAAAACATTTCGTAAAAGGAGTGCTTATCGGTGCAATAAAATCTTAGTAAAAAACCGGGCAACCGGTATAATAGAACTTTTTATAAAAATTCAAAGGAGGTATTGTAATGAGAAAAACTGTAAGCTTTATTATTGCTGCTGTCCTTCTGCTGACATTTACCGCGGGATGCAATAGCAAAAATGATTCTCCGGCCCAACCTGTGCAGCAATCTTCGGGGCCAGGCTCAGCCAAAACCGATACAACAACCGATAAGTACAGTAAGAAAATGGTGATCGACTGGGCAAGCGTTATGGTTAATGAAGGAACCGATTATAATGCCGATGAATTTTCACAGCAATGGTGCGAAAAGTTTAACATTGAATGGAATATGATTCCACTGACTTGGGACAACTGGGCTGAAAAATTGCGAATCTGGATCAATTCCAGTGATATGCCTGATATAGCAACATGGAATTATGTGCATGGTGAATATGCCGCATATGTTGAGCAAGAGCTTATACGGAAACTTCCTGACGACTGGAAAACCAGGTGGCCTAATATTGCTAAAGCTTATGAAAGTACTGTAATAGGCCCAAAACTGGATGAATTATTCGGCGGTACATACTGCCTGCCAAAACCTAGATTTGCAATGAACAAACCTTCTGAAGTGCTTCCAAACCATATGGGAGTTTACATGAGAAAAGACTGGATGGAGCAAATAGGAATAGAAATAAAGGATGCATATACAATTAACGAACTTATGGATATAGCTCGTCAAATAAAGGAGAAAGATCCTGGCAACGTTGGCGACAAACTTGTGCCTATTGAAGTACGGACTGGTAACATGGCTTTCCTTTTCCCATGGGCAGTCTATGCGCATAGCCAATCGCCTGCTGATTTCTATATTGGCGAAGACGGCAAATACAAGTGGGGACCCGCGGACCCTGAAACTCTGGAAGGATTGAAACTATATCAACAGGCTTATAAGGAAGGTCTGCTGCACCCGGAATTCTATACTCTAAAGCAAAATGAAGACATTGAAGATTTCTATGTGGCCGGTACTGCTGCAATTACCTGTGAAGGCGGTCTGGCATATTATCAGAATATATACGGGGCACAGCTTAAACAAAATCTTGGGCTTGATCCTGAAAAAGCAATGCATTTTGCAGCCGTATTAGGCAATGACGGCAAATATCATCACCCTGAGGTTATCAATTTCTGGACTGCCAATATTTTCTCCCCGGAAATGGATGACGAAAAATTCGAACGTATCATGGACATATTCGATTACTCATGTACACAGGAAGGCCAATACATTCTCAGAATGGGCATTAAAGGTGTGGATTGGGAAGAAACAGCAGATGGTGGTTTCAGGACGTTAATGCCTGCGGGACAGACGGTTGACTCAAAATACCCGTCTATCATGCCATTATATATAAACATGCTGATTTTGTCGGATGACTTTGATATGATTAACCCATCATATCCTGAATCTTACAGGGAAAGAACAAAGCGTCAGTATGAACTGCGCTCCAGACTTTCCGACTCGACAACTCTTGTTCCGACTGACTGGACATCATTTTTCCATGACTCACCGTCACGCAGGAAAGTATCTTTTGACTATGCAACAGAGTACGCACAAATAATACTGAAAGAAGGCAATCTTGAAGCGAACTGGAAAGCGTGGGTGGAAGAAAAAATGCAGGTTGTTCAGCCTGTACTCGACGAACTGAACGCCCTGATCAAAAAGTAATTTTATATTAAAATCCCCAAAACTTCCACCTCAATAATATCACAAAGCCGTATGACCACTCCGGCTCATACGGCTTCAGTTCATTTATTCCGCTGCCATTAAGTAACCTTCAAAATTTTAACAAAACGGCTAATGCAAAAAAATTAACTTTTTAGTATAATTATACCTTAAGGAGATGATTCATATGAGGACTATAAGCTTCCGATACCCTGAGGGTAAGCAGAAAGCTTTAACCTTGAGCTATGACGACGGGCAGATTTTCGACAGGGAACTGGTGGGCATATTAAATGAATATAACATAAAAGGGACTTTTCACTTAAATTCCGGGAATTTTGGCAAGAAGCAATTTGTTGATGCCACGGAAATAAAAGAATTATACAAAGGACATGAAGTCTCTGTGCATACTTTGACCCACCCATTTCTTACCCAGATATCAAATGAAGAGATTATAACTGAAATTTTAGAAGACAGGAAGAATCTTGAATCGCTGGCAGGCTACCCTGTACGTGGCATGTCCTATCCTTTCGGTGATTACAATGAAGAGCTGGCCAAAATGCTTCCTGCTCTTGGCATAGAATATTCCAGAACCGTGGTGTCAACTCACCGGTTTGGGCTGCCTTCAAATTTCCTGACATGGCACCCTACATGCCACCATAATGAAAACATTCTGGAAAAATACAAAAGTTTCAAAAAAACGTTACCCTGGGAGCAGTTAACGCTGTTCTATGTCTGGGGCCATAGCTTTGAATTTGAAAAAGATAAGAACTGGGATTTGATTAAAGAGTTTTGCAAAACCGTTTCTTTTGATGATTCGGTATGGTATGCAACAAATATTGAAATAATGGATTATATAAAGGCTTTGAGAAACCTTAAATTCAGTGTTGACAGAAAGATTGTGCAAAACGTTTCTGCCATTGATGTCTGGATTAGCGTTGACAGGCAGCCGGTTAAAATTAAATCCGGGGAAATCCTTTATCTATAAAACATCTGTTTACTACCTCCTGTTTTGGTAAATATGTGCCGCCCCGTACTTAATATGTGGGGCGGCGGCCATTATTTCAATTCGTTATATTATTAACGTAACTTATATTTAACATAACTGTAATCAATCGTGCATACTATTATGTTAACATAATATTGCCTTCGGGTTACTGTTTTGCCAGATAAATGGAAATTTGTTTTGATATTTCTTTCCTGATAACATATATCCAGCAAATTTCTTATGCTTTACCCATGGCTGTACTGAAAATAAACTTAATCTGTACCGGATATAAAGTTTTTTCGCTGAAAACCTCATGAAAGGAGATATAAATGACAAAAAAAAGCAGAAAGATGTTCTTTTTTTCCACAGTTATATCACTGGGCATTTTATCGAGCGTTACATCCTTTGCGCAGCAAAGCATAAACCTTAATGGAGCAAGCGACTGGGCGAAAGCCGAAATAGTTAAAGCCAGCGAATATAATTTGCTTACCGGTAAAGTTATGGGTGGATATACCAGCTACATTACAAGGGAAGAATTTTGCGAGCTGGTTGTAAAACTTTACAAATCACTCAGCGGCAGTGAATTGCCTGAAATTAACTCAAATCCTTTCACGGATACGCAGAATGAAAGCGTTATGATAGCCAATAAAATTGGAATTGTTAACGGTGTAGGCAATAAAAGGTTTGCACCAGGCAATACTGCAACAAGGGAAGAAATTGCGGTTATGCTGTACCGCACATTGAAGGCTGCAAAGCCTGGAATGGATTTTTCAAATATAAATGAATACATGTTTTCGGACCAGGAAGAAATTTCAGACTGGGCTTTAAGGGAAGTATTATATCTGACCAATGCAGGTATCATTAACGGATTTGGCAACAAAAAGTTTGAACCCGGCAGGTACACCTCAAAGGAAGAAGCAATTGCTCTATTGAAAAGGATGTATGAAGAATTTGACGGACAATATATTGAATCATATGAAATATCTTCACGCGGAGACAGCAGAACTTACCTGACAGAACAGTTAAAAACACTGATACCTCAGGAAATGGGTAAGCCTTACCAATGGGGTGCAACCGGTCCTGGCAGCTATGATTGTTCAGGTTTGGTATACACGTTATATGGTAAAATTGGAATATCGCTGCCCAGGGTATCAAGAGATCAGGCAAAAGCAGGTGTTTATGTTTCAAAAGACAACCTGCAATATGGCGATTTGGTCTTCTTCGCTGCTGACGGTAAAACAGTAAACCACGTGGGAATATACGTCGGCAACGGTGAATTTGTACACGCACCTTCAACGGGACATGTTGTTAAAACATCTTCGCTGGCTTCGGGTTATTACAGCAGAACTTACTTCACGGCAAGAAGAGTTATCAGGTAATATAAAAATTAAAACCATTATTAAACTTAAAGCTGCCTCAAATTCTGAAGGCAGCTTTTTTACAGCCTCACTAAACAAGCAATCTTTTTATATACATTTTAATTTTTTGTTCTTATCTGATATACTATTTTATATCCTTATTATATAATTTATGGTCAGGTCTGGAGTGAGTTATATGGACAATATGAATAGCAATATAAAAATTAATATCACAAAAGCTCCCGGTTTGGTTGAAACAGGTCTCCTTTTTTCTGTTGTTGCATTATTGCTGATAACTTTAGGTTCATATGTTCAGAAAAAAAATTTTAATACAGGGATACTTATAACAGAGTTCATAATAATATTGGCCCCTTCACTTTTACTGCTTATATTAAGAAAATATAATCTGAAGCAAGTTCTAAGACTTAACCGCGTAAGCTTCCTGAATCTTTTCATTATTTTTTCAATGATTGCATTTTCAATGTGGATTGTTGCAATTATTAATTTAGTAAATCTCTGGATAATCAAATCAATTTTCGGTAAAGTCATTGTAGCTGCGCTTCCAATCAGTGAAACTCCTTTGATTGTGAATATTCTGCTAATCGGGGGATCTGCCGGCATTTGTGAAGAAGTCATGTTTAGGGGAGTTATTCAGCGAAGCTTCGAAAAATTTGGAGTTTTATTTTCAATTACAATAACAGCCTTTTTGTTCGGGCTGTTCCACATGGACTTTCAAAAACTTGTAGGTACATTTCTTTTGGGAATGCTTATAGGTTTCATCGTTTATCGCACCGACTCACTGTTTGCCGGGATGTTTGCACATTTTACCAACAACACCCTTGCAGTATTAATTAGTTATATATCAGGAAAAATATCCCCTTCGGGTATGTCAGCGATGCAGTCAGGTGAAAATTATCTGAACGATTATTTTACCATGCTTGATAATTTGTCCTCATTTCAAAAACTGGCCGTAATCGGGGTATGGACAGCAGGTGCGGTATTTTGTGCTGCTGCGCTTGCAGGCCTTATTTGGGCATTTGTACGAAATACTTCCAAAACAGAAAAACATGTATTACATTCAGACAATAAGCTTATACCTGGAATTTTGGCATATATCCCCGGTTTGCTGGTTATAACCGTAACTTATATCTTAATAGGTTTTACTCTTAAAGGAGTTCCTCTGGATTTGCTGCTTTTTGCATTATAATGCAAAAAGCAGCCCATTATCTGGCATCAGATTAAAGTAATAAAACCGCTGACACGATATTTACGAACAGCTTCATACATTTTGAATAAGCCAATTGAGTATATCATGGTAAGCTTCAATCTTATTCCGCTCGTTCAGTATTTCATGCCTCATCCCGGGATATAACTTAATTTTAATATTATTAAGCCCTTGTTTTTCATATAGCTCAAATAATTTCCTGACCTTTTTGCCATAAGCTCCTACAGGGTCTTCCTCTCCAGACACTATAAGCACAGGCAAACCTGCCGGAATTTTGGAAAGCTTATCTTCGGAATAAAGAGTTTTAAACGCTTTTAGCATGTAATAATAAAAGCCGATGGATACCACTGCTCCACAAAGCGGATCCTGCTCGTATTTTATAACCTCTTCCTCATCTGTACTAAGCCATGCAAATTCATGCTCAGCATCCGGAATTTTCCTGTTATAACTGCCAAAACTTAATTTACTGAGTAGATATCCTTTCTTTTCCTCTCCAAACAGTTTTCTCTGAATGGACGCCAGTTGCCTTCCCAGGGTAATATCAATTCCTGCCTGACATGCCGAACCGGATAATATTACTCCTGAGATTTCTCTTCCATAACGTGTTATGTATTCCTGGGCGATAAATGAGCCAAAGCTGTGGCCCAGTACAAAAACAGGTTTATCAGGGTACTTTTCTCTGATTAACTTGTAAAGGCAGTATTCATCTTCAACTATCATATTGAAGCCATCATTTCCTATTATACCCAGTTTATTCGGACTAACAGCGGTTTTACCGTGGCCGCGGTGATCATCCGCAAAAACTATGAATCCATTTTCATTCAAAAACGAAGCAAAATGATTATACCGCAAAGCATGCTCTGACATGCCGTGAAAAATTTGAACAACACCTTTAACCTGATTAACATTCTCCCATGAATAAGCGTTGATGCTTTTTTCATCCTTGCCTGGATACTGGAATTCACGTATGATCATACCTGTATTCATATGCATCATACCCTTTCTATATGAATTGGAATTGTAAAGCACTTATTTCCTGAGTTGAATATATCCTTGCGCAAATTATTCCATTACAGTCAGGCTACCATAATATTTTATGCTTGTCCATAAGTTTCATATCATTTTATCCCGTTACTCGGTCTTCTGTCAGCTTTCTGACCGAACCACGCTCCACTAAACGGGGAGGAAATAGAATATTCTTTCCCTCCGAGCCGCCTATCATTGATAATAAAAGCTTCGCAGCAGCTTCACCTAATTGCTCTGCAGGATGAGCAACAGTTGTAAGATTGGTGAATACCGAAAGCTCAGAATTATCAATTCCTACAACCGATAAATCGTCTGGAACGGTTCTTTCTTTTTTTTGCACAGAATCAATAAGCATCATTGCCGTTACATCATTGTAACACAGTACTGCCGTAGAAGTAGACAATGCTTCCAAAAGAGAATTCCCATAAAGTATTTGCCTCATATTCTCCCTTGAGAACCAACAAATACGATCATCGTGCATTTGAATACCATAATCGCTAAGCGCTTTAACATAGCCAAGATATCTCAGGTGGGCCTGCCTGTTGCTATGTGGAAATACTCCTGAGATATTTCTGTGTCCCATTTTTATAAGATACTCAGTGGCTTCATATCCCGCCTTTACGTCATCAAGTGCAACATATGGTATGGATAGTTCGGGATAGAATGAGTCTATAAATATTAGAGGTATCCCCATCTGAATTATTCTTTTGTATAAATCTATATTTACACATGGCAGTGCGCTTCTTGTAGGCTCAACAATAAGTCCGTCAAGTTTTCTGTCCATCATCAAATGCAAAGCCTTTTTTTCTCCTGCAACCAGGTTACTTGTGGATGCAAGTTGCAAAGCCAGGCCTTCTTCTGAAAAAACCCTCTCAATACCGCGTACTATGCCTGGGAAAATGTAATTATCCATAAATGTGGAAATCAGGCCTATCGTCATAGGCGTTCCTTTACCTGCTTTTCTGGGTTCTTTATGTAAATTTGATGCAGGGGAAACATATGTACCACTACCCTGTATTCTGGTGATTAAACCACGCTGTTCAAGAACTTCAAGCGCGCGACGTACTGTTTGGCGGGAGCAGCGGAATTTATCGCAGAGCTCTGACTCCGAAAGAAACTTGTCATTTGGAGTATATATACCCGAAGTAATTTGCCCGGCTGCCCAATCAACTATATGCATGTATTTATGATTGTGAGCCAAATTCATACCCACCTTTTAACCTTTACTTCCATTATTATAAATTTATGCAAGTTGAAATTACAAGTGTCTTATTACCTGTATTTAATTTGTACTATGTTTCTGTTTTATTAACATTATTTCATCATTTATTACGATCACTTTTCTGTTTGTTTTCCAGTAAAGTTAAACTAATATGTCATTACAGGTCATTGCATAACTTATACAAAATCAAAACTTGTATTGTTGATTTTGTGTATTTTATTTGCATTTCATCCATATACTTTATTAAGCATGTTTATTTTTTGCGTGTGATCCAGTTAGGGATAACCTTAATCCGAAAACAGGGTTAGTTATATTTAATTTTGAAGGTACAGGTTAATTATGTTCAATACAAGTACAATTTAACTGATTTAGGTGAATACAATATGTTATAAGGGGGTACGGCTATGAAAACAAGTTCGGCAAAACCGTCACCCAAAACGGTGCAAAAAACCATTAATTATGTAAAACGTTATTGGACGCTTTATCTTTTATTGCTTTTACCCGTTACGTACTTCATTATTTTTAAATACATACCGATGACGTATATACAAATTGCATTCAAAAAGTACAGTATTGTTCAAAGTCCCTGGGAAATGCCATGGGCAGACAACTACGGATTTGAGTATTTTATCAAAGCATTTTCCAACCGCGATTTCCTTCTTGCACTCCGTAATACAATAATGCTGAATTTCCTTGATTTGCTCGTTGGCTTCCCGGCACCGATAATATTAGCCATTCTTCTTAATGAATTACCTTATAAACGTTTTAAACGCTTTACCCAAACCGTCGCCTACATGCCCCACTTCTTATCATGGATAATCATTTCCGGCCTGGCCAAACAGCTTTTTACCCCAACATCCGGACTTGTAAATATCGTACTGGACCGTTTGGGTTTTGAGCCCATTCCGTTCCTGAATGATCCCGTTCATTGGGTATGGACATATGTCTTTCTGGGCGTTTGGCAAAGCGTCGGATGGAATACAATAATTTATCTCGCTGCTATTACAGGAATAAATCCAGAACTATATGAGGCAGCTGAAATTGACGGGGCAGGCCGTTTCAGGAAAATCTGGCATGTCACATTGCCCGGCTTAAGACCAACCATTATTACCCTCCTTATTTTAAGCCTGGGACGAATTTTGGGAAGCGAGTTTGATCGTCCATACGCTCTGAGCAATAATTTGGTCACCGAAGTATCCAATGTTATTTCCACTTATGTTTATGCTTACGGTATAAAAGGACTGCAGTTCTCTCTTACAACGGCAGTGGGAATATTCCAGTCTGTTGTATGCGTTATTTTCCTGTTTGCTGCAAATGCTTTGGCTAAAAAATTCGGCGAGCGTGGAATCTGGTAAGGGGGTATGACTATGGTTAAGTCGAAAAAAACAAAAATCGGAGACTTGATCGTGGCATTTTTCTGTTTCCTGCTGATTTTGGCATGTTTACTGCCAATGATTAATGTCCTGTCACGTTCGTTAAGTTCTACAGATGCATTGATTCGGAATGAAGTTTTACTGTTGCCGAAAGGTTTGAATTTTGACTCGTACAAAATGGTGGTTGATGATCCGAAATATACATGGTCGCTGGTATGGACTGCCATTATAACCGTGATTGGAACCTGTTTATCGATGATAATGACCACCATCTGCGCATATCCTCTTACTTATGATAATCTTAAGGGAAAACGCTTCATTAACGCACTTATTATCTTTACCATGTATTTTAATGCAGGAACAATCCCGTTATACCTGCTGCTTAAGGATCTTCACCTGCTGAACAGGCCTGCTGTACTTGTTATTCCATACTGTCTTAGCGTATTCAACATGATAATCATGCGCAGCTTTTTCTATGGAATTCCTGAAAGTTTGAGAGAATCCGCAGAGATAGACGGTGCAGGTCCTATACGAATATTAATAAGTATTTACCTGCCTCTGTCAACCCCTGTTATAGCAACACTTTCGCTGTTCTATGCCGTCGGGCGGTGGAACGGCTTTTCGGATGCATTGATGTTCATGAATAACAAAAGGGAATATTGGCCAATCCAGCTATTGCTTTACAATATTTTAAACAATGTTACCAGTATTGAGGTTTCAACACAGGAAGGTTTCACCAAACCTGGGCTTGCAGACAGTATCAAGGCAGCAACCGTTATGTTCGCCACCGTCCCCATCCTCTTGGTTTATCCATGGCTTCAGAAATACTTTATTGTAGGTGTAACCCTGGGTTCAATAAAAGAATAATTTTGCTCTCAAGACACAGTGTGTCAAAAAATAAAAGATTAAGGAGGATTGTTATGAAGAAAACACTGTCTCTTATGCTTGTTTCTATCATGATTTTAACACTCCTTGTGGGCTGTTCTCCGGTTTCAGCGCCTTCATCCCATGAACCGACAAAAGCACCTGATTCATCATCAGCTACGCCTGCAACAAGCGCCCCGGCAAGTGAACCCGAAATCGTTGACGGCAGATTTACCAAAACAAGAAAGATCACAGTTGAGATTTATGATCGCAGTAATGACGGCGGCAGTAAACCTGAAGACAACTTTTACACAGATTTTATTAAGGAAGGTATGCTCAGGGACCATAACGTTGAGGTTACTTTTGTGCCTGTTCCCCGCTGGACCGAGAGTGATGTTTTGAACAACCTGCTCGCTGCGGGTGACGCTCCTGATATTTGTGTAACTTACAGTTATCCGACAATCCAGACCTATGCAAATATGGGCGGCGTTATTGACCTCGCCCCGCTGCTTGAAGAATATAAGCCTTTGCTTAAAAACCTGTGGGATCTTTTAGGTGATGAGAATATTTATTACGACCGGGATCCTAAAACCGGAACACTTTGGGCTATTGAAGCTATAAGAGCTCAAATTCCAAGGATTAATACATTTGTCCGTGAGGACTGGTTAAAGAAACTCAACCTGAATGAACCTACAACCCTTGAAGAATTTGAGAACATGCTCTATGCATTTAAAAACAATGCCGAATTGCTTCTTGGTAAAGATGCAGATAAGATAATTCCCTTCTCCATAAGCTTCGATGTTGGCTGGAGAGCTAATAACATGATGGTATCATATGTTCCGGATAATATTTCAGATAAGGATCTTTACGTTTTGGGTTTTGACGACAGGCAGTTGCAATGGCCGGGTGTAAAGGAAGCCATACGCAAGCTCAACGAATGGTATAACAATGGGCTTATCTGGAAAGATTTTGCACTGTATAAAGAGGGGGATACAACCGAGGATAATCTGATAAAAGCCGGTTATGTAGGATCTTTCATGCACAACTGGGATTATCCGTATCGCGACGCCGAACAAGGCATACATGGAACCCTTCAGAGAATGGTTGGCCCCGAAGCCGCATTTATAGCCATTGATCCTTTCAAAAATGATGCAGGTAAATACAAGAAAGTTACTTATTCAAACGTAGACCGTAAAGTATTCTTCCCAAAAACCAACAAAGAGCCCCTGGCTTCTTTACTGTATCTGGATTGGATTTCCAAGTTTGAAAACCGAAAATTCCTGCAGATCGGAGAAGAAGGTGTTACACATGAAGTAATGCCCGACGGTGCAATAAAAATCTTATCTGTCCAGGGCGAAAAGATCATGAACTCGGTTAATAACATCGACTACACAATTACCATTAATGGCCTTGACCTGGGTGATCCTGGACTTACCGCCAGATCACTGGCCCTTGGATATGCAGGTGTAGATGCCAGGTTTATCGAAAAAGCCTTTATAACCGCCAACAGGGATGGCTTTGCCCCGAAGAATTTCAATGTAGGAGAAATCAAGTCCGAAGAAGGTATGGGGCAGGTACTTAAAGAAAAACGCGATGTACTGTTTGCCAATGTTATTACCTGCAAGCCCGAAGAGTTCGACTCGGTATGGGAACGCTATTACGGGGAGTATATGGACTCAGGTGCCCGTGCAATCCAGGAAGAACGCAAAGCTAAATATGAAGAATTCTTTGAATAAAAAATTATTCATGATATAAAACCAGCTAAAGGAGGGGAACTTCACAGTCTCCCCCTGTTTTTTTTTGTTGCGCTGCCATTTCAAATAATTAAGGTATATTGCCCTGTTTAAACTCCTGTTTGCCATTATAAAGCATTGTGTTATAATATCAGTAATTCATCTGGATATGGAAATATTGCTGATACGTGGTATCTGGACATATCCGGGTTAGCAGGTTTAATAAAAAATCACAATATAATAAAAAATAACTTTAATTGTTTTGGAGTCAGTATGGCAAAAGAAATAGAAAGGAAATTTCTTGTAAAAGACTTATCATTCAAAAGTCTTGCAAGGGGTATCTTGTTCAGACAAGGTTATTTATCCAAAGATTCCGGCATTACTGTACGTGTGCGTATTGTTGAAGACAGGGCTTATCTTACAATAAAAGGCCCAAGTACCGGGTTTTCCCGGCTGGAGTATGAATATGACATTCCGGTTAAAGACGCCGATGAAATGCTGGAGAAGCTGTGCCGAAAGCCAATTATTGAAAAATACAGATACAAAGTTGAATATAAAGGATTTACCTGGGAAATCGATGAATTTCTGAAAGAGAATGAAGGTTTGATCGTCGCTGAAATTGAGCTGGAATCCGAAGATCAGGAATTCCCTGTGCCTGGTTTTATTGGTGAGGAAGTTACATTTGATCGCCGATACAGAAACTCTTATCTGGCCAGCCACCCGTACAAATCATGGTGAATACTGTTACCGGGTCCGTAATTCCATTGCGGACCCGATAGTTTCTATTTGTTGTTCAGTTCACTGAGGAACTTAATTATGTCTTCAACCTTTGGAGGACATCCAGGCAGGTATTTTTCAAAACAGGATGTACAGTTTCCTACTCCAAGATATCCTTTATAGCCCCTGTAGGCCTGGCCTATGCATATCTGATCGGCAATATTGTCGGTAAGCCCCATTTCATTCAGTTTATCCATAGCACTTGCAAGGTTGCTGTAGCATGCAGAGCATGCGTCGGCTTCATCGATCATTTTAAGATACTTCTTTTCTTTGGGTACTATTTTAAAATCAGATTTTCCTGAAGAATCTTCTCCATAGATATATACCATTTCGGTAC
The DNA here is from genome assembly GCA_036562185.1 of Thermoclostridium sp. Taxonomy (GTDB): domain Bacteria; phylum Bacillota; class Clostridia; order DSM-8532; family DSM-8532; genus Thermoclostridium. The sequence goes on from DATCKN010000010.1 coordinate 25,301, forward strand.
CGGCGTTTATATAGTTTCCCACGCCCTCATCCCTCGCCAGCCCGATATATTTTATATCATCGGGTTCGTAACCAAGAACCCTGGCTGCATATGAATCCATTAAAACCGGATCGAAACCCGCTACTATCATGTTTAACCTGGCAGGCCTGCCTCCTTCTTCAAAATAAGGATCGGGGCAAATACCATCAGCAATAATAAGATCCTGTTTTATCATAGTATTAAGGTATGCAATTGGTTTATGCAGGCCAATTGTATGGAATCTTCTTTTTTCCTTATCCGGAATTAGACCTTTCAGGTTTTTCAACGCACATGTAATTTTTGTCTGGCAATGCCCTTTTATCAGCGGTACATTTATTAGATAATCCAAGTCCAATACGGTTTTGCAGATTTGGATGTCAACGCCCTTGTATGATTTGGTTACATAGTCGTCATCCTTCAGATCGAATAACGGAATATTGTACTTTTTTGATATATCTTCATAGCCGCATACCTCAAAAGCCCTTTTAGTACTGTCGCCAACCCAGGAACTTTCAATAATCTTTATGTTTTTATACCCGTTATCCAACAAGTAAATGATTATACCCTCCACTATCTCAGGGTGTGTGGTAGCACCCTCACTTGCCGGTGAAGAGCAGACAAGGTTTGGCTTTATACCGATATTGATATCCTTGCTTCTGTCCTTTAATGGATTCATCCTGTTCAGAAGATCAAGGGTCATCTTTAATGGGTCTTTACCTTTTGCAATGAACAATCGGTTCAAAAACATACCTCCTTACTGGGATTTATTATACCATGTTTTTTACTTGCTGTAATCATGTAAGGAGTTGTTGCTTTTGAAACAGGCCGGCCATGATCCTTCAATTTGAAACTCACACTTTCCTGCCGATATAAAGAATGTGCTCACAGCAGCCCAAAATTTCAGTGTTCGCAGAAATCTGTTCAAAAACGTCTATCCAGCTCTGGAATATTTCTTCGGGAAGTTCCATTAATTTACCTTCAACCAGGGGCGCATAGCAATCGGTGGCAAAAATCCTTATTTTGTCAAGTTTAAAATCAGCCATGAATTTGTCTATTTCCATCGGATTAAAAAAGTACGCATCGGTAAAAGCGTCATCAGGTTCAGCGACATGCCTGCCGTCATTTAAATATCCTAAAAGATTGTCTTTGTCCTTCAAAACAGCCTCAGGGAAATGGCCCAGGCAATCCAGTAAGGGTGCATAAGCTGAAATGAAAGAAACAATAAGAATGCCTCCTGCTTTTAATTTGATCATGCATTGTTCGATGGCTTGTCTCCGCTCTGATTCTTCCAGCAGGTGATACATGGGCCCCATACACAGGACGGCGTCAAATTGCCTGTCTGGCAGTATTTTATCCAGATACAGGGCATTGCCATGAATGCAATCCTTCAGTGTAACCCCGGCGTTTTTTGAATTTTCAGCAGCCTGTTCCACCAGTTTTTCAGAAAAATCAACAAGAGTAACTTCATGGCCCTTTTGCGCCAGATAAATACTGTATCTTCCGGGTCCGCCGCCAACGTCCAGTACGGATGAATTTGGCGATATGTACTTGTCCAATGCTCTTTTTGTCATTTCATATTCAATCCGATGCCTTAAAAGCCTTCCCCATTCATCGTAACGGTAATTGTAATATTCTTCAATCCTGTTCAATTATATCATCCCATTCAAACAGAAATTAACTGAATAATAAAAAAACACCGAATCACCATCCGGTGACCGCGCGGCATTCTATCCCAGGTACAGTTTTGGCAGATAAAGAAGCTTTATTGGCGGTATCATCGTGCCGTACCATCGTAACACCGGAGTTAACCAGACAATACATAATTTTTAATATTTTACACATGCATTCCATCATTGTCAAGTTTATATCTATTCATGGATTTTCATAACCATTATCGGTTCCCGGCTATTGCCCGGTATATAGTTCTGATATATGATAAAAACAGTAAAAAAGCACAACCAATTCGCAAAGGAGTTGAACATATGGTTATTGACTCACTGGAAAATGCTAAAATATATGAAGCTTTGCATGCCAACTTTAATAAAGCCTTTCAGTTTATCCGGGAATTTCATCAAAATGAAAAAGAAGACGGGCGTTATGACATTGACGGGAACCAGGTATATGCTTTGGTGCAATCCTATACCACCGTCCCGCCGGATCAATGCAAATGGGAAACTCACGATGAATATATTGACATTCAATATATTGTCCGGGGAAAGGAAGTTATCGGCTATGCGCCAAGAAAAGCCCTCATGTCCGGTACAGGTTATAATTCTGAAAAAGATATAACTTTCTATGAAAATCAACCCGGTATGGACATCTGCTTAACTGACGGGATGTATGCCATCCTGTATCCATGGGACGGACACAAGCCAAAGTGCATGCATGGCGGGCAATCAGCCGTAAAAAAAATTGTGGTAAAAGTGAAGATTTAAAACGCAAACAGGGGCTGTCTCAAAGATGTCATTATCAATGAGGCAGCCCTGTTTTTTTTACTCATTCGTAATGTCTGTTGTAAAGCGGCCAGCTATTCCGGCTCTTTCTTTTGAAACATTATACAGGACAGCCTCTTTTGGCAGCAGTACCAATCTTGTATGATATCATGGGTTATGCTAGAATATAGACATTGTTGCAAAGGCGGCAACGGGGGATGTATATGGAAAACAAAATTGAATTTTTCAGCTCACCGGATTTTCGCATCAGCTATAGTGACACCAGGATCGATCAGGCAACATCAATACATCATTATCATGATTCTTACGAAATAGCCCTGTATGAAAAAGCCGATTTGCGAATTTTCATTAAGGATTATGAATACAGAATCAATGACGGGGATGTATTCTTTATTAATGAGTATGATATTCATCATATTATGTATAACGCTACTCCCCATTATATCCGTTATGTAGTGCATTTTAAAAAGGATTACCTTCTTCCATTGCTTAGGGCAACCAACATGGAGGGGTTGTTTGATCAGCTTTATTCCGTTCCTTACCGAAAAATCCGCCCCAATATAAGAAATCGTTCAGAGCTGCAATCATACTTTGAAGCCATATACCGCGCAACCGGCTATGGGCATGAGCCTTTTGACGATACATCCAGGGCACAGGTACTGTCAAACCTGTTACTGCTTCTCATCCGTTTGCATGAATTGTTCATGGCAGAAACTCCAACGCAGAAGCTGTCCAAAGGCACAAATATGATACAGAATGTTGTCCGGCATATTGACCAGAACTATATGACTCCTATTAATCTGGATCAATTGAGCAGCAGCTTTTATACAAGCAAATACTATTTATGCCATCTGTTCAGGAAAAAAACCGGCCTTTCGGTAACTGAGTATATCCAGTACCGCCGAGTTATAGAAGCCCAGAAACTGCTCAAAGAAACTGACAGGGATATAACAAGCATATATTATGACTGCGGATTTAACAATGCACAGCATTTCTACAGGGTATTCCAGAAATTTTCCCGGGTTACACCTCTTCAATACCGGAAAATGTACAGGAACAAATAGTTTGCTTTTACCGGTCTTTTTCCATGCAAAATTATCTAAAAAAGGCTAGGATTGATTAAGCCTCCACCCTGTTAAAAAACCCGGTTTATCCATTCAGGGGATAGCCTTACGATCTTGTTCATAATGATAAAACTTCCAGAAGGGCCTTTAAAAGAACTATCGGTATGTCTTAAAAAGAATTCAGGAATGGTGTCGGTTTTACTGCGTTACTGAATTTTTCAAAGGGTTTTACTGCATAATTAAAAACTGTTATGGGAAGGCAGTCTTTAACAGGGAAAATTCATACCCTTGTTTTCATGATATTTTGCACTTTAGTTATAAGTTGTCGATGAAATTCCTAAGATACGTTATTATCCTTTAAATTGAATGCTCTGAATCTTAATCCTTCATTTCTATTGACAAATTACCTGTTTCAGGTATATAGTATAAATAAGAACAAAGGAGTTCTGATACATGTCATAATGTGGGCACTCCTTTGTTCTTTTTTTATGCATTTTTGGGGTATCTTGCTGCTCCAATACATCAGCTAAATAAATGATAAGAATTTTAAAATCCAATGCAGCCTGCCACTGCATTATAAATAATTATGATAAACCTTCGATCAAGGGGGAAAAACCATGCATGAGCTCCATGAAGAATGTGGAGTTTTCGGTGTATACTCCACAAAAAAAGAAAATGTTGCCCTGCTAACCTATTACGGATTATATGCCCTCCAGCATAGAGGTCAGGAAAGCTGCGGCATAGCAGTAAGCAACGGCAATGAATTCCATCTGCATAAAGATGTTGGTCTTGTCAATGAAGTACTGACCGAAAAGGCAATTGATTCATTGGGGTCCGGATATATGGCGGTTGGGCATGTGCGTTATGGCACCACGGGAAATTCCAGCCGTACAAATGCACAACCGCTTGTGATAAAGCATCTTAAAGGCAGCATGGCTATAGTACATAACGGCAATATTGTCAATGCTTTTCAGCTTCGACGGTCTCTTGAAATGGACGGAGCAATTTTTCACACCACCAGTGATACCGAAGTTATATCCTATGTAATTACCAACGAACGCATCCGGAAGCCCGAAATTGAAGATGCGGTGCTTTCAGCGATGGACACGCTGGAAGGGGCTTACTCTCTCATTCTGATGACAGAAGATAAGCTGCTCGCAGTGCGGGACAAACATGGTTTTCGTCCCCTTTGCTACGGATTGACTTCGGAAGGCACTTATATTATTGCATCTGAAAGCTGCGCCTTGAACGCAGTTGATGCCCAGTTTGTCCGGGATATCCGCCCCGGAGAGATAGTTGTGTTTGACAAAAGCGGAGTCCACTCCATTGAAACCAACTGCAACAAAGCCGAAGAGGCGCTGTGCATCTTTGAATACATCTATTTTGCGCGCCCTGATTCTGTGATTGACGGATGCTCTGTTCATCAGGCAAGACTCCGTGCGGGAGCATTCCTGGCTAAGGATCATCCTGTTGATGCAGATATTGTTGTTGGTGTACCCGATTCGGGCATTGACGGTGCCATTGGGTTTGCGAATGCCTGTAATATTCCTTATGGCATAGGGTTTATAAAAAATAAATATATTGGGAGAACCTTTATCTCACCTGTCCAGAAAATGCGTGAAGAGCTTCTGAAGATAAAATTGAATCCTGTCGGCGCCACGGTTTCGGGAAAACGCGTTATTCTGGTTGACGATTCAATAGTCCGCGGCACCACAAGCGCAAGAATTGTAAAACTATTGCGGGATGCAGGCGCAAAAGAAGTACATTTGCGCATTACTGCCCCGCCTTTTATATATCCGTGTTATTACGGTACTGATATCGATTCACAGAAGAACTTAATCGCCTGCAAGCACACGGTGGATGAAATCGCCGGGATTATTGGCGTGGATTCTCTGGGGTATTTAAGTGTGGAGCATTTACCCTATCTTGCGGATGAAACCGGCTGTAAAAAATATTGTATGGCTTGTTTTACCGGTGAATACAAAACAAAAATCTGGAACGGGATACATAAAAGTTACTTTGAAAAAATGCCTGTTAAAGCAACCGAAGAAATTGCTTAGCAATTTAAACCGTTTCAGCAGAAAAAGATAACCTTGCACCACTTTGTGTTTTATAAACAGGCAAAGCCTTAAGACATGTGGCATAAATCCACATTGTCCTCGCTATATTACTGGAGGGATGTTTATACATGAAGCGATACCTGGTTTTGGAAAACGGAATGATTTTTGCTGGTGAAGCCTTTGGCTCAGCAGGGGACATTATTGCAGAAGTTGTTTTTACCACAGCTATGACCGGATATGTTGAGACTCTAACCGATTTAAGCTATACCGGGCAAGCAGTTGTGCAGACCTTTCCCCTGATTGGCAATTACGGGGTAATGCCCGAAGACGCTGAAAGCAGAAAAATCAGTGTATCTGCTTATATTGTAAAGGAGTATTGCCGTACTCCGTCCAACTTTCGCAGCCAACTTGACCTTGACAGCTACCTTAAAATGCAAGGCATTGTGGGAATGTATGGAATTGACACCCGGGCGCTTACAAAGGTGCTCAGGCGTTCGGGGACAATGAACGGCATGATTACGGATGACCCGGTTAACGTTGACATGGCTGCAATTAAGGAGTATCGCATTGAAAGACCTGTTGATGAAGTCAGTACAAAAGAAATTCGTTATCTTTCCAATGACGGGCGTTACAAAGTGGCACTATTGGACTTCGGTGTAAAGGAAAACATTGTGCGCTCCCTGCTTAAACGCCAATGTGATATATATGTCCTTCCGCATATTACTACTGCCAATGAGATTCTAAGCCTCTCCCCCGATGGAATTTTTTTAACCAATGGCCCCGGTGACCCGCAGGATAATAAAGAGGTTATCAATACACTAAAAGGACTGCTTCCATACCGGATTCCTACGATGGGTATTTGCCTGGGGCATCAGCTCCTGGCCCTTGCCAACGGTTTTCAGACCGAAAAGCTTAAATTTGGGCACCGGGGTGCAAACCACCCTGTCCGTGATGCCCGAAACGGCAGGGTATATATCACTTCGCAGAACCACGGATATGCAGTGGTTCCAGGCAGTATCCAGTCTTCAGTTGCCGATGAATGGTTTACCAATGTAAACGACCATTCAAACGAGGGGCTTATTTATAAAAACACTCCCGCCTTTTCGGTGCAGTTCCATCCTGAGGCTTGTGCCGGCCCGCAGGACACTGATTTTCTGTTTGATGAATTTATAAATCTGATGGAGGTTCACCATGCCAAGAAATAAGAACATAAAAAGGGTATTAGTGGTTGGATCGGGCCCGATTGTCATAGGTCAGGCTGCTGAATTTGATTATGCCGGTACACAGGCATGCCGCGCGCTTCGCGAAGATGGCATCGAGATAATTCTGGTCAACTCAAATCCAGCCACTATCATGACCGATCCAGCCATGGCAGATAAGATTTATATCGAACCGCTCACCTTGACCACGCTCAAGCGAATTATTGAAAAAGAGCAGCCTGACAGCATACTTTCCGGCCTGGGCGGGCAAACAGCCCTTACACTTTGCATGCAACTTGCCAGGGACGGCTTTTTGGAAAAACACAATGTACGCCTGCTGGGTTCCTCTCCGGATTGCATCCAGCGTTCTGAAGACAGGCAGCTTTTTAAGGAAACCATGCTGTCCATAGGCGAGCCATGTATTCCTTCCGAGGTTGCAAACACGTGTGAAGATGCACTTTTTCATGCCCGCAGGATTGGTTACCCTGTCATTGTTCGGCCTGCTTTTACTCTTGGCGGGACAGGCGGCGGGATCGCGGAAAATGACCGGGAGTTGCTGGAAATCGTAAAAAACGGATTATCCCTTTCGCCAATTCATCAGGTTTTGATAGAAAAAAGCGTGGCCGGATGGAAGGAGATTGAATTTGAAGTTATTCGGGATGGGCTGGGCAATGCAATCACAGTCTGCTCGATGGAAAATTTCGATCCTGTGGGAATTCATACCGGTGACAGCATTGTGGTAGCGCCGGCAGTAACCCTTTCGGACAAGGAATATCAAATGCTGCGCAGTGCATCGCTGAAAATAGTATCAGCATTGGGTGTTGAAGGCGGTTGTAACTGCCAGTTTGCGTTAAGTCCCAATTCTTTCGAGTATGCGGTAATTGAAGTAAATCCCCGCGTTTCCCGCTCATCGGCACTGGCATCAAAAGCAACCGGATATCCCATTGCAAAAGTAGCTACAAAAATAGCCATCGGATACAGGCTGGACGAAATAAAAAATGCCATTACCGGCACCACCTATGCCACTTTTGAACCCGCACTGGACTATATTACCGTAAAGCTTCCCAAATGGCCTTTTGATAAATTTGCTTATGCTAAAAGGAATTTAGGTACACAGATGAAAGCGACCGGTGAAGTAATGGCCATTGCCGATTGTTTTGAAGCAGCATTGCTTAAAGCAGTCCGCGGGGCCGAGCTTTCCACTGATACATTGAGGCTTCCCAGGATTGAACAAATGTCAACAGAAGATATACTGCATGGCATACAGCAGGTTACGGATGAACGGCTGTTTTTCATATATGAAGCGCTTCGCAGGGATATTCCGGTAGATGAACTCTATGATATGACAAAAATAGATCGCTGGTTCCTCTGCAAAATTGAAAACCTGGTACGCTTCGAAAATTCAGTTCGTGGCCGCAGCATATCTTTTGAAGAGTACATAACCGCAAAAAAACTGGGCTATACCGACAACGCAATTCAGAAAATTACCGGACACATACCCGATTACTCCATATCTCCCGTCTATAAAATGGTTGACACCTGCGCCGGAGAATTCGACGCGCAAACACCCTATTTTTATGCCAGTTATCATACCGGTGAAGCCGGTAGTGAAAACGAAGCTGAAATGGAAGCTTCGGGCAGCAAAGATACAGTTGTTGTCCTTGGCTCAGGTCCGATAAGAATCGGGCAGGGTATTGAGTTTGACTATGCTGCGGTACATTGTGCAAATGCGTTACGCAAGCTGGGATACCGGGTTGTCATTATTAACAATAACCCTGAAACAGTATCCACCGACTTTGACATGTCCGACAGGCTTTATTTTGAACCGTTGTATCCCGAAGATGTCCTTCATATCCTGGAACAGGAAAAACCGATTGGTGTGGTTGTTGCCTTTGGTGGTCAAACAGCCATCAAGCTTACGAAAACATTAAATAATAAGGGAATTAACATAATAGGAACCTGTGCAGACAGCATAGACATGGCTGAAGACAGGCAACGCTTCGATGCCCTGCTGGAAAAGCTTAATCTTATGCGCCCTCGCGGCTTTTCAGTCCGGACATTGCATGAGGCAAAAGCTGCAGCACAGGCTCTGGGTTATCCCGTTTTGCTGCGTCCCTCCTATGTACTGGGTGGACAGAATATGACCATAGCCTTTTCAGACGATGACGTGGATGAGTTCATGCAAATAATACTTGAACAGGGTATTGAGAACCCGGTATTAATCGATAAATATATATCCGGCCGGGAAATTGAAATAGATGCTATTTACGACGGCACCGATGTATTAATTCCAGGCGTCATGGAGCATATTGAACGCGCCGGTATCCATTCCGGGGACAGCATTGCCGTTTATCCGGCAACCCATATCTATGATCATATTGCAGAAAAGCTAATTAACATAACCAAACTGCTGTGCGAAGGCTTAAATGTAATAGGAATTGTAAATATTCAGTTCATAGTTAAAGATGATGATATTTTTATCATTGAAGTAAATCCGCGTGCATCGCGCACGGTACCGTTTTTGAGCAAGGTTACCGGCATTCCTATGGTTGAGCTGGCGATGCGGGTTAGTCTCGGTGAAAAGCTAAGGGATATGCCATATGGCTGCGGTATCTGCAAACCTTCACCATATACCGCTGTGAAAGTACCCGTATTCTCGTTTGAAAAACTGATGGATCTGGATACACATCTTGGTCCTGAAATGAAGTCCACAGGTGAAGTGATGGGGATTGGCAGGAACTTGTCCGAAGCATTATATAAAGGCCTTGTTGCTGCAGGCTACAAGATGTATAAATCGGGCGGAATTTTAATTACCGTCCGAAATTCCGACAAAAACGATATAATGGATGTAGCCAAGAAATTTGATTCGCTGGGGTTTACACTTTATGCCACGGCAGGTACGGCAGAGGTTCTCAGAAGAATAGGGCTTACAGTTACGACAGTCAGGAAAATCCACGAAAGTGACGACAACTGCAGTACAATTTTGGACAGCGGAAAAGTAAAATATATCCTCTCCACTTCGGCAAAAGGCCGCATTCCTGCCCGGGACAGCGTTAAACTGCGACGCAAGGCTGTTTCATTGGGTATTCCGTGCCTTACTTCAGTTGATACTGCAATGGCGCTTGCAGACAGTCTCTTAAGCAGGTACAGCGAGATCAATACCGAACTTGTGGATATCAGAAACATGCGCAAAGAGCGCTTGCAGCTCCATTTTACGAAAATGCAAAGCGCCGGGAACGATTATATCTATATCGATTGCTTTGAGCAAGTGGTTTCTTCCCCCGAATCGCTATCGGTATATCTGTCCGACCGCCATTACGGGGTAGGCGGAGATGGTATTGTCCTCATAGGTCCGTCGGATATTGCCGATGCCAAAATGCGGATGTTCAATTTGGACGGCAGCGAAGGAAATATGTGCGGTAATGCCATTCGATGTGTCGGGAAATATCTGTATGATATAAAAGGCATACGCAAAAAGAATTTAAAAATTGAAACCCTTAGTGGAATTAAGACTTTATCGTTGATTACCAAGGATGACAAAGTTGTCCGGGTTTCGGTGGATATGGGGCGCGCAGAACTGAAACCAGAAAAAATTCCTGTAAAGCAATCCGGAAGTGCTGTAATCGCATATCCCCTTCAGGTTGGGGATGCAGAATACCAAATAACCTGTGTATCAATGGGCAATCCCCACTGTGTTGTATTCCGGCATTCCGTCGATACCCTTGATCTTGAATCCATCGGCCCGCTGTTTGAAAACCACCCTTTCTTCCCGCAGCGTGTAAATACCGAATTTGTACAGATACTTGATGAAAAGACAGTCAAAATGCGGGTATGGGAACGAGGCAGCGGAGAAACCATGGCCTGTGGGACGGGTGCCTGTGCCGCAGTAGTAGCAGCCACATTAAACGGATATTTACCGAAAGGGAAGGACATTCGTGTAATTCTGAAGGGTGGCGACGTAACAGTGAATTACACGGATGAAACGGTAATTCTCACCGGAGATGCAGAACTTGTATTCCAAGGCACCGTCTCAATTTAAAAGGAAGCGAGGGTGACGGCTTTCTTTCTTCCACCCATGCTTTCAGCCAGCCGTCACTCAGTTTCCTTGTTTTGGGCTAAAAAAGCACTATTAAATATAACCATAATGTTTTTATATTAACCCTGCAGCAACCTGCTCTGCTCGCCTATAATCTTATCAGCCGCAGCATCTAATGCTTATAATTAGGGGTACGTTTCAGTAAAAATCCATTCTGATTCATGAATGGGATAGTCCTTACCTAACCGGTATTCTATATAAACATCCGAAAAATATGCCATTTTCAGTGATATCGGTAATTTGTTGCCATTATTTTTTTGTGTCTTTTCCTATCTATTGAAGTTAAAAATCTGTAACGCTTTCCCTGTGAGGCAGTAGAATCGTTTCACTGCTTTCCGGTAATTAAATCAAAATCAGGCACTATATTAATAAGAGAACCATCACCCGTTATTTCAATCTTCACTGCCCCATAAGTATCCAATCTTACCAATGAATTATTAACCTGCTGAGTACAGATAAGTTCACCTGATACATCATAAAAATTAATGGTATGCTCTCCTTCAGATTGTGCAGTTCCAAAGAGTCCTTTTATGTTATGTCCCATATACTGCAGATAAGCAAAACCATCAGTAAAATCAAGGGTGATATTGTCCTTATATGTAAACCGTGGCAAAGAATAACCTTTAAAATTCTCATTGTAAAGAGGAAATACCTCTAAATAAGCAGTCTGATTTAAATTCACTGTAGGATGAGACTTATCAAAAATTTCCCGCCGGCCTTTATACCATTCCTTAAATTCATCAAATATCTCATCCGACGTTTGGCTTTTAATTACATCCATTAGTTCACTGTTATTACATCCGTATGGATATAGCTCTTTGATTGCTTTAAATATTTCAGGATATATTGTCTTACCGTACTTTTCTTCAAGAAAATATGCAAATCTGAATCCACAAAGGTATGCATCCCACCCCCTGACCTCCTGAAAATATGTTACTGGATCAGACAGCATTAATTCTTCGTTATCATAGAAACTATAATTAAAAAATGGGTCAAATAAATTAGGAATCCTGAATTTACTGGATATCCTATAGGAATTCATAATTGCAAAACCTTCTTGAAACATCTGGGTTTTTATATTACATGTCTGTAATTGTAATGTATGTGATAACTCATGTAAAATGGTTTCAATATTACTTGGGATTACATCAATAGGTTGGATGGTAATCCCTCGTTCTGTGCTATAAGGGTTGGATGAAAACTGGACACTGATAATCAGCTTATTGTCTGTCGAAAAAGATAAGCCTGTTTCCTGCTCCATAATCTTTATTATTTCTTCAATAAAATCTCCCAGATTTTTTGGATAAATCAAATTAGGCTCAATTCTCACTATGGCATGTTCGGTGAAAATTACAACAGGGTCCGATGAAACAGAATATCTTCCAAGCTCTAATTTAGGTATGTAATAATCTGAATCATTAACAGCATTACTTGTATCATTTTCTGCATCTTCCGCCGGAGTAATGGCTAAATCAGCCTGTTCATTCTCCATTGGTGTAAATTCTGCCGTTGGGCCGGATGCCGGCAGCCCGTGAGTTTTATCTTTAACCAAAGAACAACCAGGAACAAGAAGAATTATTATCAGCATTGCTGTTATCAGACAAGCTTTTTTAATCATTCCTAACTCACCCTGAATTCTATGTGGCTAATATATCCAATTTTATCATAATAATCTAAAATATCAATCCGGAAGTAACGGTATGGTTCTTTTGCCGGTCATATAATGTAGTACATAAATAAAAACCCTATGGCATATACCACAGGGCTTTTATATAATTCCGTCAAAACCTGCTCTTCGGTCCCGGTAATCCTTCATTACCTTAACCGGATGTATTTCACTTCATTCTTATCCGGATATATATCATTATAGACTATTTCAAGTAATAGCTCGGTATCGGTATCGGGTACAATGAACATGAATTCTTCGCTTATTGAAAAAACCGGCTTTAGTTCATTTTGCTCGCTGATAGTTGTATTTCCCGGTTCATAAAATTCATATGTGTAATTATTAAAAACACTCTTTTTAAACTTATGACCCTCTTTATCTACAACATACATGGTATACCTTCCTAAAACAGCACTATCAAGGCCTATGTTTTTGATGTTGATGGTACCTGCTACTATTTTACCAAATTCTGGAATTACGCCTTTATAGTTATCCGAGAAAGTTACATTTGATAAAGATATCTCCAGTTCCTTTACGGTTGCTGTTTCTTCTATGGAATATGCAGTTGCAAACTTTTCTTCAATCTGGCTGTCCTGAGTGATAAACTCTCTTTTATGTACAACTTCCTGGTATTTTTGAAGCTCTGATTCCAAAGCCTGTACTTTTTTTTCAAGCTCGGATTTTTGATTCATAAGTTCATCCCGTTCCCTGCTCAGGGAATCAATCTGCATCTGCAGTTCATCATACCTTTCATTGTTGCCTGAAACTTCTTTATCATCTTTTCCGGACTTTCCATCCGCTTTTTTGAATGTAATTACCATTTCATTCTCAAAAACCATAGTATCATCATTTATGCTTACATCAAAAATAAGTGGTGCATCACCGCTGTTTTCATTTCCAATTTGAATTTTTTCTTCTGTAACCCATGAGTATTCTGTAACAATATTTCTTAATGATACTTTTCCGCCATCTATAAACTCGACGATTGACCCTTCGGTAAAAATCATTTTACCTGCCATAGTCTGCAATTGGGTAAGCATATCTTGCGCTCCGCCGGTATCTGATTTAAAGGATACAACTTCCCATTTTCCTATGATTTCATTGCGGGCTTTTTTGCTGCATGCGGTAAAATTCATGGTTGCTACTAAGATAATAAATAGAAGTATTATTTTTAAGTTCTTTCTCATTCCGCTTCCTCCTATATAACCAGTGGCAAAAATCTGGTATCGCATAAAAATAAAACCGGGGACTGTTTTTCTACTTCCTTATCTTTTTACATTCAAGTCCCAAACGCACAGAGCCATTCATAAGGAAGCACGAAAACCGTTCCCTTATAAAGGGATTTTATGATTAGAAAAGCCTTACGGCATATAACCATAAGACTTTCATATAAATCCGGCAACGACCTACTTTCCCAGGGCGTTTCCACCCAAGTATCATCGGCACTGGAGAGCTTAACTTCTGTGTTCGGGATGGGAACAGGTGTATCCTCTCC
>DATCKN010000037.1:0-6917 GCA_036562185.1 Thermoclostridium sp.
ATCAACGGCCTCAATGACCCCTTCGCCTTTCACTTCTCTCAGCAGGTACCCGGCGGCAGGTTTCACCGCATCTACACGCGGAAGGGAAAGGTTGTGCAGTGTCTTCGATAGAAAGGTCATGATGAGCATAAACAGGAAAAATGCTATTATGGTTTTCCTGATCCTTTTTTGCTTCGGCAGGTTCATATTCTCCTCTGTTGTCCTCATATTCATTTCAAATCTCCTCCCGGATCAGCGGATTATGCGTCTTCATGCCTTCAGCCCAGACAGTTGTATTCCTTCGACGATATACTTTTCGCCATACAGGAATATCAGCAGCATCGGGACCATGTAAATCACGGATGCCGCAAACACGATACCTTTTTCGGTGTTGTTTATGTCAGACAATACGATCGAGAGCGGAAACTCTTTGAAATTATCGAGGAATATCAAAGGCTGCTCGACCATGTTCCAGTTGTCAATGACGAGCAGGATGACCATCGCGGCAAGGCCTGTCCGGACCAGCGGAAGCGCTATTTCAAACAGTATCCTTAAGTGGTTCGCTCCGTCCACCAGGGCAGCCTCAATATACTCATCAGGTATATAACACATGAACTGCCTTAGAAGGAAAACGCCGAACGCACCGAATATGCCGGGCAGTATGACCGATATCCTGCCGCCGAGGATCCCAAGGTTCGATGACATTATGTAATTGGGGACCAGTGTTGCCTGAAAAGGCATCATCATTGCGACTATATATGCAAAGAACAACTGGTCCCTGAATCTGAACCTGAGTTTGGCAAATGCATATGCCGCAAAAATGCTGACGATCAACTGCCCTGCAACGATCGGCACGACGAGCAGGGCAGAATTCCAGAAGTAAAACAGATAATCATATTTCAGTATAAAGACATTGTAATACTGCTCCAGCGAAACGATCTCCGGAATAAGCCTCAATCTTATCGATCCGCCGGCGTTTGAATGCGAAATGGTATAGTTCGATACCACTTCATTTTTGCTCATAAAGGAATTGCAAATCACAAATACCATCGGGAACAGGTATATCAACGCCAAAAGGAGCATCAGCACGG
Source organism: Thermoclostridium sp. (assembly GCA_036562185.1). GTDB lineage: Bacteria > Bacillota > Clostridia > DSM-8532 > DSM-8532 > Thermoclostridium. Next base: position 1,071 of record DATCKN010000037.1, read on the forward strand.
TAAGCCACAGTCTGTTTTTCAGTAAGTTTCCCAACAAAATAATATACCCCCTTTCAGCGTCTTCAGCTTATATACCTGCCTACTTTTCTTTCAACAGAATACAGAATGACTACAAACATGTAAATGACCAGCACTGTAAGAAATGAAGCTGAAGTAAGCTTCTGGTAATCCAGCGAGTGGAACATGTTGTTCATATAATGCTGGATCGTATATATGCTCCTGTTGGGATAACTGCCGGCCAGCAGGTATATCTCGCGGAATATCTTGAAGCTGTTTATTATAGAAATAATTATTATGAAAAATGTCGTGGGCGAAAGGTAGACTGCTGTGATGTGCCGGAACCTGTCCCATGCATTTGCTCCCTCTATATCGGCAGCTTCGTAGTACTGGGCAGGTATATTCTGCAGGCCTGCCAGGAACATGACCATGCTGTAGCCCGTATTCTTCCATATATAGAGCAGCACTACACAATAAATGGCTTTATCGGAATTCAGCCAATCCGCAGTTTCCCATCCGATATAGCCCGTAATCTGGTTCAGCACTCCCCTGGAATCGAAAAACAGGCTCCAGAAAGCGACCACAGAGGCAACCGGGATGACAAGCGGCGCTATGAATGACATTCTCAGCATATCCGCACAATACCTGGTTTTATTCAGCGCAGACGCTATAAGGAAAGACAGCGTCAGGTTTACAGGGATGAAAATGGCGGTAAACCTGAGCGTATTGCCGCAGCCTGTAAGGAAACTGCTGCTCGTAAGCAAAGCAGCATAATTGGCAAGTCCGATGAATTTTTTGTTTAACACGTTATCGATCATCGAGTACCATATACTCTGTAAAAAGGGCACTATGTAAAACAATAGGAATCCCAACAGGCTTGGAGAAAGAAACATTATAGCTATATGCCATTCTCTCAGATGAAACCTTTTGAGCCTCAATTGCCCAACCCCCGGTTATTAGAAAAATAGCTTATTCAGGAAACTTGAACACAAAAAATATCTTTATTTATATCATTTATATCAATCAATCCAAGTATTTTTATCGGTATCTCATCCCATAGTATCCGATTAATGCCTGTTTTACATACAGAATCGAAATATTCCGTAATTTCCGGATATAATTTCTTCATGCAAAATGTATTGTGGATTATGCACGGATCATTATCATTGGACAATTCCACGCTTTTATTCATAATATGTTCCTCATTCAGAGGCAATGAGTCAGTATCTGATTTCATAATAATATTACTGCTTTTATTTGTAAATATCAGCACCATATCCTGATTCGCTTATCAAGATTGTATCAGGACTGTTTAATTGATAATTTCATGATGTCGGCCGTTTTATCCGGATTTTCACAGGAAATTGAAAACAGGATACCGAGAATCGCCGCAAAAGCAACTATATTTCTCACGGACTACCACCCTTTGCAATTTACCATCTTGCGGACCTGTTCTCAATACTTTCTAACACCTGTATACATAAATATACAGACTCTACTCATTCAGATAAAGCTCCACCCTGTTCTGGATCCGTTTCGCCACGGCATCGGCGCTGGCTGTCCCATCGAAAAATGCGCCAACCTCGGAAAATACTATGATGTTTATTTCGTAGCCCGGATAAACGCTGTTCCTGATATCGGAAATATAGTTTACGATAAAGTCTGTGGATTTCCTGTCAAGCACTGGTCTGCCTGCAATGGTCCCGTCGCTTGCATTATCCAACCTGTCATTAAATATCGCTTTATTAGTGAAAAATCCGGATTGTTCTGCCACCATTGCTGCTTGTCCTAACCTTTCGTAATTCGCAAGGAATTTTATAAAATCCCAACATGTATCTTTCGATTTACATGAACTGTTTATTGATATTGACGTCCCGGCAGAAACCCTTGCCTGGCCGTACTCACCGGGCAATCTCATCAGGACGCTGTCTTCGCTGAATTTACTCATTTGATATGCCAGTTCACTAAACGAGTTCATATATGTCGTCGTAAACGTAAACATGTCCCTGTCCGAACTTGCCATGTCACTGTCAAATTTTGAAGGATGAATCAGCTGTTCCCTGTAGAATGCCCTGCATAACTCCAGAATGTCCCTGAATTCTTCAGAATCAAAACGGGCTTTCTTTCCTTCTATATCGACAAATGCGCTGTAATCTCCGCCGCACAACAGATCCAGGAGTTTATTTTCCCATATTTTTGGCATCGCATATTTCTCGAATATGCCATCGCCGTTTTCGTCCTTTGTGACCTTTTTGCAGATATCGTAAAAGTACGTCCAATCCCATTGCGTATCATCTATCGATATCCCCTCCGCCCTGAGGTTGGTCCCGGACGCTATGAAGGCATTGAACTTAAACGTCAACGGCATAGCATACAGTCTGTCATTATACTTTAACGATTCGATAACATTCATATAGAAAAAGGCGTCTGAAAAATCAGGATCATTTTTTAAGTAATCACTCAGATCGGCCAGAAACCCTTTTTCTCCGTATTTATAAAAAGGCGCTTCTCCGGATAGCAGCATATCAGGCCCCATGCCCGACATCAGTTCGGTGTTGAGCGTAGTTATGTATTTTTCATAGTTATTGCCGTATTTCTCTTTGTAATCGATCAGTTTTATCCTTACATCGGGATCGATGAGTTCAAATTCCTTTGCAGTGGTTTCCCACACTTCACTATTGCTGTAAAACTTGCCGAGTGTCAGTTCACAGACATCTGTTTCGGTTTCTGCCCCTTTCCCTTCGGCCACCCAGAACCTGTACAGTTTAGGGCCGTTGGCGACAAACAGGACTCCTTCGGGACTGAATGCAAAATTATCAACAGTAAATCCTCCTATTCCGGAAGAGCGTATGTTATCAAATATGTATTCTTTCGTGTTATCGTCGGGTAAATACCTGAAAATCCCACTCCCGTCGGCAATATATATGCTTTTGTCCAACCAGTTATACACCACTGCGCTGTATCCTGATCCGTCAAGATCATATTCCCATTCCGTTATCCCCGTTGCCGGATCAATGAAGGATACCACATGCCGGATCCCTTCTCTGGTACCCAGGGTCAGCAGCTTGCCTCCCTCTCCGGCATCAAGATCGATAACATGATATTCGATCGTATTGATCAACTTGCCGTTAAAATCGAATACCTTGATTTCACTGGAAGGTTCAGACAGGATTATCCACTTGTTCGGGTCTATATTAAGGTTTTTCAGGATGAAAGTCCCGTTAGTCAATGTTCCGTACCCGAGATCTATTTCGCCGACTTTCGATAAATCCTGGTCATAAACGTATACCATCATTTCGGTACATTTTCTTTCTTCATTGATCGTTTCCGAATATATATAGATCCTGCCTTCGTTGTCGGTATCGGATGAATAGTAGTTGTATGGGCATTTCTCTTCCTTTATGACATTGCCCTCGCTGTCCGTCAGGCACATAAATTTCCCGTCCTGTTTTTCCTGCAGGCGGAAAATGCGGTTTTCACCAAGCATGCCGATCTTGCTGTTATAAACTATCCCACCAAGCTCCTTTTTTTCATATGTTTTTATGGCATTCAAATCGTCTTTGCCATCATCGGACGCATCATTCGGATTTTGGCATGAAGTAAAGAATAAAATGCTCAGAACCAGCAAAAAAATAACCGGCATCCTCAGGGCTCTGGAGTGCAACGGATGGAATCTTTTGCTCGACATTGGCATGGATAACAAGCGCTCCTTGTGTAGTAAATTTAAATAATTACTTTTGCTTTTCACTAATAAACATCCCGTGAAGCTGGAAAAGGTTACATTAATTTTTTAATTATCCACAGACTCTATTCATTCAAATAGAGCTCCGCCCTGTTCTGGATCCGTTTCGCCACGGCATCGGCGCTTGCTATCCCATCGAAAAATGCGCTGACCTCGGAAGATACTATATTGTTTATTTCGTTACCCGGATAAACGCTGCTCCTGGTATCAGAAATATAGTTTTCGATAAAATCCCTGTATTTCCTGTCAAGTACGAATCTATCTCCACTAATGCTCCCGAAGCCCAGGTTGTCCAGCCTGGCATCGGATATCGCTTTGTTAATGAAAAATCCGGTAGTCTCGCTCATATCTTTTCCCTGTCCAAACCTTTCGTAATTCACCAGGAATTTTACAAATTTCCAGCACACGTCCCCCGATTTGCATGAACTGTTTATTGATATCGCCGCGCCGGCAGAAACTCTACCCTGGCCGTACTCACAGGGCGATCTCATCAGGACGCTGTCTTCGCTGAATTTATCCAGTTGTACTATAAGAAAATTATGTGGGTATAAATATATCGGCGTAAATGTAAACATGTCCCTGTCCGAATCCTGCATTTCAATGTCCTGCTTTGACGGGTGCACCAGCCGATCCCTGTAGAACGCCCTCCACAACTCCAGTATGTCAATAAATTCTCTGGAATCAAAACGGGCTTTCTTTCCCTTTATATCGACAAATGTGCTGTAATCTCCGCCGCACATCTGGCTTAAGAGGTAATCTTCGCTTACTCTTGGCATAGCATATTTCTCGTATATGCCATCGCCGTTTTCATCCTTTGTGACCCGTTTGCAGATATCGTAAAAGTCTGTCCAGTCCCATTGAGTATCATCTATTGATATCCCCTCCGCCCTGAGGTTTACACCGGACGCAATGAAAGCATTGAACCTGAATGTCAGCGGCATTGCGTACAATCCGTCGTTATGCCTGAATGAGCCGATAACATTCATATAATACGATTCATCTGAAAAATCAGGATCGTTCCTGATATAGCCGCTCAGATCGGCAAAAAGACCCTTTTCCCCAAATCTATTATAGGGCAGATCTCCAGAAAACAGCATGTCCGGTCCCTTGCCCGACATAAGTTCGGTGTTGAGCGTAGTAATGAATTTTTCCAGGTTACCGGCGTATTCTGTTTGATAATCTATCAGAGTTATTCTTACATCGGGATGAGTAAGCTCAAATTCTTTTGCAGCGCTTTCAAAAAATCTATTAAGCCCGTAAAACTTGCCCAGTGTAAGCTCACAGACCTCGGTTCCAGCCTCTGTTCCGGTGTCTTCGACCGCAGCGAACCTGAACAGTTTCGTACCGTTGGCGACGAACAGGCTGCCCTCGGGATCGAAGCAAAAGTCATCGGCAGTAAATCCGCTTATTCCGGAAGAAATTATATTGTCAAAGATGTACTCTTTCGTGCCGTCATCGGGAGAATACCTGAAGATCCCTTTCCCGTCGGCAACATATATGCTTTTATCCGACCTGTTGTACACCACTGCGCTGTATCCTGATCCGTCAAGCTCGTGTTCCCATTTCATTATTCCATTTGTCGGATCGATGAGGGATATAACATTCCGGATCTGGTCTCTTAAACCCAGGGTCAGCAGTCTGCCTCCTTCTTCGACATCAAGATCGATAACATGATATTCGATCGTATTGATCAACTTGCCGTTAAAATCGAATACCTTGATTTCACTGTACGGTTCAGACAGGATTATCCTCCTGTTCGGATCTATATCAAGGTTTTTCAGGTTAAACGCCCCGTTCGTCAACGTACCGTACCCGAGATCTATTTCATCGACCAGTGAGAAATCAGGGTCATAAACATAGACCTTCATCTCGGTACATTCTCTTTCTTCATTGATCGTTTCCGAATATATATAGATCCTGCCTTCATTGTCGGTATCGAATGAACAGTAGTTGTGCGGGCATTTCTCTTCCTTTATGACATTGCCCTCACTGTCCGTCAGGCACATAAATTTTCCGTCCTGTTTTTCCTGCAGGCGGAAAATGCGGTTTTCACCAAGCATGCCGATTTTGCTGTAATTAACTATCCTGTCCGTCACATTTGCCCCATC
>DATCKN010000041.1:0-5515 GCA_036562185.1 Thermoclostridium sp.
GCGTATTCAGAAGCATTATCGGCAGATTTGTGATACTTTCAGCAATTTGCTTTGCATTAGGTGTATTCATGCCGCTGTCAATGAGCAGCGCCTTTTCTGTTCCGGCAAGTAAGAAAAATCGTACTCCGTTGTCCTCGATCCTCCAGGAAGTGTCGTTTATTTGAATAATGTCAGCCATAAGTATCCCCTCACCCAAATATAGTTTTTTAAAAAATCAAAAGGCAGGTACATTAACTTCCAATTGACATGCTGCCTCGCAGAAGCAGGCCAATTGATATTATAACACATAGAAACCGGAAATTAACGGACAGATTGTTTGAAAAGGCCATGTTGATTGCAGTAATAATACAGCCACTGTGTCCGGTTTATTTTAAATCGGGCTTCAGCGCCGCCTTCCGGGTAAAGTTTCTTTAGTTCGCAGCCATCATCCTTTACAGCGGCAATAAAGGAAATATAATGCTTTCTGCTCATCTCATGGGCAATCGCAGCATAATACTCATCCTCGCTCTTTTCGATCGTCATGCGGTGTTCATCATCCGGCGTCTCTGCATCCAAAGCAGGAAGCACTATTCCATGACAGCTGATTACGGCTTCGCCGGTCCCGAGGATCACATTTCCGCATATTGGGCATACATGGAATTTCATACGCAGCATATTGAACGCTCTGTTGGTGTTGATAACGTCTTCGCCGGACATCAGTTCAATTACGGAAACGCCAAGTGATTCGGCAAGGGGCTCTATGAGTGAAATATCCGGATATCCACGCCCGGTTTCCCACTTGGATACCGATTTATCGCTGACATTCAGTTTTTCCGCCAGTTGTGACTGCGTCATTTTTCTGTTTTCACGCAAGCGTTTTATCATAGCGCCGGTAACATATTGATTCATATCTCGGTCCCTTCTTTCATATATTCGACTGGTCCATATCGTTCTGCAGGCCCTTTTGAGACTCAGTATCTGTTTTGCGGAACATTTCGCAGGCCTTCCTTACGAATAGATTATAGTTCATACATATAAGGAACACTACCTGCGCTAAGTAGAGATGAAAATATAGTTTCTTTTTCTTCCTGGAACTATACTTCATACTGCTGCAATACGTACCATCAGTTACAATATTGCTTCTTTTGGTTCTTTCCACCTGTACTGCACGGAACTTGCTTTCTGATTGAGTAATGTGTAGATATGGCGCCGAGCAGCAACCCAAACAAAGGTATCAGGACCCATTTCCAGCCTGAATCGTCCCGGTAGGACGAGATATAACAAAGGTAATACGTGTTTCTCCAGGTCAGAAGTCCCGTAATAAGGGTCAAAACAACAGATACGGCATACAGGACTGTGCTGCCTGTCTTCATTTTCCTGACTTCACTTTTTTGCTCCCTGGTTTTGCTTCAGGCTGAAATACTCGCTGCGGAGCAGGCTGTACATACATGCGTCAACGATCCCCTGGTTGTTGTAGTCAGCCTGGCGAAGCGTCCCCTCGTATGTTAATCCGCATTTCTTCATTACACTGCCGGAATGAGGATTATTGGGATCGTGCTGGGATTCGATCCTGTTAACACCCACCTCTTCAAACAGGAACGGGATTATTGCACTGAATGCCTCAGTGGTAAGTCCCTGGTGCCACCACTTGCTGCCGATGCAATAGCCGATATGGACTATGTCCAGTTTTTCGTTCATATCCACGACAGCGATGGTTCCGATCGGTTCCCCGATACTCTTCAGTTCGATCGCCCATTGATAGTAGGCAGGGTTTTCATATGATGCGATCCATTCATTTATGACCCTTTCGGTTACAGATATATCCTTGTGGGTCGGCCAGCGGAGATACCTGGTGACGGCTTCATCCGACGTCCAGTTCTTAAATGCAAATTGGATATCATCCCTGGTAAACCTTCGCAAAATCAACCGCTCTGTCTCAATTGTCCTTGTTCCCTTATGGTTCATGACTGCCCCTCCGTAATCATCTTTTTCTTATCCAGGTATTGAATAAGATTGTACGCACCAAACCGGGTAAAATCAAGACTCATATTTCTTCATCTGCATTCGCGTTCCGGTATGTCTCAGGTTGATGGACCTGAGTCTAAAGCACAGTATCGTTCAGCGCTTTCCGCTTTTTCCTCCGTACCCGGTTTATATGCCGTTCAAAATCACCATTTCGCAGCAGTTCGGCAAGGACAAGCTGTTCAAACACAGGCACCGTACAGGAATAAAAGCCAAGCCGGCGCCGGAAATCCTCCAGCAGTTTTTCCGGCAGGATCATGTAACCGATACGCATGGACGGGGCGATGGTTTTTGAAAATGTATTGACATAGACCACATTGGAATCGGACGTTATGGAAAAGAGAGAATCCTCCGGCTTTTTGGAAACCGTCAGTTCAGAATCGTAATTGTCCTCAATGATAAAACCGTCTCTTTGCTTCGCCCAACGAAGGTATTCGTATTTTTTTGATATGCTGGCGGTAACGCCGCTTGGGAAACTGTTGAACGGAGTGACATGCAATATGGTTGCGTCTGTCCGATCCAACTCTTTTGAAGATATGCCGTCATGGGCCAGCGAAAGCATATCGCATTGGATGCCCATCGCTTCATAGACTTTCCTTATCTTGTCGTATGACGGCTGCTCAAGTGCAAATTTGCTCCTGTTTCTGAAAAGCTGGGCGATAAGGCCATAAAGGTATTCCGCGCCGGATCCCACGATGATCTGTGACGGCTTTACGAATATCCCGCGGTTTCTTGCCAGGTATGAGCAGATTTCCGTCCTGAGTTCATCGCATCCGCTGTTGGGAGATTTTATAAAAATCCGATTCCCGTAATTGGCCAATACTTTTCTCATGGTCCTGGCAAATACCGAAAACGGAAAATCTCCCGTACTGCTGTATTTTGGCCGGATCTCAGGAAACGTGCCGCTCTGCAATACCGGAGTCACATGAAAATCAGATTTATGGTAAATGACAAAACAGCCACTGCGCTGGCGGGTTTCAATATAACCCTCTTCGCTCAGCAATGCAAGCGCGTGCTCGACGGTAACGACGCTTACGCCGGTCTCCTCGGCAATGGTCCGTTTTGACGGAAGACGGCTTCCATAAGGATAAACTTCGGATATGATATCCTGTACGAGTGATTTATACAGCTGCATATAGGCAGGTAACGATGACCTGGGATCAATATGATAGTTCATCTGGTTATATAAAATTCTCCCGTTCTGGTTATTTTTATAATATCAGTTTTATTGTATTCTTAACTCACGGATTTGTAAAGAAAATATTCTCTTAAAGAAGATAATCAGGAAATTTAAGAACATATTCGATAGATCAGTAAAGGGGATGCGCAGACATGAGCAAAAACTATGGTACCACTGTTAAGCTGACAGTAACCGGCCTGTTCATGGCCATGAATATTGCACTCAGTTCTTTCGGCATACCGGTTCCCGGGGGGCACCTGTATCTGAATGACGTAGTTATCTGCCTGGCGGCGATCCTGTTGGAACCGCTGCAGGCATTCGCAGTAGGCGGTATAGGAGCGTTTATCGGCGATTTTCTGTTCTACCCTGCACCGATGTTTGTTTCCCTTGTTACTCATGGCCTTCAGGCTGTCGTAATTTCATTGTTTTCGCATAGATTTTTGAAAAACAAACCGCGCCTTGCATCGGGAATAGGAGTTGCCGTCGGCGCTGTCATCATGGTAGTCGGTTATTCGCTGGGAAGAGCTTTCATTTACAGTACACCGGAATATGCCTTGCTGAAACTGCCTTTCCAGATACTTCAGGCTGCGGTCGGCGCCGTCGTTGGCATGCTGCTGTGCTGGAAACTCGGGATCCATAAATTGTATGCCAGGATAACAAATTCTGAACAGGCATGATTTATGGCCATCCATTGCAAGTTTATATGCATATCATGGCTCCATTGATGTCTGGACTTATTCTTACAAAGCGGGATTTTGCGCTTTCTATTAAATTTGCGCATCAACTATATCACAGGAGTATTTAAACTCACCAGCTGATCCCCGTTCATCAGGATACCGCCGCTCGCCTTCGCTTTCAAATGAAAGCCCTATTTTCTCCATGACATGAGCCGATTTAAGATTTCTACTGTCACAATGAGCAACCAGTTTTTTTACTTTTAACTCCTTAACTGCAAATGACTTGACTGCAAGTGCAGCTTCAGTTGCAAATCCTTTTCCCCAGTATTTTTTATTAAGGATCCAGCCCAATTCGCCTTCAGTTTTTTCTTTATTTAAATACACGGACACGGCTCCGATGTGTATAGAATTATAAATAATTGCGAATTCGTAAAAAGATGGTTCTTCCTTTTGCCATTCCGCACTGACCCGGGCCAAAAAACTATGTGTTTCTTCCAGTTTTTTGTTGGGCAAATAAAGCATATACTTCGTAGTCTCTGGATCTGACGCATATTCGTGTACTGTCTGTAAATCCATAACATTAAGCGGGCGTAATAGCAATCTTTCGGTTCTTAATTCGATATACATCGTTTATCCCCCTTGTTATCCATACTGCCATTTCAGCTAAGTTTATTTATTCCGAATTTCTCCCAGAATCAGCAGCTTATCTATTCCCATTCTTTCCGAGACCCCATCTAATATTAAACTTTTCTCATTCTTTAAAAAATCACTATTTGCTTTTTCGAATTAGCTCTTCTCTATAACGACACTCCTTTGAATCCATATCCATCACAACCGTTACCCCCTGTTTTTTTCAATATTACCAGTTAAATTATACCATTTTATAGATAGAATAAAATACTGACGATTGCAAGTGGTAGCACTTCGACAAAATGCTCTTTACTTCGTTTCCTCAATAAATTCTTTTATTGCCATTGAGACTGCATCACCATGTCCTGTTATCAGATGCCCTCCCGTTTCAAAGACAGCCGTTTTCGCATTTGTGCGGGCGATGAATTTCTCAGTGTTTTCATATTTTGCCATAGGGTCATCTTTAGCGTGGACTACCAAAACAGGCGCCGTTATTTTTTCAACTTCGTAATCATCAAAGTTGATATCCATGTCTATATTTGTGATCGATTCATCTATTTTTATACCTTTTTTACGAGGCGCTGCCGGAAGCATCGTTTCATACAAAGACTTATCTATCTCAGATGCAAACATGGATTTGAATACAAAGCCGAAATACTTTGTAAAGAACCACATGGGAAAGTCATTGACAAATAGTGCCGGCGGCCCCGTCATTCCTTTCATCTCCCCGCGTGTCTTTTTAGATGAAGGGACTCCGGAAGAAAGCAGAATCAGCCCCTTGACACGCTCGGGGTACCTGATTGCAAACATAATTCCCGCTGCGCCTCCCGCAGATGTTGAAATGATATATGTTTTTTCAATGCAAAGCTGATCCAGCAAGTCTGAAAATGCCTTTGCCTGGTTTTCCGGTGTTGGCTGGGATGGTACATCTGAGCCAGGATAGCCGAACCGTGACGGGGATATCTTCCTGTAAACTGCCGCTGGATATGCTTTCTATAAACCTCATATGATTTGGGTTTATTAACCC
>DATCKN010000086.1:0-13535 GCA_036562185.1 Thermoclostridium sp.
TCCTACAGCATCCTATGAGATGTGCGGACAGGGTACATTCTGCTTTACCCATGAACTTCCACAGGAAATTGTGCCCGGAAAGAGACTGACAACAAAGGATTTATGGGGGTTCATGGATTCCCAGGAGACAGTGGGAATATCACCGGACATGTATGAGGAGTTTATTTTCCCTTACTACAAGAAAGTATCTGACATGTACGGATTGTTTTCCTATGGGTGCTGCGAACCCGTTGATCCAATCTGGGACAATTGCCTCAGCAAATGTGAGAACTTGCGTAAAATCTCAATTTCGCCATGGTGCAACGAAGAGGTAATGGGCGAAAAACTTAGGGGCACTAACGTGATATATCATCGGAAGCCTTCACCGAATTTCATAGGTGTAGGAAGAGAACTGGATGAAGAAGCGTGGAGACAGCATATCATAAAGACACTTAAGGCAGCGAGAGGGTGCCATCTTGAAATAACGCAAAGAGATGTCTACTCGCTGGGCGGAGATGCTGAAAAACCCCGCAAAGCGGTAAAAATAATAAGGGAGCTTATTGAAGAATATTGGAAATAACCGGCTTAGTGCATACCGAAACAGATGGCGGTTAAGATACAGTCCATACCGGTGGGACTTAACCGGAAAAATTAAACCGGCAACTTGCGCTAAATTTGGATATGGCGGAATTGAGTCCGTTTTGAAACTTTTTATTACGGGCTTAAGTGATGTATATGGTACATGTTAACGAATCAGTTCAGAGCGCTTTCATTTTTATGGAAGTGCTCTGAATTCTTTGTCATATATCTGGCTTTGCTTATGGGAAGTTTTATTCTTACAGTTGTACCTTCGTTGTATCTGCTTAAATATTCCAGGCCGTAGGAATCGCCGTAGATAAGCTTGATCCTTTCAACAACGTTCCTGATGCCGTAGCTGCCTTTACTGTTGAATATCTGACCATAATTTATCTTCACCAGAATATCGTCGGGCACTCCTTTTCCGTTGTCCTGAACAGACAATATGAGGTTGTCCCCCTGGACGCTGCTGAAAATTCTGATTATCCCCGTGCCGTCATCTTTCTCCATAATACCGTGGATTATGGAATTTTCCACAATCGGCTGCAAAATTATTTTTGGTACAAGCATATCCAAAAATTCCGGGGCAACATCAACTTCGAAAAAGATTTTATTCTTAAACCTCATATTCTGAATGGAAACATATGCAGACACATGTTCCAGTTCTTCACGCAGTGTAATAAAATCATCGCCTTTGCTTAGGTTTATCCTGTAAAACTTGGTCAGCGAATGTATAACTTCATCAATTTCACAGACTTTGTTCCTTTTTGACAGACGGTTGATCAATTCCAGGGTGTTGTAAAGAAAATGGGGATTTATCTGTGCCTGCAATACCTTCAATTCTGCTGCTTTAAGCCTTTGCCCTGACTGATACTGTTCTTCCATCAGAAGTTTTAATTTTGAAATCATAAAATTATAATCAAGGATCAGTTCTCCGATTTCATCGTTGCCTCCGGTGTTTACCAAAGGCTCCAGAACGCCCTGCTGGACCTTGCTCATCTGAGTCTTCAGTATTGAAATGCGTTTTGCCATAAAATGAGCGATGGAGAAAGCCAGTACATATGCAATCAGGCTTATAACCAGCATGATTACCAGCAGCTGGTTCATTGTGCTCCTGATTTTGCTGGTAATAAGGTTTTCGGGTATTACCGTAATCATTTTCCAGTCGGTATTTGGAATCAGTTTTATTTTGAACATTACTTTTTCGTTATTTAAAAGCATATGCTCAAAACTTTCGAAATTGGCGCCTGCATCTGTTGTTTCCTGTGGAATGCGGTACTGGCTTAGCAAGTTGCTGTCAGAAGATGCAACAATTTCGCCCAGGGAATTTTCCAGATAGGTTAAGCCACCTTCTACTGTATTGGCATTATTTATAACCTGCTCGAAATCCTTTTTAACAAAATCAATCCGGAGAATACCGAGCTTTTCCTTATAGTTGACGGTATTGATAATAAACCTTGCAACCGATAAAACTTCGGGATTGTTTCCCTCGTCCTGAAGCAGCTGCGAAGGAAAGTATGCCAGTGTAAATGTGTTGTCATACATTCTTAAATACCATTCTTCAGTAGTGATTTCGCCAAAATTAAAGAGATTTACATTTTCAGATGAGTAAACAAGGCCTGGCGGTACATATAGCCGCACTTTTTCAATATCTTCCTTATCCTCAAAGGATTTTAGATATTGTGTCAGAAAAAGCATGTCTTCTATCTGATCGGATACCGGATAATTTCGGGCTTTTTTGCTGAGTATTTCAGGTATGGTTCTTTCGTTGTAAATAACATCTGCAACTTTTATGATGTGATTTAACTTATTGGACAGAAAATCGAAAGTCTGCTCGAAGCTTCGTTCGGCAGAATAATTGGTATTCGCCATTATAATGTCGGATATTTTGCCGTTAAAAAGCTGATAAAATGTTACAAACGGCACCAGTATAAGCAGTACATAAGATAACAGAAGCTTTTGCTTCAGCTTCAGATTATAAAAGTAATTCAAAAAAGCGGGCATATGTAACTTTTTCATAGCATCCGAGCCTTTTCCCTGTACTCCGAGGGGCTTAAACCGGTGTATTTTTTAAAGATTTTAGCAAAGTAGTTTCCGTCGCTGTAACCAACATTTTTTGCTACACAGTCTACCTTGAAACCTGGGTCCAATAATAACTCTTTTGCTTTTTCCATTCTGATTTCGGTAATGTATTGGTTTATGGTCTTTCCGGTTTTCTCCTTGAAAAATGCGCATAAATAGCCAACGGACATAAAATTTGCTTCACTTATTTGAGCCAGGGACAGATGAGGGTTTGCATAATTATGATGGATATACCTTTTTATTTTTATAAGTGCATCCTGGCTTTGCATTTGCTCAACGATACGCTGAAAGTAGAGGGTAACCTTTTCAACCAGGAAGTTTTCCAGTTCGGTTAATGTTTTTATGTTTAGGATTATGTACCAGTAAAAGTCCAGGTTATTGTCAAGGCTTACCTGCTCTTTAAGTGAAAAGGTTTCAAGAATTACAAGAAAACGATGATAAATATTTTTTACATTTCTTACAAGAGTCTGGTCATGCTGCCTTATATCAGATGTCAGCTTTTTTATCACTTTAATTGCACCATCCCTGTCCTTTTGGGACAGGAACAACTGAAACTGGTTTACCAGTGCTTCGTCCAATGTGTATTCCAGGTTTAAGCTGTCGGTATAGAAGGTATATTTCAGTTCATCGTGAAAGAAAAACTTTTGCAAGGCCAGTACCGACATGTTATATGATTTAAATACATTTTTATAGCCAATTACAGGTGTTCCGACCGATATATTAGCCCTGGCGCTGGAAATATTGGCTTCAAGATGCTCGGACAGGCACTTTGCTATATTCTGCACTTTTGAGCAGCAGAATCCCTCGTTGCCATACAGGTGGAAAAGGATGTGGCTGGAATCTTTTGTCCCGATTATTGCCTGTGCGCCATTTAATTCTAACACATGATTTATTATGTTAACTGCCGATGCATGTACAAAACTTTGCTCTTGATGTTTATCGCTCTGGTATGAGAATTCAACCAGTATGGTTAAAAAATGTGTTTCGTCTGAAAACTCCATTTGAAGCAAATCAATATTATTTTTCACATTTTCAATGTTCGGATTTGGCCTGGTCAGCTGTAATGCCAGTTCGTTTTTTATTATCGGGATGCTGCTCTCATATTTATTTTTAATAACATCCGAATGCCTGTTTCGTTCTTCTTCTTCCTGTATCTGGCTTACTGCTTTTTTAATGGATGACAGAAGTTCGTCATATATTATGGGCTTTTCGATGTAGCTGACCGCATTCAGGTATATGGCGGACTTTAAGTATTCCTTGTCTGAATATCCGCTTAAAAATATTATACGGCATTTTGGATTAAGCTCGCGAAGTTTGTAGGCAAGTGTGATTCCATCCATCCTGGGCATTCTGACGTCGGTGATAATTATATCAGGATTGAGCATTGATGCAATTTCAAGGGCCTCAATGCCGTCATCGGCACCCCTGACCTCACCTATGCCGAGTTCTTTCCAGGGATAGTCTTCAAGAATACCTTCCTTTGTGTAGGATTCATCATCGACTACCAGAAGGTTTATCACGGTTTCACCTGCCTTGTAATGATTAAATTCCCAATAGTGCCAAATATTATTGTACTTTAGAAAAAAAGAGAGATCAAGCTGGCTGGATTCTGCAAAAGCATAACAATAAAAAACTACCCATAAACATGAATTTTCTCCCCATATGCTTATGCTATCATTACAACAGATAATATCTCCGGAAATAATAAGCCGGATAAACATTTTGTGACGCATTAAGCGTCAGTGCCGGGAGGACATAATGGCATCATTCATAAGACATCTGAAAAGAAAAAAAGTGCTGTTGCTTATGCTGATGCCCGCGTTTATACATGTGTTAATCTTCAGTTATTTGCCAATGGCGGGCTCTATACTCGCATTCAAGCAATTTCGGTATAATCTGGGGATTTTTAAAAGCCCGTGGGTAGGCTTTGATAATTTCAGGTTTTTCTTCATATCCGGTGACGCGTTACATGTTACCGTGAATACGTTGTTATACAATTTGGCGTTTATTACGGTAAACAATTTCCTTGAAATCTCATTTGCGATCATCTTAAGCGAAATGAGCGGAAGGATTTTTAAAAAGATAACCCAGTCTGTCATGTTTTTACCGTACTTCATATCCTGGGTTATTGCAGGCGTTATTGTATATAATTTCTTCAATTATGAATTCGGGGTTTTCAACGGCATTATGAAAACCCTGGGTTTACCGCCTGTGGACGTATACAACAGCGCCAACTGGTGGAGGGTGCTGCTGGTATTCTTTTCGGCATGGAAAAATGTTGGTTATGGCACAATTATTTATTTGTCGGCAATCATGGGAGTTGATCATGAAATGTTTGACGCTGCAGAAATAGACGGAGCAAACCTGTATCAAAGAATACGGCATATAATGTTACCCTGTATGGTACCGACGATGATGATCCTATTGCTGCTTTCGGTAAGCAATATCTTCAGAGGCGATTTCGGGCTGTTTTATCAGCTGGTAGGCACAAACCCGCTGGTATATGATGCAACTGATATAATCGATACATATGTATTCAGAAGCCTTATGACATCCAGTGATATTGGTATGGCTGCCGCTGCAGGATTGTACCAGTCGGTTATGTGTTTTGTCACGATTCTTATTGTCAATAAAATAGTTAAAAGAATTCAAAGCGACTATGCTCTGTTTTAACACAAAACAACGGACGGGGATGCGATAAAAGTGAGGAAAAGAAGAAAAACCACAGATGTTATATCTTTCAATATAATTGGCTATATAATGCTGAGTATATTCTCGTTTGTCTGCATACTTCCTTTTTGGATGATCATAGTGGGCTCAATTACAAGCGAAAGCTACATAACGGCTCACGGATACAGCATTATGCCCGTTGAGTTTTCAACCGAAAGCTTTAAGTATATCATGAATGATGCAACCGGAATATTAAGGGCATATGGGGTTACAACCCTGGTTACGGTTACAGGAACATTTTTCGGAGTATTTATAAACGCAATGGCTGCTTATGTGCTGCAGCGGAAAGATTTCAGGTTCAGGAATTTCTTTTCTTTTTATTTCTTTTTCACCACGTTGTTTTCAGGGGGATTGGTCCCGTGGTATATCCTGTGCGTTAAATACCTTCATTTTAAGGACAGGATTTACGCGTTGATATTACCGGGGCTTGTTTCGGTATGGAATATGCTGATTATCAAAGGCTTTTTGGGCGGTATTCCCGACGCTGTGTCTGAGTCGGCGCATATTGACGGCGCCAATGATTTCAGAATTTTTATACAGATTATACTCCCGCTGGCCAAGCCTGTTATTGCAACTATATCGCTGTTTACAGCACTTAACTACTGGAATGATTGGTACAACAGCATGCTGTTCATAAACAATGAGAAACTGTTTATGCTTCAGTTCTATCTTTATAAGCTGATCGGCAGCGCACAGGGCCTGCAGATAGCTGCAGACAAAGCGGGTGTTGTTATAGAAAGGCCTCCCATCCAGTCAACAAAAATGGCAATGACCCTTATTGTCATTGGCCCGATTATATTCCTCTATCCTTTTGTTCAAAAGTATTTTGTTAAAGGTATTACCATAGGAGCTATAAAAGGTTGACTATTTTTAGGCTTAAAGCCTTGAAAATATAAATGCTGCAAACTGCAGGTAAATCAAAGGGGGAAAGAGCAATGCGAAAGTCTTTCAAATCGGTTTCATCGGTACTTGTGTTATTGATTCTTCTTATGACATTGATTACCGGATGCGGACAGAATAATACTCCATCTGCGGGCAACCAGCCATCGGCCCCGGGTTCTTCAGGGCAGACCCCGTCAGAAACGTCAAAAGATCCGGATGCCATTGACATTTCAAAACCGGTTAAGCTTACCATGCTTTTCGTAGGCGACAAGGTTGCCGATCAGGATCTGGTATACGAAGAGGTCAACAAACTGGCGAAGGAAGATTTAAACTGTACGGTCGCTGTTAAAAACCTCTCGTGGGCAGACTACCAGCAGCAATATCCGCTTGTTCTGGCATCGGGTGAGCAACTGGATCTGGTTTATGCGGCAGAATGGCTCAACTATTTCGACCATGCCAGAAAAGGGGCATTTCATGAAATTACCATGGAAGATATAGAAAAGTATATGCCCATAACATACAAGGAACAGGATAAAGCATCCTTTGAACAGGCCATGGTGGATGGGAAACTTTATATGATTCCAAACTACCAGTTTGAATACAATGTTTACAGGCTGGTCGGTATAAGGACCGATTTGGCGAAAAAATATGGCATTACCGAAGTTAAAACCATTGAAGACCTGGAAAAATATTGCGAAGCCATTGCCCAAAATGAAAAAGAAATGTTTGCGATAGCCCATGAAGGCAGTGGAGGAAACGACAACTTTGCGGTATTCTTCAGGCAGCCCAATCAAATTTATATGGTGGGCGGCGGTTATACCATCTTTGGCATTAAGTATGTTAACGGAGAGTTCGATTACGAAAACCTGTTTAACGTATATAATACTCCGGAATTTGTAGAGTATGCAAAAATGATGAGAAGATGGGCGGAGAAGGGCTTTTGGTCTAAAAATGCCGCTTCAGGCCAGGGAAAAATCAATGACTTGTTTATTGCGGGAAAGAGTGCCGTGGATGTGTGGCATGTCGGTGGCGTTGCCCAGGACATAGAAAAGGCTTTAATAGACCATCCGGACTGGGAAATGGATATTATAGATTTGACACCCGAAGCATTCAAAACGGTGAACAAGTTTACCAACAATGGTGTGGCGGTATCAATCAACACTGTTGATTTCGGCCGTTCGCTGATGCTGCTTGAAAAATTCAAGAATGACCAGAGATATTTTGACCTGACCTGTGTAGGTATAGAAGGGAAGCACTACATAGATTTGGGTCCGAACAAGTTCAGGCCGGGTCCTGATGCTAACAACTTCCCGATATACGGCACTTCAATGTGGGGCTGGATAAGCGAAAAATTCCGCCGTGTTTCCGAAACAGAACCAAAGCAATTGAGGGAACTTATCAATAAATGGATACCAAATGTTGTATATCCTCTTACCGATAATTTCATATTTGATGATAGCAATGTTAAGAGCGAATATGCTGCGGTTTCGAATGTTATAAAGACTTATAATACAATATTTGACCTGGGCATGGTTGATGACGTTGAAGGAGCCTTGGCTGAAATGCGGGATAAGCTTAATAAAGCAGGTTTTGAAAAAGTGGAAGCTGAGTTCAGGAAGCAATACAATGAGTTTATAAAAGCCAATGCGAATTAAGAAAAAAGAAGTCAGCATGGGTTTTGGGCAAAACCCATGCTGACGAATCTGTTCCTGGCGGATAAGATGCCTTACAAAGCTGCCGAATAACCTTTCGAAAGATTTATAAAATAAGAGACAAGATTAAATCCCCTGACAGGTATAGGGAAAATATACCACAGGGGTTTAATTTTTCCCGGGATTGAAAAAGAGGCGGCGGACAGGCAAAGCCAGCCCATTCTCATGTGAGCAAAACTGCTTGTTTCTTAATATTATGATAGAGAGATGGTTATAAATGTAACCTGAAACAGCATTAAAAACGGTGAAGAATCATGAAAATTCTGAAAAAAGATTTCAAATGGGCAGGGCCGTTAACCCCGCTGGATATTTCAAAGGTGACTGCGGTTTCTGTTCACCACATGGAGCATGTAAGCGCCGGAATGGATGAAATTCATCAATGGCACCTGGACAGGGGATGGAAAGGATTTGCTTATAATTACTGGGTGGATTATCACGGAAACGTTTGGGAATGCCGGGGGCTGAACAAGGGCGCAGGATTGTATGACCCGCTTAACGAGTCGGTTATTTCGATTGGTTTTCAAGGCGATTATGACATTACCAAGACCATGCCGGAGAAGCAATTTTATGCCGGTTGTGAGCTTATCAGGCACCTCAGAACCATAATTCCGTCCATCAATGAGGTGGCCGGCCACCAAAAGTGGCAGTCAACTTCATGTCCGGGCAAATATTTCCCAATAAAGGAGATGATTGAATTGGCTGAAAAGATAACAAATATCAAGGATTATGATGAAATTTCCGAATGGGCAAAAGAATCGGTATTGAATGTTGTTCAGGCAGGGATAATGATCGGTGATGATGAAGGCAGGTTCAGACCAACCACCCCCATGACCCGTCAGGAGGTTGCCGTTGTTGCTGACAGGCTGATAAAAATGCTGAAACAATAATGTTGCCCCGCTTTAACGGGGTTTTTTTGCGATGCCGCATATAACGTTTCTGCATACGGTTTTTTATTTTATATAAAAGTTTAATTAAATTATTTAAAAACTTAAGTAACCGTTAATTTGGTTTTTTATAACCTTCTATTTTTTTTTTCAATTACCGGTACAAGAATGAAGGCCTGAAGCCGCAGGGCAAGAATTTTGAAATACTAATGGCTAACAAAAGTCGGTACTCCTGGCATTTCACATCCGGAATTTTCTATTTCAGCCTATTGTAAAAATTAATTAAAATAGTGTATTAAACATTTATTAAATTTATTGACTTATTTTATATATTTGCTAATATTAGATTATGAAAATTCGATTATTACCCTGATTTTTAGAAGGATGATTCATGTTCATTGACTATTTGACTTAATGGGGCGTTGTATTAGGTTTATGCCGGATTTAGTCATGGAGCGTCAGAAAAAAACGCGCAGATCAGGCTGATTTGCCATAAAGCTTAAACCCATGCAAGTGCAAAAATATGCCCCTTACTTATCCGGAAAAACAGATGCGCAAATCTTGCTCTGCTTACGAAATTTAAAAAGTAAAATCGGTTTTCTGTTCGTAAGCTGATCGGACGAAGCAGGAAAGGAGCGTTTGAAATGCTTGAAGTTAGTACCAGGGAATCCTGTGCCATCTCAGAAATTGAAAGGAAATCAGACGGTCTGTACTTAAAAAGTGAATACGGGTTATTAAGGCTGTCTCCCGTGAGCGATTCAATCATCCGTATATCTTTTACACGCAGGGACGCTTTCGAAGAGAACTATGGAATTGGAATCCTGCCTCATGCAAATCATGCAAAGTGGGATTACAGCGAACATGAAGGTTCGGTATACCTTGAGACTGCCTGCCTGAAGCTTGATGTAAACAGAAAATCAGGCTCAATAAAGTATTACGGCAAAGACGGAAAACTGCTGCTGGCCGAGAGGGAGCAGGAAAGCAGGACTCTGGAGGAATTTGATTCGTACAAGACGATTATTGATGAAAATACTGTAATTGAAGAAATTGAAACACCGGATGGATTGAAAAGAAAAATAAAGGAAGCAACAAGGGTTTTTGACAGGAAACTGTACCGAACCAGGCTTTATCTTGAATGGCAGGACGATGAGAAGCTTTATGGCCTTGGCCAGACACAGGAAGGAGTTCTGAACCTGCGTGGAACAACCCAGTACTTGCATCAGGCAAATATGAAGATTGCCATTCCTATGCTGGTTTCAACGAAAGGATACGGAATCCTTATGGCTACCGGCAGTCCGGTGATATTCAGCGATACGCATTATGGTTCCTATCTGTATGCAGAAGCCTCTGTACAGATGGATTTTTATTTCATAGCAGGAGAAAATTTTGATGAAATTATAAAAGGATACAGGTTTTTAACGGGTAAAGCCGTTATGCTCCCTTTATGGGCATTCGGATTTATCCAGTCCCAGGAACGTTATAAGACACAGCAGGAAATTCTGGATATAGTAAAAAAACACAGGGAAAGAAATATCGGGCTTGACTGTATAGTACTTGACTGGTGCTCCTGGAAGGGCAACCTTTGGGGCCAGAAAACCATGGATCCTGAAAGGTTCCCGTCACCTGAAAAGATGATGGACGAACTGCACAGGCAAAATGTACATTTTATGATATCATTATGGCCCAATATGAACGAGGCCAGCGATAATTACAATGAATTCTTTGAAAGAGGCCTTCTTTTGCCGGCCAGCAATATTTATGATGCCTACAGGCAAGAGGCCCGTGAGCTGTACTGGAATCAGGCTAAGGAAGGGCTTTTTGACAAGGGTATCGACGCCTGGTGGTGTGATTCCAGCGAGCCTTTTACTCCTGAATGGAGCCATAAGGGTGAGCCCGAAGCAAGTTCAATGTATCATGAGTTTGTCACGGAAGCTTCTAAATATATTCCTGTCGAAAAGTGCAATACATATAGTTTATTTCATGCAAATACGATGTATGAAGGCCAGCGCAGGACAGACCCGTCTAAGCGCGTTGTTAACCTTACCCGCAGCACTTATACAGGCGGCCAGCGGTACGGTGTAATCGCATGGTCTGGGGATATCAGTGCAACCTGGAAAGTGTTCAGAAGGCAGATTGCTGCTGGTCTCAACTACTGTGTGACAGGACTTCCGTATTGGACGCTGGATATAGGCGCATTTTTCGTAAAACGCGGGAAACAGTGGTTCTGGAATGGCGATTATGAAAAAGGCACTTGTGATCTCGGATATCGGGAACTGTTTACAAGATGGTTCCAGATGGGCGCTTTTCTTCCTGTATTCAGAAGCCACGGAACTGACGTCCGGAGAGAAATATGGAACTTCGGAGAACCGGGCGAAATGTTTTATGATGCGCTGATAGCGATGAATCAGTTGCGATACAGGCTATTGCCGTATATATATTCCTGTGCGGGCGCAGTATGGCACGACGATGCAACCATTATGAGAATGCTGGCTTTTGATTTTGCATCCGATGAGGCTGCTTGTGAAATTGACGATGAATACCTGTTTGGTGACTCGATACTGGTATGCCCTGTGACCGAACCGATGTACTATGTTAAAGATTCCAGGCCTGTCAATAACGAAAAGAAAAGACGTGTATACCTGCCAAAAGGTGCGAATTGGTATGATTTTTGGACTGATAAGTTTTACAGCGGAGGTCAGTGGATTGACGCAGATGCGCCAATTGACCGTATTCCCCTGTTTGTAAGGGAAGGAAGCATTATCCCGATGACCGAAGCGTTGACCAGTACAGCCCAGCTTAAATACGCGCCTGTAAAGCTTCATATATATGCCGAAGATACCGCCCATGGAAGAATATATGAAGATGCGGGCGACGGTTATTCCTATGAACAGGGTGAATATGCATATACAGCACTGTCATGGGAAAAGGGTGCTTCAAAGGTACAAGCCCGCGTGGTGGACGGAAAGATGAAACCCTCACGCGATTACACCGAATGCGAAATTGTTCTGCATTCACGCTGAGGCTCTGTGATTAAAGCACCGGCTACTTTAATATTGTAGGGTAAAAATATAAAGAAAGGAATCTGGAATATGATAAACAAAGCAAATTGGCCGCAGACACAGCAAAAGTTCATTAACTGGTGGAATCGTAAAAACGAGGGAAGACCTCTGATGATTGTAATGGCTAAAAAAGATGAGCAGATCCCGCTTCCTGAGGAGTATAAATGGACAACCCCGGAAGAAAAATGGACCAATGCCGAAAAGATTGTCGG
The DNA here is from genome assembly GCA_036562185.1 of Thermoclostridium sp. Taxonomy (GTDB): domain Bacteria; phylum Bacillota; class Clostridia; order DSM-8532; family DSM-8532; genus Thermoclostridium. Next base: position 12,117 of record DATCKN010000086.1, read on the forward strand.
CCGCTTCCGGAACTGGTGCCAGAATATAGAATTCCTCGGCGAATCCTTTCCAAACCTGAGCGTTGATTTTGGACCGGGCTCCATTGCTGCATATCTGGGATGTGAAATTACCTGGCAGGAGCGGACAGTATGGTTTAATGAATTTGTTGAAGATTGGGCGGATGTGCCTCCTTTCGGATTTAATCCTGAAAACAAATATTTTAAAAGGCACATTGAGGTAGTAAGGAAATGTACCGAACTTGCCCGTGGTGATTTTCTGACAACCGTTCCCGATTTAATGGAGAATATTGATGTTCTGGTATCGATGAGAGGCGCCCAGAATATGATTTTTGACATGATAGATGAACCTGAGGCTGTCGAAGAAAGAATCAGGCAGGTAAGCGATGTTTATTTCAAGTATTATGACAGCTTTTACAATATTGTTAAAATGCCCGATAATTCATCGGCTTATACTGTTTTTTCAATATGGGGGCCGGGCAAAACCGCCAAACTGCAGTGCGATTTCTCTGCTTTAATGTCACCGCAGCAATTCCGTGATTTTATCCAGGGATCGTTACGTGAGCAGGCAAGAAAGCTGGATCATGTCCTTTATCACCTGGACGGGCCGGATGCGATCAAGCATGTGGACGCTATTATGGAGATTGAAGAGATCGATGCACTCCAGTGGACAAGTGGTGATCATGGCCCCGACGGCACACTTGAGGATTGGTATGAAATTTACGATAAAGCAAGGGCTGCCGGTAAGTCGCTCTGGATCAAGGTTTATTCCGGAACGGTGGATGACTGGATTGCAAACTGTGAGCGGTTGGTAAAACGGTACGGATCAGAATGCCTGTATTTTTACTTTAATCCAATGCCCATGGCCGATGCTAAGAAACTTTTGGAGTATGCTGAAAAAAACTGGTGTGGCATAAAGGGAGATTTCAGACCGTGACCAAAAAGCAGCAATTCTTTTATCACAGTCAGGTGAAAACAATAAAAAAAGAATCCTGTCCGGGCTTGAGCGTTTGCAGAAAACACTGGTTCGCAACGGGTATGACGTCTGTCACGAAAAACTTCCTGAAAATTATGCAGAATGCAGAAACATACAGCTCGCTTTCCGTGGTTCAATGATAAGGCTATGTGGGAAGGAGACCTGGAAATAATGCTTAGGAAGAGCCGGTACGTACCTTTATGCAAACAGCATACAGACACCACAGGGAAAGAGCCCGTTCCCCGATGGTTAAAAATATGACCATTGGGTTCAGTGCCTGCCTGAATACGAAAAGGAATACGCCTATAGGGAAAGGCTGGAGACGTTGGACTGGCTGTACGAAGACTGACTGGAAAATATATTAATACAGAAAGACAGGAACTGAAAATTAATGTATCCTGCGGAATGGAGGAGTTATGGAGAAAAAGAAACCAAGGGAAATGACC
>DATCKN010000087.1:0-9988 GCA_036562185.1 Thermoclostridium sp.
AGAGCAGACTTTAAAATTGATAAAAATGGGGTCGCATACTTTTTGGAGATTAACCCAAGGCCGGGTCTTACGCAAAACGGGCCATATGAAACATGTGCAAAACATATCGGGAAAACTTATTCCCAAATAATAGGTGAGATAATCCAAAGTGCTGTTGAAAGATACCGGTTATAGGAGGTGTGCGAAATAAAGCATTGTTATTTTGCAGGATTCAAAACAGGGATAAACAGGCTTGTTACTATAGCATTCCTCCTGTTGATGATTCAAATTTCAGGCTGCAACAGTGCTGATAAGGAACTGTCAGGAGATATGCAGCTGAATATTGCTGTAATGGGTTCTAAGCAGGTATATGATTATGATCCAAGTTTTTTAAACGGGGTTGAGATGGCTGTAAATGACTTCAACCGGCAGTATTCAGGAAACGGGTTCAGTGCAGGTTATAAAATATATGATGACGAGTATGATTTTGAAAAGGGTGTTATCATAGCCAAGCAACTTTCCTCAGATCCCAAAATAACTGCAGTAATTGGATCCCATAGCTTTAATATACTGGATGCGTCCGCGTCATTCTTTGAGGATTCAAAAAAGATACTGATTGCAGCCAACGGAATGATGGATAAATCAATAGTAAATAAGAAATATAAGTATGTTTTCAGAAACACGTTCGGGGAAACGGAAATGGGCGCATCTATGGCAGATCATGCTGCCAAAGCGGGTGCAGGCAGTATTGCCATATATCACAGTGATACCGAGTATGAGAATAATATGGGGATGGCTTTTGGTAAACGTGCACTGGAAAATGGTTTAAAAGTGCTGGATGATGTTTCGGAAATCGGATCACAAAAGGACTTTGATAACATATACAAAAGATGGGAGGCTATAGGAATAAACTGCGTAATGATAAGCCAGGAGGCCATTGCAGATGCCTTCATGCTGGCAGAGAGAATTCGTAAAAAGTCGGACAGTATGATGATATATGGGGATTTTTCCTTTGATGCAGAGGAAAAGCTTATGGAATATAAGGATTATGTTGAAGGCATTATTATTCCCCGATTGGTGCCGGTAAGCCAGTCAAAAGAGCTGGATGAATTCAATGCCAGATATAAAGATATATATGGCTCCGAACCTACATGGTGGGCAGCCCATGCATACGACTCGGTGCGTATGGTATTGGATACCGCAGTTCAGGCAGGCAGCAATTCACCTGAAAAAATAGCCGAAGGACTGCATTTAAAAACAGGATATCAGGGGATTACAGGAAAAATAATGTTTAACGAAAGCGGGATCTTAACAAATGAGAATCCTGTTTATTCAATAGTTAAAGATGGCAGGCTTGTTAATCTTGAATAATAAAAAAGTATTATAAGGAGTTAAAATCTCAGGAAGGTTATCCCGGAGATTTCATGGCAGTTTTTATATGGAAAAAAGTAAAGTGCATTACAGGGAAGAGGCTATTAATTCAATATCTTCCCCGGAACAGCTGGATCAATTTACAAAAGTAATTCGGGCACCTGCGTGGATTTTACTGGCAGGCATGCTGCTTGTAATAATTACGGTGTCCGTATGGCTGTTTGGAGGAAATATATCCGACGGTATAAAAGTTAAAGGAATTATATTCCCCCAGTCAGGTGTTACAGATATATACTCCCGTTCATCAGGTACAGTGACAAGCGTGCTGGCAAAAGAAGGGGACTATGTGGATGAAGGGCAGATAATTGCTATAATACCTGACTATGGGATTATAGCCGAGATAGAAGAGCTCAGGAATGAAATTGGACAAGTTGCTTCGGGTAACGGGCTCAATGCAGACCAAAAGGAACTGGAAGCCGCGTTGGAAGACCTGGTGGCAGAATATGAATTAAACTTTGTAATAAAATCGACAGTATCGGGAACAGTTCAGAGTATTGTATCAATAAACCAGACAATATCAAACGGGGATAAAATTACCACAATTATAAATGAAGATAAATATACAAACGACAGAGAAATAATTGCATACGTTCCTTTAACCATAGCCCAAAGCATAAAAGTGGGCATGGAAGCCCAGATTTCTCCGACATATGCCCCAAGAGAAGAATTTGGATACATGAAGGGGCATGTTACAAAGGTAGGCCGGGTGCCTGTTACCGAGGGCATGCTTAAAAAGACGTTTGGAGACTGGGAGCATCAGAAAAACCTGCTGGATGAAGAAGGGTGCGTTGAGGTCAGAATTGCAATAGGAATAGATCCCCATTCCAGCAACAATTTTCAGTGGTCAAACAAAAAGGGACGTGACTTAAGCATAGATATCAGTACTATTTGCAATGTTTTAATTGTTTTGGAAGACAAACGCCCTATAGAGCTGTTGCTGGGTTCCAGGTAAGCTGATTATGAAAAAATGTATTGGAAGTGGAATATGCTGATTAACCGGAATAGTGTTAAAAAAGTGCCTGTTATTTTACAAATGGAGAATGTGGAATGCGGCGCTGCCAGCCTGGGTATGGTCCTGGCTTATTATAAAAAATTTATTCCACTGGAGCAGTTAAGGTAATTGCTACAGGTATACGGGTAGTCCAGAACCCCGAGAAGATAAAAATATATTTTGGTATGAACAATGACAGCACTCCTATTGAAACTGTGCCCCTGTTTGGTTCAATGATGGGTAAGCTGGACTTGCTGGACACAACTGCAGATAAAGCAAAACCGATTACCGACCTTGACAGGGCCAATATAAGTGCTTTGAAAGGAAGTAGCGGCTACGTTATGAAAAGCGCTGCTTCTGACGTGGAGAAAATAGATGAAACCGAGAAGAACCTGTTTACAATATCCGTTGGTTTTGACAGTGATGTGGCGGACGGATGGGCTGATGCGGTAAACAGTTCAAAGACAAAGGTAAACAAAGATGCCCCTGATGTATCATTCAGCGTGGGTATTATTCTGGTTTTTGAAGCAGCGGATGACGGAAACGTATACTTCAACCAGCTTGCCATAGGAGCGGATGCTGAAGTAGGTATGGGTGTTACTTTAACATATATAACTCCAATTGGTATTCCTGTATACGCATCCTTCAGTTTTTCAATAGGTATTGGAATCAGCGGGTCTTTGGTACCTAAGGATGAGGACGATCCTCCGCTGTTGGATGCAAGAACCAGCTGGAAAGGAAAAGTCACCGGAGAAGTGGAAATAGCATCAAATGTAGGAGTAGGTGTTGAACTGGGGGTAGGAGTATCATTATTAAAAATGTATCTTACAGGAACGGCAGAAGTAAATTTCGCATTTACCTTAGTTAACTTAAGTGCCAGTATTTCAGCATCATTTACGGCGGCTTTCGGAGTGAGATTTTTCATTTTCTCAAAAGAATGGACCATAATCTCAAAAACCTGGGGTGTCACAGCTGAAAAAGCGCTGAGGGCTTCACGAAGCAAGCTTTACGAACCTCTGTCGGGTTTTGACCAGCTTACGAGAGATTATGCTTACAACAGAAGCGAATGGATAAGTGATGAGAGTCCAGGATTATTCAGAGCCCTTATGGCGGACAGCAATGGCTTTGGAAGTGTAAGTGAACGTGCTGTACGTGAAAACGGGGCATATCCATATCCTTCAAATAAACTTGTAAACCTGCCTAATGGTGAAATACTGTGGGTATTTGTTGACGATGTACCTAATAGATCCGACGAAAACAGAACTGCGGTATATTACTCGATTATAGCTGCCGATGGTTCTGCGTCAGTGCCCAGATTGATTGATGATGACGGTACTCTCGATGAAGCACCCGATGTACTTGATTTGGGCAACGGGGAAGTACTTATTACATGGTCGGATGCCAGCAGGGAATTTACCGTAAACGATAAAGAAATTGACGTTCTTACACATATGGATATAAGCGCTGCATTCTACAGTGTAGAAAAAGGAATGGGCGAGCCGATGAAAATTACTCATACCAGTGGCAGAACCGAAATAAACAAATTTGGTCAGAGAATTATGCTGGGAGACTATTGCGGAGATACTTCACCAAAGGCAGCCTATGACCCCGAAAGTGAAACTATATTGCTCTATTATATAAAATCTGATTACTACGACGGAGTAAATGGCGCCGAAATTGAAGAAGGTTCAATAGATGAATCGGGAAGCCAGATAAGTAATGAAGATGCACAGCTTGTAATTGGAGATATAGTTAATGCTTTCTCACTAATAACATACAGGTTTGCCAGAAAAGATGCGTCAGGAAATTGGGTATGGAATGGTGGCAACGACTACACACCAGCAGAAAAAGATACATTTAATAATAATATACAATTTCAGATTGACAACGGCCTGCTTCCGCTGGATTATACTTTTGAGCAATATAAGAAAGACTGGTATGGACAGAGATTCCTTGATGTGAGCCAAATGATAGATATAACAGAAATCAGGACTATTACCGATGGAAGGAACTCAACCGACTATGACGGAAATAGCATCTCATCTCCTCCTGAGATAACAGTAACTCAAGAGGCTGTGATGCGTAGGTCACCACTTGATCCACGTGTTGTGGATACTGCGGTTATATCTTACAATGGATTGGCGTTGTTTGCTTACAGTACAGATGAAGATTGGAACCTTAAAACAGACAATGACCAGGAAATTTATATGCAGATATACAATTTTTCCGAGAATTCCTTTAGCCACCCTATAAGGCTGACTACCGACAAAGTAAGAATTAATGGGGTAGACAGTCCGGAATATTATGTTAAGGATTCCCAGCCTAAGTTCGTACGCTCCAACGGAATCACCTACCTGTTCTGGAACAGAAATGGAAGTATAGCATATATGGATATTTCCGGGCTTGTTAAGTATGGCTTGAAGAAAGTAAACCTGGGTTACGGATTTGAAGTTTATATTATCGATAAGAACAACGATAACTACCTGGAATTGGAAGGCTCGTCTCAAATGGAGGGCAAGGAAGCTTCTACAGGCAAGTGGGGAGAGATTATGCTTGCTGTAGATAAGGATATAAATCCTAATCCTTCCGAGGATAATGAAGCAACTCAGGACAGAGCAATTACAAGCTATGATGTTGTTGCCAGCGATGATGGGGATATATATCTGGTTTGGACAGAGAATCAGACAGTATTAAAAGATACCGGGGACGCCGGCAGAGCTTCTGACCCTGAAAACCAGGCCAGAGAAAAGCAGATATTCATTGCACGCTGGGAACCTCAAACCATGATTGAAAGAGTTCAGCTGGACTACATTAACGAGTATGGTGAAGAGGAATTTGAAGTTAAGATAAATAAATCTGTAGTGAAGTGTCAATATGTATATCCGAAGGGCAAAGGATACTATCCTGCAGGAGTTTATGTGGATGGAGTGTACCAGGAAATTGATTACACAAAAACTCCTGATGTAAATGGCTTTATAGGCGGGGCAAAAGCAGGAGATCCGATAATAGGGCAAAACTATGTATCTACGGGTAAAGCTGGATGGAGCAAACCAATTCAAATCACATCCGAACAGGGTGCAAATTATGATGAACTGGGTGTTACCGCATTAGAAGGAAATGCCGGTTTAAAAATTGCATTTATCAAGTATATACAAACTCTTGAAAATATAAATGGCGCAGGAGGTACCGGTAAAGTTTTCAAGCCCGATCTGGAAGACAGAAAACTTGGATTGCTTACTTTCAGGCCTGCTTCGGGGGTTGAGTTCGATGACAGCTCAATTAAGTTTGGAAATGAAAAGCCAAAGGCAGGACAAAATGTAACTGTAAGCGCACTTGTAAAGAATACCGGTATCGATGCAGTTTATAATGCCAGAGTGGAGTTCTATCAGGTTGCAGACCGAGTGGAAACTTTAATTGATACGAAATATAATTTATCAAATTATATGGACAGCGGAGCTTCTGATGCAGGCAAGTCTGCGCTTGTGGGCGGAGATCAGTTTAATCCTCAAATATCATTCGAAATGCCCGAAAACAATGGTGATGTCAGCATTAAAACCGTACTCAGATATGTTGACAGTGACGGATTCGATCAAAGTATTGAAGCTCAGAAGCCATTTACTTTTGAAGCAGTTCCCGAGATTTCAGATTTAAGGTATGAATTCACCGGTATCGGTAAAATCATACTGGACGGAATTATAACCAATGCCGGAAATAAGGATGATACTTTGAATGTTGAAATCAGCATCGCAGATAAGTATGGTGCTGAGAACACCATTGATGTTGTGCCTGTTGCACTGAAACAGGGAGAAAGTTCGTATTTCTCAACAGAACTGGAAATCCCGGGCTCATGTTTCACTGAAACGGCATCCGGGGATGGGCAGCCATTCGAAGGAATCAGGGAAATAGCCCAGGTTAAAGTTGGTGCCGGAGTTGTCAAGGACGAAATTACTGTTGTCAGAAGTTCTCCGTCAAGGGCTGTTGAAGTTATGAACGAAGTAGCAGGCTTTAGTGTCAGTGAAAAGAATATTTCTATTCAAAAAGGAACCACCGGAAGGATAGAACATAATATTTCCTACAAAAAGGCGGCTGGAGGAGTCCAAGGCGAAAAAGCAGCGCTGAGGGATGAAACAGTTGTTGAATACATTTCTTCCAATCCAGATGTAGTACAAGTAGCTGCGGATGGCACCTTATATGCAATGTCCGAAGGTACTGCAACAGTACAGGCAGTGTTGATGCCTGTCACCACTATCAGCATAGCAACTAAGGGCAGTATGGCGGGAGGAAAGGTTGCACCTCTTGCACAGCAGCTGACATCACCGGCAACATTACCAGGCAGTGTGATTAGAATTGAAAATGTTGATGTCAGAGTTTACTCAGAAGCCACTACATATACCATCGCTGCAACTGCAGGTGCAGGCGGAAGCATTTCACCCAGCGGCAGAGTGGTGGTAAATGAAGGGGCAAGTCAGACCTTTACCATTACACCATACAGCAACTATTCCATTTACGATGTGAAGGTGGATGGCGTAAGTCAAGGCAGAATTACAAGCTATACCTTCAGTAATGTAACAGGGAATCACACCATTGAGGCAACTTTCAGTTACACCGGAGGAAGCAGCGGTGGCGGAAAAGACAGCCAAGGCAGCAGTTCATCGGGTAGTGGCAGCACTGTCATCATTATACCTCCTGCCGCCGATAATCCTGACTCTGAGACACAGGCTGAAATAAAAGTTCCTGTTACGGTGGACGGCAATAATAACGTTACAGCAGAAGTAACCCGACAAATGGTAATTAACGCCATTAATAAGGCACAGGCCGAAGCAGAGAAAAACGGTTACGGGCAAAATGGCATTATCCTTGTACTGGCAATAGAAACAGAAGGCAAAGTTACGGGTGCAGTAAATGTCAATCTGCCGAAGGAAGTGCAGGAAGCAATTATTGCAAATAATATCACCACAACGGTCATTGTGGTTGATAATCCCGATATCAGATTAAGCATGGACATCGAAACAGTCAAGGAAATAAACAGGCAGGCCAATGCTGATGCAAATATAACTGCAACACAGCAAGACAACAGCCGGCTGAACGAAGAGGCCAGGACCGCGATAGGCGATCGCCCGGTATTTGACATTAGGGTGAACTATGGCAGCAACTCACAGGTGCGGAATTTCGGGGACGGAAAAGTATGGGTAACCATCCCGTACACACTGGGAGAAAATGAGAAGGCAGTGAATGTATGCGCGGTTTACATTGACGAAAACCAAAATGTGCACTGGATTACCGATTCGGTATATGACAGCGGGGATCAGGTGCTGCGCTTCAGGACAAACCACTTCTCGTTATACGGTGTGGGGTATAACGGTGCTGCGTCTGCTTTTACGGACATTGAAGGCAGCTGGGCAAAAAATGATATTGAGTTTGTTGTAAGCCGTGGCTTATTCAATAGTACGTCCAAGGCTACATTCAGCCCAGGCATTGCGATGACCAGAGGAATGTTTGTTACAGTACTGGGAAGGCTGGCAAGGGCCGATGTGAGCGAATATAAATCGAGCAGTTTCTCGGATGTGAAAAATGACACTTATTACATGGGTTATATAGAATGGGCAAGGCTAAACGGTATCGTTAAAGGCATAGGCAACGGAATGTTCGCTCCCGATGAGCCCATCACCCGTGAACAGATGGCGGTTATAATGCAGAACTATGCCAATACAATGGGCATTTCACTACCAAAGGTTTATGAGGAAAACACCTTTGCAGACAGTGAAAAAATAAGCACTTATGCAGTTGAGGCAGTTAAGCTGATGCAGATGTCAGGTATTCTGAATGGCAAGAACGGCAACATCTTTGACCCGCAGAATGCCGCCACAAGAGCGGAAGTATCGGCGGTACTTCGCCGCTTTGTAGAGCAGATGCTTTCAAGGTAAGCTAAACCATTACTGAAAAAAATCCCCCAAACGCAATGTTTGGGGGATTTTTCCATGAATGCAATCCCATCATAAGTCTTCCCACTAATCCTGATGCCTGAGTAATATGAACGGAACCCCGACCATAACGGATATGGTTCCTGTTAATACCGTTTTTCAAAAGCATTTCATCTGATGATTATTTGTACGAACCTTATCGTTGAAATTTACATAATATATATAAACTAAGTTTACTGTCTCAGGATAATTAAGAGCTTATGCAATGTTTCCATTTAAAGAATGAGATGAAGGAGTGCAGGAATATGCAGAAATATGCCGTGCTCATGGCGGGTGGCTCGGGAACAAGACTTTGGCCACTTTCAAAGGAAGCCAGCCCGAAACAGTTCATTCCGGTGGAGGATGACAGTTCGATGCTGGTTCTTACCATTAAGCGAATATGCAAGGTTGTTCAACCCGAGCATTGTTATATTGTAACAAGCGAGCTGCTGGCTGATATTACCAGAAAGGCAGTGAGCGAATACATTCCCGAAGAGAATATTATGCTTGAGCCTGAGAGAAAAAACACTGCGGCTTGTATCGCTTATGCGACGCTTATGCTTAAGAAAAAGCATAAGGAAGGAGTCCTGTGCTTTGTACCGGCAGACGGGTACGTAAAAGATACCGAAAGCTATGCCGAAGCTTTGAATTTGGCATTCGACACAGCCGAGCAGGCCAACAGCCTTGTTGTTATCGGAGTTAAACCTGCCTACCCTGCAGACGGGTATGGCTATATACATGTTGAACATGAAACAGATACCGGTGCAAAAGTTTCCAAAGTAATGGAATTCATAGAAAAACCGACAGCTGAAAAAGCCAGGGAGCTTATAAGCCTGGGCAATTACCTGTGGAACTGCGGGATCGTGGTGGGTACTATGGATGCCATTATACAGAGTGTTAAGGAACACCTTAATGAACATTACGTGAAGCTTTCGGAAGCGCTGGACAAGGATGAGGAAAGCGCAGAACACATTAGAAATGCCTACAGTGAGTTGCAAAGCATCTCCTTTGACAACGGGGTTCTTGAAAAATGCGCAAAATCACTGTATGCCATAATAGCATCCTTTGACTGGGATGATATTGGCAGCATTGACGCTCTGGCAAAAACTCTGGAAGCCGACTCGGAATGTAATCTGGTAAAAGGAAGGCATGTGGGGATAAATACGACAAACTCGGTTATTTACGGGAAAGATATTGCAATTTGCACAATAGACATCGACAACATGATTGTAGCCGGTACAAAGGACGAAGTGCTGGTTTGCCCCAGAAACACATCGCAGAAGATAAAAATTCTTGTCGACAAATTGAAACAGCAAGGTCATGAGGATCTTCTCTGAGAGAAAACAACGGGAGGGATCAAATGGCAGGGGCGAAGTTTTTGTTAATAAGGGAAATAGGAGCAGGATTATGGAACGAACTGCATCATGTTTTAACGCAACTGCTTGCTGCTGAAATTCTTCAAAGGATTCCTGTTGTTTACTGGGGGAAAGGAAGCTTGTATGCAACGAATGACGGCTCAGATGCTTTTGAAAAATTTTTTATGCCGGTGTCAGGCTATAGTGTAAATGACCTGGCGAACAGTCAGTTTTCCTTTTGCCCGGAGCGATGGAACAGCGGGAATATTCTC
>DATCKN010000108.1:0-20342 GCA_036562185.1 Thermoclostridium sp.
ACCTCTCTTGCAACAATGCTAACAACTGCATTCAGCATTTTCTTTACCGAAGAGATTATATTAAGCGTATCATCCGGAGTTGTAAGGCGCTTATTGACATCCAGCACCGTATCTGCTCCCATCAGGGACATCGCGGAAGAAAATTCGGCGTCATCGGTTGTCAGGTTATAGACCGAGCCTCCGGTTGCATTGGTTATTGATTTCCAGCCTTCCTGCGGTCCCATGACCGAAACCTGTATGTTGCCGGTCTTCAGTGTGCTAATATAATCGTTAATCTGTACTGTCGTATCGCTCATTGCATCAGGGGTGAAAACAACCAGGTACCTGTTTGCACCTTCAGTAAATGGCTTGGTATCCTTCAGGCTTGAAACCACTTCCTCAAAATCCAGGCCTCCTTCGGCAGAAGTGCCCAGTCCTTTGACGGTATTTACAAACAAGTCTATATCCGATCCGAAATTTACATTGTTGATTCCGCCGGAATCAAAGGTTACAAGCCTCAGGTTGTAATTCAGCCCGTTGCTTTTCAGTTCATTGATGTAATTCACTATATTAGCCTGAAGATCTTCAAGGTATCCGGATGACGCATTTGACAAATCCACCGCAAAGGTTACGTCGCAGGTTATGTTCGGAGTACCGTTATCATAGCTTCCCGTTGCGCCGCTTACCATTCCTCTTGATTCAAGCAGACCTTTTATAGCGCCCATACCTACGTCTATTTCCACGCCATAGTCTTCTATTACAGGCACAACAAAGTGGGATAAATCGGCATTCTGTGCAGCAATAATTTTGGTCTGGCTGGTCCTGTTTACCAGATAATAGCCTCCCACTGTAATATCCATCATGCCGTTGGGATGCACATAAGTTTCAGCTTTTACCAGTGTGGACAGCCGATCCACCAGATTATTGCGCTGATCATAATAGTCATTGGCCTTGTTGCCTGCACCTTCGGCCTTTGCTATCAGCGCATTCAATTCTGTTATTTGCTTTGTTATGCTGTTTACTTCGTCAATTTTTTTAATGATTTCTGTATTTATATCATCCTGAAGCTTTTCAATCTGAGTGCCTATATGATTTATATGATAGACCAAAGCCTCTGCTCTTTGTCTTACCAAAGCTCTTACAGTAAGGCTTTCAGGTGATTTCACCAGTTCCTGCCACGAGTTCCAGAACTCATTCAGGGTATTTTGCAAGCCGTCCATCATTGGCTCTCCCAAAATGGCTTCCAGGTCTTTTACGCTGTTATAGCGCGCTTCCCAATACCCGTATGCATTTACTTCCTTCCGGTATAAGCCATCCAGAAAGCTATTGCGGATTTGCCTGATTTCCTGAACCCTGGCACCCATTTCCACCCAGTTGTTAATAACATACTGGGTATTGGCTGTAGCAAGAATAGCTTGCTGCCTGGTATACCCGGCAGTGCTTAAGTTAGATATATTATGACCTGTTACCTCAAGGGCTTTTTGGTTGCTCTGCATCCCTGTAATAGCGGTGGTTAGACCTGAGAAACTGGTTGACACGAAATTCACCTCTTGATCTATTCTTGAGTATTCAAATTTATTGGCATTTACTCAATAATTTATATCGTGTAAAATCCTGTTAGAATTTAATATATTTAAACTTTTAATATTTAATGTCCAGAACATTTCCGCCATTAATCTGTTGTTCAAAACCTTTCCGGCCATATTGCGTGACCTGCGGAGCAGGCTGCATTATTATGTTCAATGAAAAATTAATGTAATCGATGGCATTATTAAGCAGTTTTTGATTTATATCATTTCTGTATTTTAATTTTTCAATAGTCTCTTTCAGGCTATCCCTGACGGCAGAAAGCTTTTTTGCTTTGTCTTCGGGCAATATGCTTACTAAATATGATACATTCAGTTCTCCCGGCTTTTTCCCCACTTTTCTTGCAATCTGTGCAATAATCTGTTCCCTGGCATTATTAAGCTTGCTCAGCTCATTAATAATCTTCTGCTCTTTCAGATTGGTCTCCTGCAGACTGTCCACATCACCTTTTACTATTATATCTGTTTTGCTCTCGGCCTTTTCCAGTATTTGCGCATACAGCTTGTCTTCATATTCAAAAACTTTTATCAGGTTATCTACCCAGATTGCATCAATCATTATTTATCCTCCACAAACTTACCTGTTTGAAAAATGTGATTTTAACTAACAGGCTTCTCACATTTAACCTGTTGATATTAAAAACTTATTATATATATCGGAAAGGTGCAAAAACGGGATAACACTAATTTATGTTATCCCGCCGGTTTTATCTTTTGTTAAGCTAAATTCTTTCCCTCAATAGAGTTTGGATAAATTTTTCGGCTATGTCTTCATCATTTACATCGTAAGATCCATTTTCTATTTTCCGGGAAATTTCCTGCACTTTCTCCTGTCGTATGTCCGGTATGTTCCGCAAAGCTTTCATTGCAATCTGGTATTCCTTTGCCAGACCCGAAATATTAAACTCGTCTTTCCTGGATGCAACAACATCTTTTTGTATCACCTTTCCGGTCGGGCTTGTTTTGCCATAAATACCGAACACCTTGGGATTATCTCCCCAGATCTTCATTCTTATCCCTCTCTCCTATGTTGTCTGCTTTATGTAAATCAGCAAATGCTGAATTTTCCTCTTTTGCTTCCACAGATAGTATCGTCAATTTAGTGTGAGAGTTTAATGTTTAAAAAAAATTTCCCGGCTGTTTTATCTCTCGTTCTTATGCTTGTAATATAATCCAAAATTATTTTTGTCGAAGGCTGAACTGCCCCTTCCAAGGTGATGCTGTAAATCGTTTCTTGCCTGTAACATTTCCTTTGCCAGAGACTTGGAGCATTCAACGCAGAATCTTCCGCTTCGTATCCTGACACCGCATTTTTCACAGTTCAATGCAACAGGACTGCCTTCAACTACTTCCAGGCGCTCTTCCTTTAACCAACGATGAATTTTGCTGGGAGACACGCCTGTAACATTCGAAACCTCCTGCATTGTTGCACCGGGGAAGTCCCTTAAGAAAACCCTTACCTTTTCAAATTCTTCATCGTCTTTCTTCCTGCAAAAGCTGCACAGAACAGGTCCGCTCTCATACTGGAATATTCTGCGGCATTCTTTACAATATTTTATTTCAGGCATATTAACACCTCCAGTCAATTACAATATCGGCAATTTTAATTAGTTATTAAATTACCCGAAAATATTTTATAATCTCCTTCTTATTGCAACCACATAAGCGTCAACATGTCCAGCCCCGGCATCCGTCAGCACTTTCGCGCATTGCTCAAGCGTGCTGCCCGTTGTCATTATATCATCAACAAGAAGTATTCTGCGCTCCATGATTAATTTGGGTTTCTTCACATAAAAAACCCCGACAAGGTTTATTAAGCGTTCTTCTCTTTTTAACCGGCTTTGAGGAGGCGTATTAACTTTTTTAACAAGAACACCTTTTAACATGGGTATTTTCATGTGATATGACAGTCGCGAAGCAATAAGTTCTGATTGATTATACCCTCTCTGTCGTTTCCTTTTCGGGTGCAACGGAGTCGGTATTATTATATCATAATTTGAACAGGACTTACAGTGGGAATGGATAGCATTTTCTATCACCGGATATGACAAGTCAACCAGTACCGATGCGTTATGCGGAGTTTCACCAAATTTAAGCCTGTGGACAGCCTTCCTTATGCTCCCTCCATATTCAAAGGCCGAATAGACCTTGGTGAGATTGCCGCCAGGTAAATATTTGAATTCACATTCCTTAAGAAAGGATAAACCCTTCTCACAGTCACTGCATATTTCCCTCTGTGCATTAATTGGCAGCAGCATGCCGCAGCAGATGCACCGAACTGGGAAAAGAAGCCTTAAGAAATATTCTAATTGTGAAATCTCCCGGTACTGCATAAAGTACCTCCGGATTTAGCTAAAATACTGAATCATCCGTTCCTTTAACCCTGTAAACCTTTCTCTTTCGGTAATGTTATTTACCATCTGTTTCAGTATTTCCATGTCTCCTACCAGTACAACAAGCTGACGCGCCCTGGTTATTGCAGTATATAACAAATTTCTTAATCGCAGCATGGGAGGAATTCCCGACAGCGCTATAACCACGGCGGGAAATTCGCTTCCCTGGCTTTTATGAACGGTAATCGCATAGGAGTGCTCCAGCTCATCCAGCATATCAAAATCGTATTGAACAAGTTTTCCATCGTCAAACAATACCGTTAGGCAGTTATTCTCGTGGTCAATCTCCCGGATTATACCCATATCCCCGTTGAATACACCTTCTCCGGTGGAACCTTCTTTATTCCCATCTGCCATTTTCCATGATAAATTATAATTATTCTTTATCTGCATAACCCTGTCTTTTTCCCTGAAAACAATGCCCCTGTACGGTTTTTCCTTCAGTCCGGATTCAGGCGGGTTTAAGCTTTGCTGCAGCATCATGTTTAAGTTATACACACCCGCATCTCCTTTTTTTGAAGGAGATAATACCTGTATGTCTTTCATCGGATCTAAACCGAATTTTTCCGGTATCCGTGCCGTGCACAGTTCCAATACGGTCATCGCGGTACTTTGCGGACTGCTTCTTGAAATAAAGAAAAAATCATCATTAGGGGTGTTCAGTTCGGGGAAGTCACCCTTATTAATTTTATGGGCATTTATAACAATGAAGCTTTCCTTTGCCTGCCTGAAAATGGTATTTAACCGGATGGTTTTAAGGCACCTGCTTTCAATTATATCGCTCAGAACCCTTCCCGGGCCTACAGAGGGAAGCTGATCCACATCCCCTACAAGAATAAGCCTCGTGCCGGGTTCAACCGCTTTTAATAAAGCATGCATAAGCAAAATATCAACCATTGAAACTTCATCTATAATTATGGCATCAGCTTTTATCGGATCCCGTTCATTCTTTTTAAACTCCCTGTGGGTTTCATCCAATGAAAAGCCCATTTCAAGGAGGCGATGAATGGTTTTTGCCTCTCTGCCCGTTGCCTCGGTCATCCTTTTTGCAGCCCTGCCTGTCGGTGCTGCCAGCGCAATTTCCAGATCGCTTTTTTCAAATATTGATATAATACCATTAATCAAAGTCGTTTTTCCCGTCCCGGGACCGCCTGTAACAACCAATACGCTTTCTGTGGCAGAAAAACGTATTGCCTCAAGCTGCTCATCGGTGTATTCAATATTCTGTTCATCCTGAACAGTTTGCAAAATTCTGTCAAGATCTGATATGCGCTTTTCGGGCATGGTATTGCTTAAAAGATTAAGCTTTTTCGACACATATTGCTCTGCCTTATAAAAAGCAGTTAAATACACCCTGTTTTCACCAGGTGTTTTCTCTATATAAATGCTTTCTTCAAAAATAAGTTTTGATAGTATTTTCCCCACGGCTTCAGGGGATATATTTAGAAGTTTTGACGCGTATGGAACAAGAATGTCTTCCGGAAGATACACATGGCCGTCCTGTACCGCCTTTGACAATGCATATTGAATACCGCTTGCAATGCGGAACTCGGATTCAATGTCGATTCCCAGAGATATTGCAACCCTGTCCGCAATCTTAAAACCAATATTAATATCTTCATCGGTTAAGCGATACGGATTTCTCTTTATTTCATTAATTGATTCCGAGCCAAACTTCTTCCATACTTTTACCGAATAAGTGGCAGATATGCCGTATTTCTGAAGGAACATTACAATTTGCCTGAGCTGTTCCCTCTCCATAAAAGCCTGTCCAATCCTTAAAGCTTTTTCTTCACTGATGCCCTTTATTTCAGACAGGCGCAGCGGCTCAAACTGCAAAATCCTTAAGGTGTCATCACCAAACCTGTCCACGATTTTTTTAGCCGTGACTTCACCAATTCCCTTAATTATCCCTGATGCCAGGTATTTAAATATCGAATCGGTTGTTGTTGGCAATGCCCTTTCATATGATTCAACTTTCAATTGCTTTCCATAGTCCTGGTGCACCGTCCAGTTTCCATTTACAATAATGGTTTCACCAATGGCAAGATCGGGCATATAACCTACAACGGTTATTAACCTGCGGCCCGATCGTATATCACAGACGGTATACCAGTTGTCTTTATTGCAAAATATTATTTCTTCTACAATACCTTCGATTTGCTCCAAGAATACCTCTCCATATCAGAGCTTCTTACCGGATAGCCCTTTACCCTTTGTTTATTTTCCATCTTTCATTCTACCCCAATTCATATTATCCATCAATACCAGTCTCGGGTACTCATTGCATAGCCTTTCCACAATCTCTTTGTTAGGGTCATTTTCTTCAAGCTTGATATACAGAAATCCGTCCGTACCTATTTTTTCAGTAACTTCATTCATAAAAAAAGAACGGATTTTTCCTTCAAGGCCTTCATCCCCGGGATAAGGGCAAAAGCAAAGCTTTCCGCCGCAGGAATCGCACCCGGTCTTTATTTTTGCCATAATATCATAAATTAAACTTATAAACCCATAGATTGCAAATAACGATATTACTATATATACAGTCATGCTCCCACTACCCGAACCTTTTTCATTTTATTTTATGCAGGATTTGATTTTTTGCTATAAATATTGCATAATTATAGTGGCAATTGACATATATTTGTTAATTTATAAGCAAATAAAAATAACAACTATATGAGGGATATTATGAAGAAGGTTACTGTTGATGAGCTTAAACCAGGGATGAAACTGGCAAAGGATATTATTCTTAGTGACGGTCGTTTTCTTCTTCTCAAAGGTTTTACATTAAAAGAACGGTATCTGGAAAAAATCCGCATGTATGATATCCCTTACATATACGTGGAAAACGAGATTGAAAAAGTTGAATATTTTAATGAAGAAATAATCTATTCTGAAACACTCAATACTGTCAAAAACGTTATGAAATCAGTCCGTGATGGCGGCAGTATTGTTGTTGGCTCTGTCAAATCAGCTGTTTTCAAAATTGTTCAAGGTATATATAAGAACGACAATGTTTTCATGAGGCTTTCAGGCATTCGCGATTTCGACAATTACACCTATCTGCATTCAGTTGATGTATGCATTTATTCGATAATCGCCGGGAAAAGCCTGAATCTTTCCCCTGAAATGATAAACAACCTTGCATTGGGTGCCATACTTCATGATATAGGAAAATGCAAAATACCCCTGAGCATTTTAAATAAACCTGCAAAGCTTAGTGACAGCGAATTTGAAATAATGAAAAAACATTCTGAATATGGCTATGATATAATAATGAAAACTCCCGGACTTAACGGGGATATAGCAAAAATTGCTCTTAACCATCATGAACATTGGAATGGTGATGGATACCCTAAAGGGTTAAAAGAAGAAGAAATTGATCTGTTGTCCCGCATTGTTGCCATTGCCGATGTCTATGATGCCCTTACTGCGGACAGGGTTTACAGAAAAAGATTCATGCCCCATCAGGCAGTAGAGTATCTCATTTCAAATTCCAGGGCCCAGTTTGACCCGAAAATATTGAATATTTTTATGGAAAGCATTGCAGTGTATCCGCCTGATATTATTGTTATGCTCAGCACCGGTGAAATTGGCAAGGTGGTGCAGTCAAAAGGCCCTCCTTCAATCCGTCCGAAAATAATGGTCATTGCCCGCAAAGGAGGACCTCCTGTAATTGAACCTTATGAAGTGGATTTGGCGAAAAATCCCCAAATTTCAGTTGTTGATATAATTTAGTCAGATTCCTGCCGCGCGCCTCATTGCTTCGGCCTTATCGGTCTTTTCCCATGTAAAGTCCTCATCTTCACGGCCAAAATGACCGTATGCAGCAGTTTTTCTATATATTGGGCGCCTCAATCTCAAATCCCTGATAATTGAATCGGGACGAAGATCAAAGTGCTCTTTTACAATTTTCAGTATTGTTTCATCATCAACCTTTCCCGTTCCAAAAGTATCAACCATAACTGACACAGGATGAGCCACACCGATGGCATACGCAATCTGAACTTCGCACCTGGATGCCAGTCCTGCGGCAACTATATTTTTAGCCACATACCTTGCAGCATAGGCACCGGAACGATCCACCTTGGTAGGATCTTTTCCCGAAAACGCCCCGCCGCCATGGCGGCCCATTCCACCGTAGGTATCTACTATAATTTTTCTGCCTGTAAGGCCTGAATCTCCCTGCGGGCCTCCTACAACAAATCTTCCGGTGGGATTGATAAGGTATTTTGTGTTTTTATCGATCAGGTTACCGGGAATTACCGGCTTTATAACATACTCCAGAATATCATTTTTCAATTGCTGATATTCCACCTCCATACTATGCTGGGCAGAAACAACCACTGTATCAATACGGGCCGGCTTTCCGTCTTCGTATTCAACGGTTACCTGCGTTTTGCCGTCGGGCCTGAGGTAGCTT
Organism: Thermoclostridium sp.; assembly: GCA_036562185.1. Classification (GTDB taxonomy): domain Bacteria; phylum Bacillota; class Clostridia; order DSM-8532; family DSM-8532; genus Thermoclostridium. Next base: position 8,385 of record DATCKN010000108.1, read on the forward strand.
AAAACACCCTGTTTACGTACATCGGTAAGCCTTTTGGCCAGTTTATGAGCCAGGGAAATCGGCATTGGCATAAGTTCTGGAGTTTCATCACAGGCGTAACCGAACATCATTCCCTGATCCCCTGCACCTGTAACTTCGTCATTATTATTGTCCGCGTTTTCCCTGTATTCCAAAGCCTTATTAACCCCCAGCGCAATATCCGGGGACTGCTCATCTATAGAAGTAATTACAGCACATGTATTGCAATCAAAACCGTACTTGGCTCTGTCATACCCGATGTCACGGACGGTTTCCCTTACTATCCTGGGTATGTCCACATAGCAGGATGTTGAAATTTCCCCCATAACAAGCACCAATCCTGTTGTTACGGCAGTTTCGCATGCAACCCTTGCCATAGGATCCTGCGCAATAATAGCATCAAGTATTGCGTCGGAGATATTATCGCAGATTTTATCCGGATGTCCTTCTGTAACCGATTCTGATGTAAAAAGCATTCTTGACATAAAAACAACTCCCTTGCATATAATCTGTTCTGATATCATGAATTTATTCAGTCCTGAAAATTAACCCTTTATGCAGAAAGGAAATAAAAAAGAAAAATCTCTTCAATGAAGAGATTTGCCTGAAATTCCTCATCTCTCAGGATTAATCCTGCAGGAATTGGCACCGTGCAGATGCCGGTTGCCGGGTTTCATAGGGCACAGTCCCTCCACCTCTCTTGATAAGGATTAACAATATTCAGATGACTGTTAACAATTTATCCGTTGTTTATAATATCATACCATGGATTGGAAATCAAGGCTTTAATTCAAGGAAGTAATTACTTGAAATTTAATATATCAATAATAAAGGGGTTTGTTTTCCACAAACCCCCTGCCATTATTCCTGTTCGAACATATCCTTGCCAACGCCGCAATCCGGGCAAACCCAATCATCCGGTAAATCCTCAAAGGCTGTTCCCGGTTCAATACCATTATCAGGATCTCCCACTTCGGGATCATAAACATAGCCACATACTGTACAAACCCATTTTTCCATAAAAAAACACTCCTTTCTCTTTCTTTAAATATACCACGTATTTTTCCGGTATAACAACTACATTTTTGAAAGTAATTTGATTTGATAATTCTATTGGATGTACGGGTTCAGAATTTTCTCGTTGTTACGGTGATATTTCCATAAGGCGTACTGCAAGCCATCTGCAATGGTTTCACTCATTTTCATGACAAGACTTAACCTGGTATTCTGTAAAACCATAAAATCCATGAAACCACCATGGTTAACAATACCTGTAATATGAATATCCCCTGTTTCAGGCAATTCTTTTTTAAGCCCGGCCCCCGGCTTCAACGGGCCTTTACCTATTGTGATGTATCCTATGTTTCCATGAGTTCCAAGGCATGCATCAACTGCTATTATAAAGTTGTTCGGTACCTCTTTATTTATCCTTTCCAGTGTTTCACACAGGTTTGTCGCATGAACGGGCTGATCCAGCGTACCAACAACCATTGCGCTCAATGTATGATACCGGCTCAATCTGTATCCCACCAAAGGGCCAAGAGAATCACCTGTGGATCTGTCGGTGCCAATACACAGGATAACAATTCTGTTATTCATGCTGACTTTGTTCAAATGCTTAAGTACAGCTTTGGATACTTCCAAAACAGCATTGCTTCTGAAAACATCAATCCAATCCTTCAAAACCACTTCCCCTTTATTTCAAAATCATTGCATTGTTTCTGATACGCGGGCCAGACACAATCAACCCTCAGTTATTTAATGATTATTCCCTTATGTGGTATACTTATGCATTGCAAATACATGATTCTGGAAATAATCATGACTTGTTTCCCCATGACGGGTTAAAACCCGCAAAATGCTTCTGATTTGATTTTGCTGTGAGCATTTCCGCTCAGAATAATAATGTCGAAACAGTAAATTCCGTTGCAGCTGTTAGTATTTTATGCTAATATATGTTTAAAATTAGCCGGAATATTCCTTGGCAATTTCAGTGCGCAGTTTGGCAACAGCACTGAGTTTATGGCTTTAGCCGGGGGGCATCCATAAGCCTCGTTATATATTTTAAGAGCAGGCAGGAGTATATATGTTTTCACCCTATTTTTCTTCTGAGAATTCAAGTTTTAAGTTCATTTTGGACATACTTGACGGCATGGATGATTGGGTTCGTGTGGTTGACCGCAACAACTCGGTCATTTTTATTAATCGCTCCATGGAAAGAGATTTGGGAATATACGATCTTGCCGGGAAAAAATGCTACGAATTAATGGGATGCGGCAGCCCATGCGAGAATTGTATAACAGACAAGGCTGTCTTTGAAGGGAAATCCCTTAAAAAGGAAGAAGTATTTAATAACAGGATTTTTTCCGTAATGTGTTCCCCCATTGTAGCTGATGACGGAAATATTTACTACGCTGTCGAGGTTTTACGTGATATTACAAAGGAAAAGGAACTGGAACACGAGCTGATTAAGCAAAACATGAAGCTCCAGCATGATCTTGATATGGCAAAAAAGCTGCAAATGCAGCTCTTACCCCGGGATATTAAAATACCATGCCTGGATTTTGCCTATTCATACCAGCCATGTGATGATTTGAGCGGCGACATGGTGAATATCTTTCCTATTGACAAGGAACGAGTGGGCATTTATATAGCAGATGTTTCGGGGCATGGGGTTTCAGCCTCAATGCTTACGATTTTTATAATATCCACTTTGAACAAAAGGATCTATTCACCCTCCCGGGCTCTTTACCGGCTGTTCAGGCAGTACAACGCCGGCGACTTCGACAAGGATTCATATATTACCATATTTTACGGGATTTATAATACCAGGACCCATGTTTTAACCTATTCCAATGCAGGACATAACTGCGCCCCTGTTGTAATTGGGCAAAACAGTGTTAAACGGCTTTATATGCCAAGCATCCCCATAAGTAACTGGGTTGACAGCCCTAAATATTACGATTCTACGGTGCATATTAAAGCAGGAGACAAGCTCTTCCTGTATACTGACGGTGTGACCGATCAATGGCTTGAAGAGCCTGGAAAAATCACATCTGACAATTATATTTTGGATTTGCTTCGTGACAAAAATATCGACCTGAAGACAGCCCTGGACAACATATGCAAATATGTATATACCCGTCTTGAGCGCATAGGCGCAAAACAAAAAGATGATATAACCATGGCTCTGGTTCAGCCTGTCCAGTCAAAGGACTGTTAATCCAAAAACGCAACATTTAAATTATGCGAAGAATTATTGACGGAATTCGCAGCATCTCTTTCCGGTAACGAGAGAATTATTGTGCAATGCCGGAAACAGACGCTCCAACAAAACACCTACCCAAACGCCCGCTCATAATTATAAATTAATCCAGCGCTGAGGTCTCCATATCACGGGTCGCTCACCTTAACGCTCTTGACTACATGGTATGCAGCATAGCTTCGAAGTGTGTTGCTCTGCGTCACCAAAATCACCCGAATCACCCGCTGTTTTATGTAGCATTTTTGCTCCGTCGGCTTGCTTATCCTCGCAAAATTATAATAAGCATTGAGTGTCTGTTTACCGGCGGACAATGCGTTAGCATATTTTCCCTCTTTACAAAAGAACGTATGTTCGGTTATAATGGAAGCATGAATTATTCCTGCAGTAATACTGAAGGATGATGGTTTTTAATGAAAATTCTTATGCGACCTGTAGACATGATTAGTTACACAACGAAAGACGGTGATATTTCACCGGTAAAATTCCGTATCAGTGACGACCGGAAAGAAAACAGGGTTGTCAGAATAGACAGAATTATATCCCGCAAGGAGGAAAAACTGGCCGGAAACCGAATGCTGGTCTTTACCGTGCAAAGTATAATAAACGGTACCGAGTGCCTGTATGAAATGAAATATGAGTTCAGCACGGGCAAATGGTTCCTTTACAAAATTTAATCTTATTTTCTTAAGCTTGACATGATATCCCGTAGGATTTCCTTTTCCCGTTTATTGGGCAAAAGTTTAAGCTCGGCATCTGCTTTTTGAAGATAACGGTCGATCCAGGCACGGGTATCCTCGATTCCGCCCAATCTAATTATTTGATCTATTATTACTTCCACGTCGGAATCTTTAACCGCATTACCAGCCATCATCCTGCGGGCTTCCCGTGCAAAACCCGTATCTTTTCTTAAAGCCAGAATGAAAGGAATGGTAATTATCCCCTCTTTAATGTCATTTCCTCTGGGTTTTCCGCTTTCTGCAGAGTCCACCGCTATATTCAGTATATCATCATACATCTGAAATGCCATACCAAAGTAAAAACCGAACTTTACAAGATTTCTCTGAACCTTTTCGTTACATCCTGAAAGATAGGCACCTTCCCCGCATGAAAACGCGAACAGCGCCGACGTTTTTCTGCCAATTCTTTTCAAATACTGAAAAAGAGATACATCAAGATTGAAGCGGCTGAAAAACTGTTCGATCTCTGCCTCACATATGGATTTTAAACCCCTGGCAATATTTTCAAGCCTGTCGTCAGGCAATGCCCTTGACAACAGCAGTACTGCCCGTGACAACAGGTAATCACCAACGTAAACCGACATTTTGTCTCCGTATATGCTGTTGGCTGTAGGCCTGCCACGTCTCATACCGGCCTCATCAATGATATCGTCATGTACCAGGGTCGCCATATGAAGAACTTCAATGCCGGCAGCAGCATCATATATTTTATCATTCTGCTGTTTTCCGAAACCTGCAGAAAGGATAGTAAAGGCAGGTCTTAATCTTTTGCCCCCTGCTGAAAGTGATTGTAAAAGCTTTTCAAGAGGTTTGCTTCTGCATTTAAGGTTCTTTTCAATTATAGCTTCAACCGTCTCCAGTTTTTCACTGATCTCAGGGTACTTATCCCATATCATTGAGGTTCTCCTCATCTCAATATATTCATGGCATCATTTTCCCATGGATGGGGCTTAAATTCACAGTATCCGCACAGCCACCGAAATCACTAAAAAGAAAAGCCCTGAAAGGGCTTTTCTTTACATAGAGTCTACTTATCTCCCTTTGCTTTCGCCAGCGCATCTTTTGCCGCTTCCTGGAATGATTTCCATGAGCTTGTTGCACCGGTTATTGAATCAACTTTGTCTACGTTTTGGGTTTCTACCAGCTTCTCTGCATACTTTTGGGAAGATTCCAATGCATTCTGAGCTTTTTTGTAATTTTCTTCGCCGGATTCCTTACCATAGTTTTCGTCCTTTAAACTTCCGTCTGCATTGTATTGCAGAAATTCAGCCGATGTAATCTTTCCGTCCTTTACTTCGATTTTAACAGTTCCATATCCGCCACGGCTGTCAGGTGTACTTTGGCCTTCATAGCTTCCGTCTTTAAGTTTTGCACCACCACATGCAGCCAGCACAAAAATAAGCAGAACTGAGATTAAAGAAACAGCAATCTTTTTCATTTTTAACTCCCCCTGATACTCAATATTCCTAGTCTTTTGTTTACCCAAAATGATTGAGTACAAAACAAAAAATTAACAATTATATTGTTCCATATTATTTTATGAAATATAACAAAATTATACCTGTCATCATGGGCAAGTCAATAACCGGTCTAAAAAGTATCAATATTTTCAAAAAAATTAATATATTCAAAAATAGGTGGTAAATATATTAAGTGACTTTCTAACATATGTTTAAATATCGGTAAATGGAGGTGTCCCGATGTCTTACAAGGTTATTGTCCTTGGAGCAGGCTACGCAGGTATTGAAGCTGCATTGACCTTGCATAAAAAAAAGAAAAAAAGCGATGATATCGAAATATTACTTATCGATAAAAATCCCTATCATACATTCCTGACCGAACTTCACGAAGTAGCCGGTAACCGCATTGATGAAGAAGCCGTTACCGTTCCCCTAAATAAAATTTTCCGCTATACCGATGTTCGCGTTATTCAGGATGAAATTATAAAATACGACTTTGAGAATAATAAAATATCTTCAGGGCACAGTGAATATTACTATGATTACCTGGTTATTGCCGCAGGCAGCAATCCGAACTACTATGGCATACCGGGCATGAAGGAAAACGCATTTCCCCTTTGGTCATATGAAGATGCCATCCGAATCCGTGATCATATATATGATTGCTTTATAAAAGCTTCTCAGGAAATGGATCCAGAGGTAAGGAAAAAGCTTCTGACCTTTGTTGTTGGCGGTGGAGGTTTTACGGGTGTTGAAACCATTGGTGAAATTGCTTTATGGGTTAAATCCCTGTGCCGTGAATATAATATAAGCAGATCCGAGGTAAAACTCTGCCTTATAGAGGCATTGCCCGAAATATTGCGTACAATGAAGGAAAAAAACCGCATAAAGGCAACAAGGTATCTTACAAAAAAGCTAAAAGCAGAAGTTATAACCAATACTTCAATAACAAGCCTTGACGGGGATACATTACATTTAAACAACGGTGACAGTATCAGAACCTCCACTGTTATATGGACTGCGGGTGTTAAAGCCTGCGATATGACAAACAGCATGAACCTTCCTAAAGGACATGCTTGCCGTATTGAAGTGGACGAATACACTTCGGTTAAAGGCTATGATAACGTATATGCCATAGGGGACATAGCGCTGTTCATCCATGAAGGCCATGCATTGCCCGCAATGGTCGAAACAGCCCTGCAGACCGGTGAAGCTGCTGCAAAGAACATCCTTAATTCCATCCGCGGAAAAGAGAAAAAGAAGCTTGAACCAAAATACCATGGCATGATGGTATCGGTAGGCAGTTATTTTGCTGTTGCTGAAATTATGGGAGTTTCGCTGAACAGGCTTTTTGCCGTTATAATGAAACACCTTGTGAATATGCACTATTATTTTGGAATAGGCGGCTTTGAATTAGTTTTCCGTTACCTGAAGCACGAATTTCTGTATAAACGCCAGCACAAGCCCATGCTGGAAGCCTTTATTACGAAAAAGACCATGCTGGTGTGGCTTGTTCCGTTAAGGCTTTTTGTAGGATATTACTGGCTTATGGAAGGAATAAACAAGGCACGGGACGGATGGTTTGTAATTAAAATGCTGGCAGGAAGGGCGACCGATGCTGAAGCAACAGCTTCGTTAACCGAAGAAGGGCATAAAGTGTTCCGCATAGTAACCGAAAATACTCCGCTATGGTACGAATGGATAGCTGAAAACATATTCCTTCCGTATCCAATGCTTTTCCAGTACCTGATTGTAATAGCCGAAATAGGTCTGGGGCTTGCGTTTATTACCGGAACTTTCACTATACCTGCCGCTGTGGTGGGTCTTGGCTTAAATATTAATTTCCTGTTATCCACCGGAATGTACCCTGAAACGTACTGGTTGATACCAGCTCAGATAGCTATGTTTCAGGATGCAGGAAAATCCTTTGGCGCGGACTATTACTTAATGCCCTACCTGATGCGGCAATGGAGATATTTTGTGAGGAATAAAAAGATAAAGCTTAATCTGTTCAGGTGATATGGATGCTTATCAACAGCAAAAAACGTAAACTGTCAGTGTTTAAATGCTTTATAACGCTGCATGTGGCACTGATAGTTTACGGCTTGACGTAAACGGTGCTTAAAACCTATGTCCAGTCATTGGGTTACATCAGATGTAGATGTCTTCTTTGTGCGTTTTGCACCGAATATACGGGCAGAAAACCAGTAGCCGAAAATCCCGACACAAGCTCCCGAACTGTCAATGAGAACATCGGTAACTTGTGCTCCCCGTCCTGGAACATACAACTGATGTATTTCATCAGAGGCTGCGTAAAATACACATAACAGAAAAGAAAATGCCAGACTTTTAACCATGTTATTACCGCTTCTTCTAAAGGCGTTCATTGCCAGAATGCCTAATACCAGATACAAAAAGAAATGAGCATTTTTCCTGATTATATGGTTAAGAGTGTATATGTTAATTTCAGCTTGTGGGGCAACATTTTCCACTACGTTTACAACAACTTCGGTTACAGTTGAACTTAACCGGCTCGATTGCTCTGCAACCTGTGAAGATAAACCGAATATAAGTATCATCCATGCAAATACACATGTCCAGGATATTATTTTCTGCATCAGTTGAAGCCCTTCTATATTTTATTCATTTTGCAACTATGTACTGTTAATTGTATCAATAAAATACAGGCCTGTACACATAAACCAAAAATTATTTTTTGCAATTTGGGCATAAGCCGTATATTTCAAGTTTATGGCCCGTTAATTCAAATCCCTGTTTGCTGCACATTAATTTTGCATATTCATCATCTATCGGGCAGTCTTCTATGGATATCATCCGGTTGCAACCGGTACAGACAAGGTGATGCTTATGCTCCACTCTTTTATATTCGTACAGTGATTTATTATAATCCAGTAATGTGGTTTTCACAATCAATCCGTTCTTCAGCAACGCTTCCATTGTCCTGTACACTGTTGAGAGGTTAACAGAGGAAACCGTATTTTTTAAAATGCTGAATACCTCCTCAACAGTCATTGGAGTTTCGGCATCATCCAGTATCTCCAGAACCTTAACCCTGACATTAGTAATCCGAAGCCCTTTCTGTGTAAGTATGCTGCGGTAATCATCCTTTCCTGGCAATTTAATCCTCTCCTTAAACTAATCTTTTCTCCTTCTCCCAATAAAACTTTTAGACACCAGTGTTATTACCAGTGAAACAACACCTGTCATAACAATTGTGCCTCCAGGTTTCAGGTTTAAATAATAAGAAATGAACAAACCGGATACAACAAAAAAAACCGAAAACAAAATTGAAAAAATAACCGTCTGTTTAAAGCTTTTTGCTATTTGCATTGAAGCTGCGACAGGAAGCACCATCATTGATGAAACAACAAGGGTTCCGACAACACGTGAGGATATTGATATTGTCACGGCAGTCAGAAGCGTGAAGACAATAGTAACAAGCTGCACAGGCACACCGGCAAGCCTTGCGGATTCTTCATCAAAAGTTATATAGAACAACGCCCTGTAAAGAATAATGAACAATGCCAGCACAACAATTGCAAGAGCCATTATCAGATATTTCTCAAACGGGCTTATTGCAATAAGGCTGCCAAAAAGGAAGCTGTTGAAGTTTGCGTTTGTAACAAATCCCGAAAGAATTGCTGCAAGGCCAATACCAACAGACATTATAACCGCAGTTGATATTTCCGCGTATTTTGGTATTGCTTTGCGAATTCTTTCTATACACAGCGAGGCAGCGACAGCAAAGATTACTGCGCTTATAATTGGGTTTACCCCGAAAGTAAGACCGGCTGCCACTCCGGCAAGCGATACATGGGACAGTGCATCCCCCATTATCGAAAGTCTTCTAAGCACCACAACAACTCCTATGCAAGGAATTATTACTGCTATTAATATGCCAACTATAAAGGCATTTATCATAAAGTCATATTGAAATATCTCTAACATATTCCATCCCTCGGTTGTTTCTTATGGTCACAGTTATTGCATTGATGGCTATGGATTTGCACGGTGTAACCGTAAACTTCAGACAGAATCTTATCGGTAACAGGCTCAGCGGTATCATGTACGGTAAGCCCCTGTTCCCCCAGACATACCAGTTTGTTCGCATGGACTGTGATTGCCCCTATGTCATGAGTTACCATTATAACCGTGATTCCCATTTCCCGGTTAAGCCTTGCCAGAAGGCAATATAAAGCCTCTTCTGATTTTGCATCTATCCCTGTGGTTGGCTCATCAAGAATCAGGATATCTGGTTCTGAAACCAATACGCGGGCAATAAAAACCCTTTGCTGCTGCCCGCCGGAAAGCCTGCCTATCAGCTTGTTGCCATAATCCTGCATGCCGACTTGTTTTAAAGCGTCATAGATCTTCCTGTCATAGTCTAAAGGCTTTTTCCTGAAAATCCCGTTATTTGCCAGCAAATTGACGCCAACGACTTCTTTTACCGTGGCGGGAAAATCACCGTTAAAACTGTTTGCTTTTTGCGAGATGTATCCTATTTTTGACCACCCGTTAAATCTTTTAATATCCTCTCCAAGGATTTTTATGTGCCCTTTATCCGGGGTAAGAATTTTTAAAATAAGCTTTACCAAAGTGCTTTTGCCCGAACCGTTTGGACCTATAATACCGACAAAGTCGCCTTTATCTACGGAAAAGCTTACATTGTCCAGTATGTAATTCCCCTGATAGGCAAATGACAAATTCTCAACTTCCAGTATGTGCACTTAAATTCCCCCTACTGCAAAGCATCTGACAGCGCTTTTAAATTCTCCTCCATTACAGAGAAATAGTCCTTGCCCGCTTTTAAATCGTCATCGCTTATTCCCTCAAGAGGGTTTAAAACCGCAGTACGGGCACCTGTTTCTCTGGCAACCTGATCTGCAACCTTTGAACTGGAAAACCCATCGTAAAATATAACCTTTACGTCGTGTTCTGTAACAAAATCTATGATTTTACCCATTGTCCCTGAATCTGGCTCTGAACCGCTTGCAGTACCTTCCAGTGCAAGCTGTTCCAGGCCGTATGCACTGCACAGGTATCCGTAAGCCGCATGGGAAACCACTATTTCCTTACGCGAAAAGGAAGATGCAGCCTCTTTATACTTTTTATCCAGCTGATCAAGCTTTTCGGCGTAGTAATTGAAATTTTCCTCATAATACCGGCTGTTTTCGGGATCTGCCTGAACCAGCGCGTCTTTAATAGCCTTCATCTGGATTTTGGCGTACATCGGATTAAGCCATACATGGGGGTCATATTCATGGCTGTCGTGGGAACCTTCCTCATCCTGCTCTGTTCCCTCATGCTCATGGGAATGCTCCGATTTTTCAAGGGGGATCTGTTTTGATGTTTCCACAGCAATAAGGTTATCATTGTTTATTGATTCCAGTACTTTTCCTGCCCAGCTTTCCATCCCTGCACCGCTATAAATAAACAGCGATGCTTTTGATAAACCGGCTATGTCCTTAGGGCTTGGTTCCCATTCATGGGGCTCCATTCCCGCCGGAACCATGTTAATCACATTTACTTTGTCCCCGCCTATTTTCATTGTAAAATCATACATAGTATAAAAACTTGTATAAACGGTAATTTTGCCGCTTTCGGGTTTAACATTGCCCGAACTGCAGGAACTAAGCATTATAAGCGCCACCAGTATTGACATGATAGCTGTTAAAAATTTTAATTGCCGCCCATTCATACCCATCGTCCAGTTTTAAAACACCCTTTCTTCCGGCATATATCCTGCCGGATATTATCTTTCCTGATAATTTTTATCAGCATATTCTTACAACCATAAATGCAAATGCTTTGCATTTGCGTATTTATTATATTGTAATTTACCCAAAAAATAAATACCCTATTCAATATTAAATTATTAAAAGAAACCAGATAATAAATTCCACCGCAAGACGTGAGCTTATCGAAAAAAAGGCATACAAATGGAAAGACGCCCTTTATATGAGCTGTTGGACCAGCGGGCGTCTTTACAGTTTATTTAACTGTTAGGGGGGGTAGACTTAATTAAAAACATTATTATGTATTATAGTGTATTCTTTAATTAGCAAACATTTTATCCAATTACCGATAATTCAGGCTTAATCATAATACTTAGCTGATGTTACCATTTCATGGTCTTCTACCACTTCACCATTAACATATACATATCCTCTTGCAACCGAGCGATATAAATTATCTGACATAACATACCATGTTCCGCCAGCACCACAGCTTTCAAAGTTTTCTACAGTGCTTTTCCAGGATTTTATTGTTTTCCATGAAAAAGTTTTAACATCATACTGTTGAAGCTCCACTTCCACCATTAACTTATCACCATTAAAAGCGTTCAATAAAGCTTCTGCTGTGGCTTTACCATACCTGTTAATGTCAAAATGGTGTGTCATCGAGTTTATGTAACTAAACATGGGCTTGATAACTGAGTCATCGGTTGCCACAGTTT
>DATCKN010000118.1:0-8429 GCA_036562185.1 Thermoclostridium sp.
CGGATATGTAAAGGCTAAGGTTTACAAACCGGAAAGCATCAAGACAGACAACTCTGTCAACTTTGGCGGTATAGCATCGGCACGTGCTCCGTTCGCAATCACCGATAAACTGGTATCAGGTACCGCTCAGGCTGGTGTAACATTCACTGATAATGCAACAGATACTGAAGATACAATAGCATTTGCTGCAGGTTCATTCCAGGTAGGCGATACTGTAACCATAAAGATTGGATCCGGTTCGGCTAAAAGCCTGACAGTACAGTCAAATGGCAGCGTGGAAGCTACAAATATCGGAGATAATACTGGAGTTGCTTCAGTGAAAGCTGAACTCACCATTATCGACACAGCTGGTAACAAGTTTACACAGGAGATCACACTGGCTGGTACAGGTGCTACACTGCAGTAAACGGTATTACAGCAAGTTGACAGATGATAAGATCTGCTAACTGATTAAAAGAAAAGAGCCCGTTGAGTTGAGAAATCAACCTGCGGGCTTTTTCTTTCGTAAACAATTTGTAAGATATGCAAGCTTCCATATATGGTATAATAAACATATATGGAAGAAGGGAGAAGTCGAAATGTTAAAGAGGATATTGATAATCTGCATTGCTATATCTATGGTTTTAAGCCCGTTTGCTTTAGCTGCAGAAGATAATGACGCGGCAGATCAGCTATATAAAATAGGTATCATAAGAGGCGACGGTACGGGCCTGAACCTGGAGGGCCAGCTGAAAAGAAGCGAAGCCGTGACCCTGATTGTAAGACTGTTAGGTGCAGAGAAAGAGGCAATGGAAAAAGAAAATTACTATACTATAATAAGTTTGGAAAGATACTCTGATATAAACATAGCAAAGAATCCTAAGGAAATACGTCCTCACTGGTCTGCTCCGTACGTAGGCTATTTGTCGGAAAAAGGCATAGTGTCCGGTAATACAGACGGTACTTTCCAGCCGGAAAGATATTTATCTGAAAAAGAGCTTCTCAAAATGCTGATGAGTGCTTTAGGATATGTTCAGAATGTTGATTTTACAATGGCTGATATATATGCTAAAGCTTATGATTTGAATATAGTAAGAGACAGTGCTTATAAGACTAAAACCGCAGATAACAGGAACTTTAAGAGAAAAGAATGTTTTGATCTTATCAGGATCGCCCTGGATGCGAAATATAAAGATTCAGATGAGACGATAATTACACAGTGGGTAAAAAACGGAGTGTATACGCTGGCACAGCTTAGAGACGCAAATTTCATTACTGATTACCAGAAGACTGCCATTACTAAAATAGAGGTTGTAAATGCTACAACGGTAAAAGTCTTTTTCAATGAAGAAGTTGAAGAAATAAAAAAAGATGATATAAAAATTAACTATGGCAATAACAACATACTTCAAGTAAATGCTGTGGAATCAAAGGGAGACAGTGTCACAATCACTACGGCTTCTCAAGAGCAGCAAAGAGAGTATACGATAACGTTTACGACAATAAAAGATAAACTGCTCAATGAAGTGAATAACGTATCTGGTACATTTAAAGGTTACAAGCCGGAAATGATAGAGTCTAATAAATTTTTGATCAGTAAAATAGAGCCTGTTTCAAAAGACACTATCAAGGTATATTTCACCCAAGATATAAGTGCTGTGCCCACAGTTCCCATGTTCTATGATATATATGAAGAAGATAAACTCTGGATCGATGGTAATTCAGCCAATATGTACATAGCCAAACTTACTGACTCCAACAGGGGCGTAATTATCCGCTTGCTCGGCAATGAATACAATATCTTTAAAACCTACACGCTGCGTGTTGACGGAACAATGACGGACTTTACAGGCATAAGGATAAATGACGGGAAAGGAGATTCCATGACATTTTCGCCTCTGGTCATCGATAATCTGCCTTTGAAGAGGGAATTGACATATGGGTACAGCAAGGATGTTGTAACCATAGAGTTCAATAAACTGGTCGATCCTGTTACAGCCCAGACAGTTGGAAATTTCCAGATACTTGACAACAATAATTCGGTAAAAACCGGTATCCCGAGGATAAATCCCGATAATCCGAAGCAGGTCCTGATTGGAATGCTGGATCCGTTGACCCCGGGTGTTACTTACAAACTTAACATCGTGGGTGCCGTAAAAGACCTTGAACAGGCTACGAGCCTTACTGAAACGGGTATAGAGTTTACTGTTGCCGATGAGAAAAGAGAAGATCTGAAGATTATATTGGTCGAAACTGTAAGCAATAGCGAGTTGAGGGTATATTTCAACAAGAATTTGCACGAATCAACATTAGACCTTGCTCATTTTCAGTTATCTTCCAGTAACGATTACGAATTTACCGGAATAAATATTTTCAGCAAATATTACTATGATGCTGTAAACAGCCCTAAAGTGGTTATGCTTTACCTCGATCCGTCCGGTAAAAAGATGAAATCTTCATGCAACTATACACTGAAAGTAACCGAAAATGTAAAGGATTATCTGTGGCAATCGAACGGAGACCTGACCTTTGAGTTTACAGGAAACAGCAGTGACAAGGTTTCACCGAGAATTATTTCAGGCTATATAGTAGGAAATAATACCGTAAAACTTGAGTTTGACAAACCGATATCCGGCAATAACAACTCAAGTGCAAATTACAAACTCAAGTACAGAAAAGCTGATGACAGGGAAGAAGTAATTACACCAGATTCTGCAACCGTTTTCAATAATAAATACGTAATTTTGCGCTTCAACAATGGATTGGATATGTCGAAAATATATAAGGTAGAATATCTGTCAATCATGGATTACAACGAAAACGCTTTTGCTGGCGGTTCATCGAATGAGTTTACACTTGGCTATGCTTATTGATCCTTAATATATGCAGGGGCACTTCATTATTGAGACCGTATGAAGTGCTTTTGCATATTGCGGAACAAAATTCATTTGTCTAAGTCTATCAATAATGGCGTATCAGATGACAGGTTTGATGGCGTATGATACTAAAGAAGAGGGAGGCGGTTCCGATGAAAAAATTCATATTGATCTTACTGATAATCAGTGTATTTTTTTCGATACCTGTATATGCGGCTGAAGAGTCGGCAGATCTTAAAGCGAAAGCAGACACTCTGTCCATTTTGGGCATACTGAAAGGAGACGGCAATAGTTATAATCTCAGTGGAAGTTTGAAAAAATGTGAAGCTGCCACATTTATTACGAGGCTTATCGGGAAAACCGATTTAATAGAAAATAATCCTGACCAGTACAGGAACACCATTTTCAGTGATGTGCCTCCAAATCAATGGTACGCTCCTTATGTAGGGTATTGCTATCAAAATGGCATAATAACAGGCTATAACGGATTGTTTGAACCTCAAACGGAAATCAGCGAGAAGTCTTTTTTAAGTGCCGTCATACGGGCTATGGGGTATGTCTATGGTTCAGATTTTACCTGGTCTGATGTTTACCAGACTGCTTACAATATCGGGCTTGTGACAGACGAAAGCTATATTGCCAGGGTGGATGACAATGTAAACTACACAAGGGGAGATGTTATCAGTGTACTGTACAATGCGCTGAAACTGAAGAAAAAGGATTCTGATACAACAATGATCGAGGACCTGATAAACAGCAACATAGTGAGCAGGGAAACGGTAATTGCATCTGGTTTCCCTTTTGATGTTCTGCCTGCTGAAATACTGGAAGTGAAGGCAGTGAACGAGAAGAATGTTACAGTTTTATTCAATGAAGATATCAAGAGCATTCCTTCTGCAGGAATCCAGATATATGATGCCTCCAATTCTTCAAATAAACTGACTGTCAAAGTTACGAGCATTACAGGGAAACAGGCTGTTTTGGAGACTTCTGAACAGGTGGCTGATAAAGACTACATACTTGATATAAGTTATGTCGAAGATAAGACAGGTAATATTTCGGGCAGGCTGACGGCCAGCTTTACGGGATTCAGGAACCCAGTGCTCGCATCGGATTTCTTCCGTATCAGTAAAGTTGAAGTCGTAAACAGCAGGGTTATAAATCTATATTTCACTCATCCGCTGATTTCATCCAGCGAGATCCCGACATACTATGAGCTGTTTGAGAACGGTTATTCATTCGTAACCGGCAGCAGCCAGTCTCTGACTGTCAGAAGGCTGAATTCTTCGGATACTGGTGTGACTATTTTTCTTAAAGAAAAGGCCTTGAATGAGGGTATGAATTATGAACTGAAGGTCAATGGTTCATTGACCAGCCTGTATGGCGTAAGGCTCAACGAGGAAGCCGGGGACAGCATTAAGTTCACCGGAAGCGGTAAAGAGTATGATGATCTCAAAGTCGTCAATGTCTACGCTCTTAGCAGCAATAAGGTCGCTGTTGAGTTCAATTCCGAGGTCGATCCCGTATTTGCCCAGAAATTCCTGAACTACACGATAATCGCACCTGATAATTCACAGATAGCGGTGAATAAAGCGGTTGTGGGCGGTGACGGAGATAAATACGGCAAGGTCGTGACTTTGAATTTGCTGAGCGCGCTCGACAAATCAAAACAGTATACGTTAAGACTTGAGTATATACCAGACATTTTCAGGCTGAGTGCTCTTGAAGAAAGCACATATACATTCCTGGGCACCTATCCTGACAAACCCGAACTGAAACTTGACTTTGCTCTCGCATTGGACAAAGGTACCGTGTGGGTTGCATTCAAACAACCCATGGATCCAACAGTGGCGTCTGTTAACTCCCTCTACCTGATAACAGGGGTTACGAATCCCGGCTTTTATGCGGTGCCTGTAAAAGTACAGTATATTGAAAATGGGACCCAGTACATAGCAAAGCTTTATCTGCCGAGCGACAAACTGCTGTCGGGATCGAACAAGTACACGGTTTCTGTAATGAGCACGATTCAGGACAGAAACGGTAATAACTTCTCGCGTAATGCAGAAGCTACGTTCAATGGTACCGATACTGATATTCAAAAAATAGGCATAAGTGATGCAGTGATAATTTCCAAAGACACTATAAAACTGGTATTCAATAAAGAAGTTGCGAATGATATTATGAATATCCAGCCTTCGAATTATACTCTTGAGTCGAACGAAAGCGGGGTCACGGTTACCAGAAACCCGATGTTCGTGTCGCTGATAGACAATAATACGATGATACTTAAATTTGATTCGCTGGACTATTCGTCAAAATATACATTAAGGTATAATACTCTGAAAGACATTACTGGAGCAAGCATAACTCCGAACAGCACGGAGAATTTTATCGAAGTGAGAATGGGCAAGTAATTTTATAAGACAATTGCCCATATAAATTCGTATATTGAATGTGTATAGCTATATCGGCGAATCATATTAAAGGTGGCTTGAAATGCGTATAAAAAAAGGAATCGTTGCGATAGCTTTTCTGATTCTTTTGACATCCGTCCAGTTTACCTGCAGTAATGCTGCTGCTGAAAACAGCAGCAGCATTACTATGCTGGATCTTGATGAGGCAATAGAAAGAGCCGTTAACAACAACTATAGGATCAAGGTGCTGGACAGGACTATAGAGGATATGTGGGAAAACCACGTGAAACTTACCGATGCCAGTAAAGCGATCCAGGATCAGCTTGACCACATGGAGAATTATACCCGGCTGTACAACAAGCTGCATAGTGACGGAGAGAAGCTCACCTACGAGGAGACTCAGTTGTACAAAATGTATATGTTGATGTATGGTCCTGAGCCTCCTGTTATGAGTTCCGAAGAGCTGTTCTATACCTATGTAAGAGACAGAGATTTCCTTCATTATTCCTACTGGGCGTCAATAAAGAACACCCAGACAAACAGGGACCTGATGGTATCAAACATCTCTCTCTCGGTACGCCAACTGTATGAAAATATACTCAGTATGCAGGATACACTGGCACTGCAGAAGGAACTGCTGGCTTCGCTGGAATTCCAGAACAGGCAGATAAGCCTTAAATTTGATAAAGGACTGGTTTCGGAATATGACAAATTCGTGGCCGATATAAACCTGGCTAAGCAGAAGCTGGGCATCGCAAAACTTGAAAGGTCTCTTGAAAATGCAAAAATGTCATTGAAGCAACTGACAGGCATCCCCCTTGACCATGAGGTGTCTTTGGTACCGTATGATGCCGTCTATCCGCCGGGAAAGCCGGACAGTTACGAAAAATATCTTGAGAAAGCCCTGAACAGCAGAGCGGAAGTCACAACCGCCAGGCTCGACTTACAGGTGAAACAGAGAGAGCTCGATATAATGAAGCAATATATAAGGGATGAGCTATCGACTGATCGCTGGGAAGCTCAACTGTCATATGAGGAGAAAAAGATGGCATATGATGAAGCGATCGAAAATGTAAAATCAGATATATATGACGCATATAAATCATTATTGCAGAAGCAGGAAGAAGTCAGAATTGCGCAATCTAAAAAGAGTAATGCCGAGCTCCAGTATGACAGGACAAAACGGCTGTATAATGCCGGCTTGATCAGTTTAAGTGACCTTATGGCCTCGGAAATTACGTTATATCAGGAGAAAATTTCTCTTATCCAGACTGTGAGAGATTACAATTTCTGTTTGTACAGATTGGAACTTGCTTGCGGTATAGGTCCGGGATTTAGCAACAGTATGGGAGGATATTGATGTGAGGTACTTAAAAAGAGTTCTGACAGCAGTACTATGCATAATGTTGATTACGTCGTCCATTTCGGTATTAGCTGCCGAGACGAAAACGAGCACAAAAACCATATACCTGAGCGATGCGGTAAAAACTGCTTTGGAGAACAATTCCAATATAAAAAATCTGAACGAAAAAATAAACCTGGCCCAGAGACGATATAAATACGCCTCCGATCAGTCGCTGTATGCCGAAAGCAAATATGGCAATACATATGAAGAGCATGTTGAAAGCAAAAAGCAACAGTATCTGTATCCCATGCAGCGTAAATTCGAACTGGATGAACTGATCTGGCAGAAATCAGAAGCAGAGCGAAATCTTAAAGTAAATGTTACCAAGCTGTATTACCAGATCAACAATAAAACAGAGCAGATAACTTTACAGGAGAAAGTCATTCAAAGTCTTAATGATGAGTATTCAGTAAAGAAAAAACAAGCGGAAGCAGGTATTATTGCCGAGTCTGCGCTTCTGACGCTGGAGATAAGGCTTGATGAAGAGGAATTCAGGCTGTCATCATATAAGAATGATCTACAGATCCTAATTATGGATATGAACAAGCTGCTTGGTTACGATATCGATCAGAAACTGAACGTGAAATCGATCGAAATCCCACAGCCGGATCTGCCGGATATCGACATCGACGAACTCGTGGAACAGGCAGTCTCTCAGGCTCATTCCGTGAAAAAGCTGGAAGCGGAAAAAGCCATAAAAGAGAAGGAGTACTGGATAGTTTCCACATTCAGTGAGAAACCTTCGAATGCAGATTCTATCGCCGAACAGTTAATTGACTATGATTATGATCTGAGGGATGAAAAAGTTGCCGTTGATTATAAGATTCGCTCTGAATATAATAATATTTTGAATCTGAGAGACGAGATAACGATAAAAAAGCTGGATCTGGATAAATCTGATAGATTTCTGTCCATAACCAGAACCAAAGTAAATCTGGGCATGCAAACAGCATTGGATCTGAGCAATGCCCAGATCGAAAGGGATACGGCATTCTACAACTACAGGAAGGCTTTGCTGGATTATTATATTGCTGTTTTGAATTTTAACACATACCTGGAGTCAATGGGTGTTACTATAATCTAAACGGTGGAAAATTCAGCAAACTGTCACGATAGCTATGCAATATTACTTAATAATGCTATAATCAATAATGAGTTTATGTTCTTGGGATTTTATCTGATTTCAGCTGAAAGATATTTAGCTCTGAAGTATATAGGGGAGAGTATTTTGTGGGTAAAAAGATCCTGATCGTAGATGACGAAAAAAACATAGTTGACATCCTCAAATTCAATCTCAAAAAAGAAGGCTTCACCACCATCGAGGCTTTTGACGGCGAGCAGGCGGTGGAGCTCGCGTTCAGCGAGAACCCGGATCTGATCCTTCTGGACGTGATGCTCCCGAAAATGGACGGCTTCACTGTCTGCAGGAAGCTGCGGCAGTCCCTCACCACGCCGATAATAATGCTGACGGCGAAAGAAGAAGAGGTGGACAAGGTGCTCGGCCTCGAACTGGGCGCCGACGACTATATCACGAAGCCGTTCAGCCAGAGGGAGCTGATGGCCAGGATAAAGGCGAACATCAGGAGGATGGCTATGGAAGAAGTTGCTGCGACAAGGACTGCCGCCATAATACAGGCGAAAGACCTGGTGATCGACTGCAACAGGTACGAGGTGAAGCGGGACGGCAAGGTCATCGAGCTGACGCTGAGGGAGTTCGAACTGGTCAAGTTCCTTGCCATGCACCCGGGACAGATA
>DATCKN010000121.1:0-11762 GCA_036562185.1 Thermoclostridium sp.
AAAGGAAGCTTGTATGCAACGAATGACGGCTCAGATGCTTTTGAAAAATTTTTTATGCCGGTGTCAGGCTATAGTGTAAATGACCTGGCGAACAGTCAGTTTTCCTTTTGCCCGGAGCGATGGAACAGCGGGAATATTCTCGCTGTTCCGGGATATCCGGACAATGCCGCAAATATAACAATGGGGCATTTGGAAAAAAGCGAAGCCGATGTTTGCGTTAGTGACAAGTATATTGAAGTGGATGAAATAATCCCTTTCGTACAGAAAGGACATTGGCTTTTTGGATTAAATAAAAGGGAGGTGTTTTACCGCCTGCTAAAAAAATATATTCGCCTGAAAGATGGGGTAAGGGAGTACATTGATGCCTTTTACAATGAAAATATGAAGGGTACACCGTTTCTGGCTGTGCATATAAGAAGCAGCGATAAAATTGTGGAGGTTAAACACCTGCATGAGTTAAATGAACTGTATCCCCGTGAAATAGAAAAGGTTCTGAAAGCAAATCCGGGCATGCGGATATTCTTAATGACCGACTGCATTGATGTCCTGGAAGAGTATACAAAAAAGTACGGAGAAATTTTAGTATATACCGATTGCAGAAGGGTTCCAAAGAACGGGGATGGTGTGCACTATCAGGAGTACCAGGATAACTGGGTAAAAGGTTTTGAAATAATCAGGGATGCATGGCTTGCCGCAAGATGTGATTATTTTATCGGCAACGGTCATTCCAATGTATCATTAGGCATCTGTGAACTGAAGAACTGGGAAGATGACAGGGTAAAGCTCTTATATTGATTGAAAGGAGCGATTGATTATGGAGTCAGGCAAATTGATTGAAATGTATAGAACCATGAAGCTGATTCGGTTGATTGAGCAAAGAATCAATGATGAATACAAGTATGACGAAATAAAAACACCGATCCACCTTTCCATAGGACAGGAAGCAGTGGCAGCAGGTGTTTGCATAAACCTAAGAAAGGATGATTATATTTTCGGCACTCACAGGAGCCACGCGCAATATATTGCAAAGGGCGGCGATATCAAAAAAATGTTCGCAGAACTTTACCTCAGGAAAACAGGATGCGCACGTGGCAGAGGCGGGTCGATGCATTTAATGGACCGTGATGTGGGTATACTTGGGTCTTCAGCCATAGTAGGCGGCAGTATTCCTCTTGGAACGGGTACTGCTCTGGCATCAAAACTTATGGGCAACGACAGGGTTACTGTGGTATTTTTCGGTGACGGTGCTGCCGATGAAGGTACGTTCCATGAAAGCCTGAACTTTGCGGCACTGAAAAAGCTGCCGGTAGTTTATGTGTGCGAGAATAATTTTTATGCGATTAACTCGCACCAGCGGGCACGACATGCCAATGACAATATTTCGAAGTGGGCTCAGAATTATGGGATGCCAGGGTTCAGGATTGACGGAAACGATGTACTGGAAGTTGCGGAATATGCTGAAAGGGCTATTGCCCGATGCCGCAGCGGTGAAGGCCCTACATTGATTGAATGCCTTACTTACAGGTGGAAGGGACATATCGGAACTGTTGATGATGTAGGGGAAGGCTACAGGCCTAAAGAGGAATATGACTATTGGATTTCGAGATGCCCGATAAAACGATTCTCGGAATTCCTCAGGGACAATGGTGTTTTGACAGATGAGCTTGAAAACAGCATTGATGAAGAGATAAAGCAACTGATAGAAGAGGCATTCGATTTTGCGCAGAACTCTCCGAAGCCTTCGCCTGATGAACTTATGGATTTTGTATATGCCGATTAGAAGGAGGGTATTTTTATGCCGTGGACGACAATTCAAGTTGAAAAACTGGATAACTTTTTTATAAAAGGCGATTCTGCAGGTGATCGCGTGATGACATACAGGGACGCGCTTCATGAGGCTTTTGACCAGTCACTGGCAAGGGATCCGAGAGTATTTATAATGGGTGAAGGTGTGGATGATGTCGCCGGTGTTTTCGGAACCACAAAAGGATTAAAGGAAAAATACGGCGCAGAAAGGGTGTTCGATACTCCGATTGCTGAAAATTCATTGACCGGGTTTGCAGCGGGGGCTGCGATGGCAGGACTAAGGCCTGTATTGGTTCATGCGCGGATGGATTTTCTGTTGCTGTCGCTGGATCAACTGGTGAATCATGCATCCAAATGGTGTTATATGTTCGGAGGACAGGTAACGGTTCCGATGGTGGTAAGAACCATAAGCGCCAGGGGGTGGGGCTCAGGAGCACAACATTCACAATGTATCCAGGGAATGCTGATGAATGTTCCGGGGCTGAAAATCGTTGCACCTGCAACACCATATGATGCGAAAGGGTTGATGATATCGGCCATTATTGACAACAATCCCGTCCTGTTTGTGGAACATCGGTGGCTGCATAAAACAACTGGGCATGTTCCCGAGGAACTATATTCTATACCGATAGGCAAGGGCGTAATCAGGCGCGAAGGCGATGATATAACAATTGTGGGCATATCGTATATGCTTGTGGAAGCGCTGAAAGCAGCCGAAAAACTGCAGGAGGCGGGCATATCTGCAGAAGTTGTGGACCTTAGGTCGCTAAAACCATTTGATGAGGAGCTTCTGATAAAATCGGTTGAAAAAACAGGAAGGCTTATAATTGCCGACACAGGAAGCAAAACAGGCAGTGTTGCTTCGGAAATAGCTGCATTTGCGGCTGAAAAAGCATTCCACCTGTTGAAAAAGCCTGTAAAACGTGTTTGCTGCCCAGATACGCCAACACCCACCAGTGATGTACTGGAAAAAGCTTTTTACCCTACTGACAACGATATTTTTAACGAAGCTGTAAAACTGGTTAAAGAATGAGAGGGGGATTGTTGTGGATAGGTTTATAGAGCAGGATTGCCTTGAATATATTGAAAAAATAGATTTGACACCGTTAAGGAATAAAACCGTTTATGTAACTGGGGCTAACGGGCTGATTGGCACGTATTTGATTTACATGCTTCATCTTGCCAACACTGTTAAAGATATGGGGATAAATATTGTGGCTGTCAGCAAAAGCCCGCCTGGCAGCCATCTTCAGGATATATTCAACGATCGCTACACGTTTTATTCTGCGGATTTGAATGATCCGCGCTGCGACTGCTATGAACCGAAGGCTGACTATATAATCCATGGTGCTACATACGCCCAGCCCAAGAAATTCATTCAGAATTACATGGATACCATCCATCTGAATACAACTGTAACAGAAAGGTTATTGAAGAAGGCAAAACAGGACAATGCAACACTGTTGTTTTTAAGTTCCTCGGAAGTATACGGTAATCCCGATGAAAACCACATTCCTACAAAGGAGGACTACCCCGGTTTGTGTTCTCCTGTTGACATACGGGCAATTTACTCCGAGTCAAAACGAATGGGCGAAACGCTGTGCTTTGCGTACAGGAACTTTGAAAACGTCAACGCCAAAATTGCAAGGATCTCGATGACCTATGGGCCGGGTATCGGTCTGAAGGATGAGCGGGTACTTGCCCATTTCCTGAGGCAGGCTCTTTATGAAAAGAAAATAGTGATGCTGGATGACGGAAGAAAAATCAGGACATTCTGCTATATTGCCGACTGTGTTCTGATGCTGCTTTATATAATGCTCTATGGAAAAGAATTTGTTTATAATGTGGGGGGGAAAGACAGTATCAGCATACGTACCCTTGCCGAAGAAATATGCCTTATTACAGGAAGCACATTGTCCGAGGAAATTGCAAACAGGGAAAACCTAAAGGATGTAAAGGTTTCTCCCGAGATGGTTAAGCTGGACATTTCAAGAATCCTGTCAGAGTTTGATATGCCTTCTTTTAAGCCGTTCCGGGAGGGCTTAAGCCGTACCATTGAATGGAACAAAGCAGCAATATGTCGCACTGTTTAAATTATGCAAAGCAGTTTAAAATGATTTGCTTCCATCATATCACACGGTATCAAGCGCGGGTCCTGCTTCGGGTGTTTTGGCTTCTTGAGCAACAAAGCACCTGCTAAAACACCCGCTTCCATTATATAATTAATTCGATATTGGAGTCTCCTTATCCCGGGTCGCTCAGTTCCACGCTCTCACCTTATGGGGATGCAGAATGGCTTCGAAGTGTGTTGCTCTGCGTCGCCAAAATCACCCGAATCACCCGCTAATAATACGAAAAAACAGGGAAGCCGGAGAATTCACAGCATCGCCTTCAAGGCAGCGTTGCGAAGTGCAGGCTGGAGCCTGTGACTCCGAGCGAGGATAAGCAAGTCGACTGTCTGAGCAAAAATGCTTCCTATAAAAATCAATTATATAGCATTTTTGCGAGTTTCAACTTGCCCGAGCTGAATTTACAGGCTCCGCCAAACGTAGCATAGCTGCCGGAAGGCGGATGCTGTGTAATGGCTCAATAAAGTTACGCGTTATTTAATTATAATTAGCATGCATTTTTGCAAGTTTCGGCTTGCTTGTGCTGAATCTATAGGCTCCGCCAAACGTAGCATGGCTGCCGGAAGGCGGATGCTGCAAACTCTGCCGTATTTTTTGACCAGGAATGCTTTGCAGGCATTTTTTTATTTTTCTTGTATTTTGCACAAAAAATCCCAGGTATACATAATATAAACTTGAGGAAGTAAAAAGCAAAAATTGTGAGGTGAACCTTAAATGGCGGGGGATAGATTCCTGTTGATTAAACCCTGGAGTTACAGATTATGGTCTGATGTAGAGCATGTTCTGGGCCAGCTTCTGATTGCAGAGATAACCGATCGTATTCCTGTTGTTTTCTGGCCAACCCACTGCCTGCATAACGGATTTATCCATACAAACGGATTTGAACTGTATTTTGAACCTGTTTCAGATTACAGTATTTTCGACCTGGTTAAACCCGAATATACCTTTTATCCGCCAATCTGGGACGCGGATAATCTGCTGATGGAAGATCCCGGAAAAGATTCGTGGATTTACAGAAGTATTGGTGATCTTCTTAGCAGCGATGCTAACGTGGTGGTCGGGGATGTATATTTTTCAATATCAGAAATCATTCCTTTCATTAAGAAGGACAAAGAGACATATGGTATGACTGCCACAGAGATTTACCGGTATCTTTACAGGAAATATATAAGGATCAAAAGAGACATTCTTAACGAGGTACAGGGGTTTTACCATTCCTGGCTTAAGGATGGACACCCGTTGCTGGCTGTCCATGTGCGGAGAGAAGAGGGTGACATGATTATTGATGTAAGAAAGGACATGGCTGACGAGCTTTATTGGCGCAGGAACAGCAGAAAATATGGGGTAAAAAGTACCAATAACCCAAAAAGAAAATACCGGTTCCTGGGAAAAGGAAAAATGCTGAAAGCTAATACCCAATACCATTCAGAAATCAAAAAGATAATAAACAGGTACTCTGTCAAAAAAATATTCCTCCTTACAGACAGCGCAGAAGTAGTGGATGAATATAAGAAAATGTATGGCGACATGCTTGTATTCACCGACTGTAAGAGATTATCGGATACCGAACCTGCTTACAAACTGGAAAACCATGTGGTGAAAAGAAGGCGGGGGGTAGAGGTAATTAAGGATGCATGCCTGGCTGCCCAGTGCGACTTTTTTATAGGGAATGATTTTTCAAGCCTGTCCAGAGCCATATCCCGGATAAAAGACTGGCCGGACGGAAATATTAAGCTTCTTTTCCGCCAAAGAGAAAAACGCAAGTACCCAGTAAATGTAAAAATAATTATGTCTGAACAAAAGAAAATATTCACATCTTTTGTGGAGTTCATTAAAAAGATTTACAACCGGATTAGGAAAAAACTGCACCTTGGAGGTGATGAAAGTGACAGCTGACCGGTTTCTGCTTATAAAAAGCTGGGGGTGTGGTTTCTGGTCAGATGTTGACCATGTTATGGGACAACTGCTGGCTGCTGAACTGACCAACCGTATACCTGTAGTTCATTGGGGCTCTAACAGCCTTTATTCCGAATCGTTTAAGGGGAATGCATTTGAGTTGTATTTTGAACCCGTGTCGAATTTTGCCATAGAAGATTTGGCACGTCCGGGATATACTTATTATCCTCCTATCTGGAATGAAAACAACCTCCTGGTGGAGGATTTGGACAAAATAGCCTGGGCATACCGGAACCTGGGAGATATGATGCAAAGCAACGCCAATGTAGTGGTCAGTGACACGCACTATTTCGTCCGTCCGCTGATCCCATATATTCCGAAAAGTCATTGGGCCTATGGAATGACAGCGCATCAGATTTACAGATGCCTGTTTGATAAGTATATCAGGCTTAAACCTGATATCCAGCAGGAAATACAGGAGTTTTATGATGAATTCATGAAGGATTCAAAACCGCTGCTTGGAGTCCATATACGCGGCGGTGACAAAGTAAAGGAAGTGGAAAACCTGTCTCACCTGAACAAAAAATACCATCAGACAATACAGGATTTTGTCCAGCGGTATGATATTAAAAAAATCCTGCTGCTGACAGACTGTGAGGAGCATTTAATTGATTTTCAGAAGCGGTATGGAAAGATGCTGATCTATACCGATGCCAAAAGAGGGCAGATCAGTGACACCCGGAACGCTCCACACCTTACCAGCTATTCCGAAAAAAGACGCAAAGGTATAGAGATAATCAAGGATACCTATCTGGCATCGATGTGCGACTTTTTCATAGGTAACGGGTATTCCAACGTATCCTACACGGTAAAACGTCTCAGGGACTGGCCTGAGAATAATGTGGTTCTTTTCTACAGGGATTTGAAGCATGAAATGAGGCTGGCAAAGAAACGCGTGAAAGCAGATCGAAAGAGAAGAAAAGACGAAAGCATTCGCCACAGAATAGAATATCCTGAATTATACGGAGGTGTGAATACGTATGCAGATGAACCGGTATCTGTTGATAAAATCATTGGGTAAGAGTATTTGGGCCGACGTGGATCATGTAATGTGCCAGCTTCTTGCAGCAGAGTTGACCAACCGTATTCCGGTTGTATATTGGGGTATGGAAAGCCTGTATAGCGAGTCAATTACTACAAATGCATATGAGTTGTTCTTCGAACCCGTTTCGAATTTTTCGGTACATGAAATTGTTCGTCCGGAATATTCATTTTACCCGACTGTATGGAATTCGGAAAACATACTTGCAGAAGACAGCGACAGATATAAAATGGAAGGCCGGGATTTGAAAAGCCTGATGAAAAGTGAAGCCAATATTGTTGTCAGCGACATTTACTATCCGTTAAGCTCCATATTGGCATGGACCAACAGGGCGCATTGGTCTTTCGGGAAAACCCCTTACCAGGTTTACCGGTACCTTTATGACAAATACCTGAAGCCAAAGCCTGAAGTGAAGCGCGAAATAAAAAAATATATAAATACAACCCCCAATTTCAGGGATGAAAAACCAATACTGGGCATACACTGCCGTTCTAATGCAATCGTGAATGAAGTAGCACAGCTTTATGATTTGAACGAATTGTATAAGCCTTATATCTGGCATTTTATTGAACGGTATAACATAAGGCATATCTTTTTAATAACCGATTCCAGGAAAATACTGAAGGATTACAGGAAATTGTACGATAAAAACGGAATGCTCTTATATACCGACAGCAAAAAACGGCCGCTTAAAGAAAGAATCCCCACATTCCTTCAGGATTATCCGAACAAGAGGCACAAAGGAGTAGAGCTGGTCAAGGATACCATTGAGGTCATAAAGGACACGTACCTCGCTGCACAATGCGACTTCTTTATAGGCAACGGTTATTCAAGCCTGTCAAATACAGTGCTGAGGCTTAAAGACTGGTCTGAAACCAATATTAAACTGTTATATTAATATTGCTTTCAAAAGAGGGGAGGGATTAATTTTGAATTCCAGTGAACTTAAATATATTGAGTTAATCAAGAGCAGATATCCCCAGATGGATCTGTCAAAAATAGAGTTCAACAAGACCGATGGGAGTTACTGCGATATCGCTGTTGTAAATAATGAAGTTGTATTCAAGTTTGCAAAATATGACTGGAGTGCTGTATACCTGAAAAACGAAGCCGTTGTGATGGGCTTTGTCAGGAATTATATTAACATGCCCTTGCCGGATGTGGAGTTAATTTATCCGAACGTATCGAAACGCAGTTTTATCGCTGGTTCACCGCTATATCGCAATATTTTGCTGAAGCTTGATCACAATGCTCAGGACGCTATTGCAAGGCAAATTGCCGGTTTCCTGAATCAGCTGCATTCCGTCCCTGAGAAGAAAGCAAAACATGCAGGAATTGGAGACTCCCAGATGAACCGTACGCGGGAAGACTGGCTTATGGAACTCGAGACAATGCAAAGGAAAATCTCTCCATATTGTACCAATTACGTAAAAGAGTATTTACGCCAGATTATCCAGCCTGCGACTGAAAATGAAGAATTTTTCGAATTCCGGCCTGTACTTATACACGGAGACTTGGTGCCCAATCACATCATATTTGACAAAACATCTAAAAAACTGAACGGTATAATCGGTTTTGGCAATGCAGGATTTGGAGATCCGGCCTATGATTTCGGAATGCTTATGGATCATTTGGGAGAAAGTTTCATAATGCGGATGCAAAAGTACTATCCTGTTTCTCCTGAGACCCTTGACAGAGCCAGGTTTTATGCTTATATCAGCAGTTTCATGTGGTACAGGGATATTTGCGATATGATTTCAACACGTGATTTTTCCCGATTCCAAATCCCTGCAAAGGACAGGGATATTACACCCATGGCGACATTATCCCAGATGGTAAAAGGCAGGTCGTACAAAAAATGAATTGTGACATCGGGATAAGATTTTGAATAGAATATTGATACAGGAATATATATTGGGAGATGGTCGAGTGAATTATACCTCTGCTGATCTAAGCCGCCTTGCAATCAGGGGAGTCATTTTTGACGGTTACAGTAAAAAGCAAGTGGATAACCTCCTTGCAGAAATAATTGAAGATTATAACGAGATGAATAACAGTATCCATGAGCTGAAATGCCAGATATCTTCTCTGAATGAGACCGTACAACATTATAAGGTGCTTGAAGAATCGCTGCAGCATTCCATCCTGGTTGCACAGCATACCGCCGAACAAATAAAGGCAAATGCATGCGATAAGGCCAAAAACATCATTGAAGAAGCAGAGCTAAAAGCACAGAAAATTATTGACGATGCTACCAATGAGGCCAGAAACATCCAGCTTAAATATGAACAGCTTAAAAATGAAGTATTTACATTCAAAACAAAATCGGAAGCATTGCTTCAGGCCCAGATGGACGTCCTTAAACAGCTGTTTTCCGAGTAAAAGGAAATTTCTGAAAAAGACAGGGGGGATAGCTCAATTTAATGTATTGTATCCCCCCGGATTTTATTTCTGCAGCATATTGACATAATATTCATATTCCCTGCGGAGCCCCTCTTTTATATCTATTTTAGGTTTCCAGCCCATTGACGTGATTTTTGAATTATCCAGGACTCTCCGTGGTGTTCCGTCGGGTTTTGAGGAATCAAACACCAATTCCCCGTTGTAACCGACAACATCGCGTATAAGCTCGGCCAGCTCCCTTATGCTTATTTCTTCTCCCGAACCGATATTAACCAGCTCGCTGCCATCGTAGTTCTGCATCAGGTAAAGGCAGGCTTCGGCCATGTCATCCACATATAAAAATTCCCGTAAAGGCTTGCCGGTTCCCCACAACTCAACATATGGCAGGTTTTGAGTTTTTGCTTTGTGGAATTTTACCATCATGGAAGGGATTACATGGGAGTTGTAAGCGTCAAACCTGTCATTTACGCCATACAGATTAGCCGGCATAACCGAAATATAACGGGTACCGTATTGCTTGTTGTATGACTGGCACATTTTAATTCCGGATATTTTCGCTAAAGCATAAGCTTCATTCGTGGGTTCCAGTGGACCGGTAAGCAGGTATTCCTCTTTAATGGGCTGAGGACACAGTTTCGGATAAATGCATGCACTTCCCAGGAACATCAGCTTTTTTACTTTATTTTGAAAAGCACTTCGTATCACATTACATTCAATAAGCATGTTCTCCATGATGAAATCCGCAGGGTAGGTGTCATTTGCATGAATTCCGCCTACTTTTGCGGCAGCCAGGA
Organism: Thermoclostridium sp.; assembly: GCA_036562185.1. Taxonomy (GTDB): domain Bacteria; phylum Bacillota; class Clostridia; order DSM-8532; family DSM-8532; genus Thermoclostridium. The sequence continues at coordinate 10,131 of DATCKN010000121.1, forward strand.
ACACATATTCCGGTTTTTCCTCATTAAAGAACTTTTCGCATTCTGCCTGGTTTGTCAAGTCCAGTTCGCTATGTGTCCTCTGTATTATATTTTCATATCCGTATCTTTTAAGGCATCTGACAATGGCCGAACCAACCATTCCTGTATGGCCTGCCACATATATCCTGCTGTTTTTTTCCATGCATATCTCTCCTTAATCCAATTTCTACTCGCCAAGATCGCTTTTCACCATCATTTCAACCAATTCTTCAAAGGATACTCTGGGCTTCCAGCCAAGCTTGGTTTTTGCCTTTGTCGGATCACCCAGCAGCAGATCCACTTCTGCAGGCCTGAAGAACTCTTTGCTGACCCGAACCAGTACCTTGCCGGTATCCTTATCCACACCTTTTTCTTCTAAACCTTTTCCTTCCCAGATAAGATTGATTCCTACAGCCTTAAAGGCCAGTTCACAGAATTCTCTTACAGTATGGGTTTCTCCCGTTGCAACTACATAGTCATCGGGTTTTTCCTGCTGCAGTATGAGCCACATGGCTTCAACATAGTCTCCGGCAAATCCCCAGTCCCTCTTTGCGTCAAGATTACCAAGGTATAAGCAGTCTATTTTTCCACGAAGTATGTTAGCGATCCCTCTTGTAATTTTCCGTGTGACAAAGGTTTCACCCCTTCTTGGCGACTCGTGATTGAAAAGAATTCCGTTGCAGGCAAACAAGTCATAGGATTCACGGTAATTTACCGTTATCCAGTAGGCATACAGCTTGCTTACCGCATAAGGGCTTCTCGGGTAAAAGGGGGTGTTTTCATTCTGAGGTATCTCCCTGACTTTTCCGAACAGTTCACTGGAGGAAGCCTGGTAAAATTTAATTTTTGGGTTAACTTCCCTGATGCTTTCCAATAAAATAACAGTGCCTATGGCATTTACATCTCCTGTATATTGCGGTATATCAAAGGAAACTTTAACATGGCTTTGTGCTGCCAGATTATAAACCTCATCGGGTTCTATCTTATACAGTATTCTGTTAAGGCTGCCTGCATCGGTCATATCGCCATAATGCAAAGTCACCCTTTTAGGTTCACCGAGCAGGTGGCTGATCCTGTTTGTATTATCTATACTGCTTCTTCTGACAAGACCATGCACTTCATATCCTTTTTCAAGTAAAAATTCAGCCAGATAAGAACCATCCTGACCGGTGATTCCTGTAATAAACGCTTTGCTCATTGGCATACCCTCCTATGGCATAATGATTTTTCCTTCTGTTTCGTCTGATTGCGAAAAAAATGCTTTGCCGGTAAAACCGAGCAAAGAAAATGATAAATCTGGTCTTGATACATTAATATGCAGACAGATTATGTAATGTTACATTTACATAATTGTCCGGAAGAAGGCAAAGAAAGGACTCAATGAAAAATGATGATAGCATATGCAACTTTCCATTTAACAAAGAATATGATGATCATGGGCAAAAGGTGCATGACCAAGTGGAAAAAGTCGGCACTTTCCGGGTTTACCGGGCTCAAAACGATAAGGAGAACATTTATAAACAAAGAAAGGATGTGACAAGAATGCCTACGGTAATGATTGGTATTCCCGAGACAACGTTTGTATCGTCAGCTCAACCGACACAGAATTTTTCA
>DATCKN010000122.1:0-6402 GCA_036562185.1 Thermoclostridium sp.
TACTTTCCGGCAGGATAGTACCGGCAGGCTTATTACTTCCACATAACCGAAAGCTTTATAATCAAAAAACTCCGGTACATATCCATTCTCCCTTGTTTTCCATGAACTTTCTCCAGTTCCCGTCAGGTACATGAATCCCGTTTTCTTTTGCATATGCCGCATCTGCGTAAACATATATCCAGCATAAAACATCTTCCCCGTCTTCTGTCAATATACTCCTTAATTCTCTGTTGTATAAGTTATTGCTTCTGCATTCATCATAGTCCTCCAGCTTGTCCAGGGATTTTAAAAGATTTTCATCAACAGGTTCCATTATTTCTCCTTCTATTTTTTCATTTCCCGGTATCAAGGCAGGATATCCTTCAGGCAGATGATAAAGCACCCCATAAGTTCTGCCTGGTGTAATTCGGCTTATCCGTCCTGCAAGATATTTTTTGTAATTCGAAAAATTCTGCATTAATGTTCCATATACGAATACCTTGTTTATTTTGTTCTTCATTAATTCTTTTTCATAAGGCACCATTCTGATTCCCCTCACAATTTACCGCATTTAAAAATTAAAATGATAATGAAAAAGCCTTTTTCATCTGGTTGTATTTTTATTCTCATATCTTCAAGAATAACATACACCAAATATGAAAAAAGCTGTTAGCGTTTAACCGTCCCTGCAGTATGACCTGGCATGACAGTATTAAATGTCACTTAGGGCATCCAGCATTGATTTTATAGTATCTGCAGAAGCTTTCAACAATTTTTTCTCTTCCTGGGTTATGGTGAACTCAATGATTCTTTCAACTCCGTTTGAATTAATAACCGATGGCAGGCTGATTGCAACATCATTGATGCCATAATGGCCTTCTATAACACTTGAAACTGTTCTGATTGTATTTTGACTTTTAACAAGCGTTTCAACCAAAGTATTCACAGCAACTGCTATTGCATAGTATGTTGCCCCCTTGTTTTTAATAATTGTTGCGCCTGCCTGTCTCACTTCTTCTTTAATCAATTCCTTATCCTGATCGCTGAAGATGTTATTATACAAATTACCATATTCTTCTACATTCATACCGGCAATATGAGTAGCACTCCACAATGGAAGCTGAGTATCTCCATGCTCTCCTACAATATATCCGTGAACATTTCTTACATCAACATTAAATTTTTGAGCCAAAGCAAATCTGAACCGGGCGCTGTCAAGAACCGTTCCTGAGCCGAAAACACGGCCGTTTGGAAGCCCTGACCACTTCTGAATCTTATAGGTAAGTATATCCACAGGGTTTGAAACTACAAGGATAACACCATGTGTGTAATATTTCATTATGTTTTCGGTTATTTCCTTAGCTATTGCAACATTTGTCCTGGCCAGATCAAGTCGCGTTTGGCCAGGTTTTCTGCCCATTCCGGCTGTCACAATAATAACATCGCAACTCGCTATATCAGAATAATCGCCTGCATAAACAGTCATTTGCCCTTAAAAACAGAGTCCATGGTTAATGTCCATAGCCTCTCCCACAGCCTTCTCTGTTTTTGCATCAATTAAAACAATCTCACTGGCACTCTGTTGAAGAGCCATAGCAAAAGCAATTGATGCTCCCACATTTCCTGCACCAATGATAGCAACTTTAGTTTTACTGTTTTGGTGCATAATAGATCCCTCCTCATAATATTGTCAAATAATAATTAATTTTTTATAATATCACATTTTTTATTACCAGTATAGTTAAAAATTTAACAATAAGTGTATGGCAAATTACAAATGTTAATTATTGCAGTCATAAATGAATACCTGTTCTTACATAATATCTTTTCTTCTCTACCCTGTGAAAAAAGGCGTTATTTATAAAAACCGGTTTTCGAAAGTGCATATGGACAGTAATATTGTGAACCCCTCATACTTAAAATTCATTATCAGTAACCGTATCTTTCTCTTTTGCTCTGTAAAATAAAGAAATACATTGCCAGGTAATGGCATAGGCGAATTAACAAGAAAGCAAGATTTATCAGATTCCGAGGATATAAACCCCATTATACAAAGAGGCTTTTTTCAACCAGTCTGTAAGCAGGGCATGATCCACGGGCTTTTTTGCTTCGACAGCACTGAGTATTTCAAGCACTTGCTCAGGTGTATAATAATTGATTCCAAATGGATCAATCTTTCCGCGTTTCAAATTATTGTAAAGGCCGTTTTCAAATATGCCGCTGTAGTTTTTTAAAAAATCGTCAATATCGTCCATATGAATATAGAGTGAGTCGTCCTGCCAGTGATTTATGGAGTCCACCGACACAATAGTTTTCTCAGGAGTACCAGTCTTCATCTTGCAGTACTGTAATTCAATGAAAGCCGAACCGCCGTATTCGCGCCGTTCGTTTTGGTTGTTGAAAACATGGAACATTGTTATCCCCCTCATATTGTGTTGTTTTTAAGTAACCAGCTGACTGCGGCACGAGAATCATCTTCTGATAAACAGCGGCATACCATATTCATCCATACCGTTTTCCGTAAAGCCAAGCGACTTCCAAAACCTCACGGAAGCCTCTTTTTCACAGTTTATCTCAAAATATGCCGCACCATCTTTTTTTACATAGCTTTCAAGGGCTTCAAAACAGCGGTGCCCGGTTCCGCCGCCCCGAAACTCCGGAAACACCCAGAAATCCAGAATAAAGCATTTCCCGTCCTCACTTTTAAAGGTAACAAACTGAGCTGCTCCGATTCTGATGCTGTTTCTCAAAAAATATACCATATGTAACCTGTCGGTATTCCGGAGCATGAAGGATTTGATGGTGTCCCGGTACTGCGGGCCGGAAAAGTACTCAAAATCCTGTTGCTCGGTAATGATTCCGTCCTCCACGAGATATTTGATATGCCTCTCCCAAAACTCATTGATTCTCTCCACCGGTATTTCTTCAATCTCAATCATATTATCCTCCTGTAAAAACGCCAACTGCCGGGCATCCATATACGTTTAATGCCGGCCCTTGTCAGAATTTTGTAGCAATTGTAACATAACCCGGCGAAAATTACAATGCGCTTTTACCGGCTGCATTCTTCCAATTGTTAAAACATGCCGGCTTTATGACTGCAGCATAAAGTACCGCAAAGATATCTTATATAAATCACCGTACTAATTTGGGAATAAGTTTTCTCCACTAATCTCAAAAAGCTCAGCCGCAAGAACCGTCCTTGTGGGAAACATGTTCCCTAAATGCTGCTTATGAATATACAAATGTATACTGTCCCAATTCGTTTGATAAAGATGTGGGCAATGCATATGGACTTGCTATATGGAATGTTTTATGATTTAAGAAATAAGTTATAAAATAGCACATTCACGAAAACAAACCGGCCGACTATTCCGGCAGTAATTTTTTGAAACTGTTTTGATCGACTATTCTCCGTACTGTTTCTTTTTGCAATGCCATATAAAAAACTCCATTCTGGCTTATTACTGGCAACTGATACCAGAAAGGAGCTGATTTTTTTGCATTCTTGAGACCGGCTAAGATATATGTACTAATCTGCATCCATCCGGAACCGTTATTCGTGGAACGCCCTCCTTATATTCCATTCTTATCCTGCCTTTTATAGTCTCAAACTCAATAAAAATATAATCCAGTGATTCAGGTATGTGCGGCGAGAACAATATTTCATCCCATCCGGGTTTTAACGGTTTAATTCCTAATATATCCTCGATTATTACAGGAATTGGTGCACTTGCCCACGGATGACACAAGCTGGTGTTCCATTTCTGCTCTTTTCCCCATGCTTCAAAGCAGGTGGTAGCTCCTTCCTTTATCATGTTCGCCCATGAACGTTCTTCCTCCAGGGTTAAAAGCTCATATACCAGATCATGAGCGCCGGCTTTTGCCAACCCTTTTAATAAAAAGTAGGAGTTATACACACCGCAAAGCAGTTTTTTCTCTTTTATAAGCTCAATTATATTGCTCTGTGCCTCCCTGGGCACAAGCCCCCAAAAAAGAGGCAGCATGTTTGAATGAAGAGAGGTGTGACTGGAATTTGTTGAATCACGAAACAGTTTACGCCCTTTGTCATAGAAAGCGTTTATATAAGCTTTTTTCAAATCCTCAAATTCATCTGTGTAATCAATGCCAAGAATATCCCTTATCCTGTTCAATGTTTTAACGGCACCGCAAAAGAAAGCATTGATTACATTATGACAACCTTCACCTATTGGTTTCGTAAGATTAAAATCATAATTATCCCGCAGGTTCTCAGGCCAATCTACAAGGTTCCATTTATCTGTCACCTTCTCGAGTAAGCCATCCTCCCTCTGATACTGTTTAAAATGAGCTATAATTCCTTCAGCGACCGGATACATTTCCTTTAAAAAATCAATATCGTTGCTGTGCATAAAGTAATTCAGCAACTGGTAGGGCCATTGCAGTGAGAAATCCGCTATCTCCTGCATGAAACTGCCGGGAGCTACAGCCATCATTCCCGGACAAACATAGGTTGAAAGTGCAAAATCCTTAAGGCATTTCTTAAACATCCTTAAGTCTCCGGAAAGGTAAATATGAGCATGGCTTGTTACTGTCGCATCTCCAAGGTATTGTCCTTTTTCCCGGCTCGGGCAATCCACATACACTTCCTGGGTTCCATATTTAACTCCGTTTTTGCATATGTTCCAGATGGAGTTTAACAGTCCATTGGAAGAATCAAACCTGCATTTTTCTTCATCCATTGGGTAATGTCTGACAACGGCGCATATACTTTCCGGCAGAATAGTGCCGGCAGGGCTTATTACTTCAACATAACGGAAAGCTTTATAGTCAAAAAACTCCAATATATCTTTTTCTCCGGATAACGTCCATGTATCTTCATAGTTGCAGTTGCACCGCATATTGAAACGAACCCTTTTATTCCCCGTTAATTCTTCCCCGCACAGAATGGTGATCTTCTGACCCGGTCTGCCACATGCTTCCATTTTGAACTGGCCGGTGATTTCATGACCGAAATCAATAAAATAATGCCCATCCCCAATAATCTCAACTGATACCGGCTTTACTTCATATACGTCAAGAACCGGCGTTTTCTGCAGTACCAGCTTGTGATCATCGGATAGATTGACAACAAGATTATCCCACTTTTCATCATTATAGTCCAACTCTTTCCAGTTCTTTTCCTTTAATCGGCTGTCAATATCTTCCCTGAACTGCGTATCATATCCAAAGGTTTCTTTGCTGGTGAATTCCAAGGCTCTGGTACATTTCCATGTCTCATCGGAAAAAAGTACTACTTCATTATCAACCGACAGCTCTGCTATCAGTCCCTGGCGGTAATCTCCGCTGTTCCATACCCTGTTTATCAGTCCCTGGTAGTAAACATGCACTGCAATAATGTTCTCACCGGCATGTAAATACTTTCCTACATCATAACGGTTGTAATTATAGCTGAAATAATATGAAGGAGCCGGTCCCTGACCTACAAAATGACCGTTTATGTATAATTTATAATAATCATCTGCGGTGATATCAAGCATGGCTTTCTTGCCCAAATTATTTAAATTAAATTTCTTGCGTACCAGCATATGATAGTTCTGCAGTTCGGGTTTATGCTCCGGGATTACCGTATCTGCCATTTCCTTATGAAAAACATTCAAGGGAGTTAATCCGTAGAAATTTCTGTCCATAACCCATTTAGCTTTCCATACTTTATCCATAACTAAATTCCTCTTATTCCGGTATTATTCTATTTAGGCACTGAGCGTACAAAACTGTTAGAATTCTGTAAGTTCTGTAAAAACCATAACAGAACAGGACAAGATGCCTGTTCCTCTTCTTTAATCATACAGTTATAATCTTGTGCCACAATAGGGGCAATAGGAAAATTCTGCGGGCACATTGGTATTGCAATATGAGCAATACTTGAAGGGCAGACAGCTGTTAACCCGTCGCAGGTGTTCATTTCTTATTTCCATACCGGGGTTTTTTTCAACCTCTTTTCCCACAAACGGGTCCAGTTCATAAAGGCAGCCGCAGCAAGAGGTTTTTACAATATACTTAACATTCCATCTGAAAGTAGGTATGAAAAACACGTGGAAATACCTGTAAGACTTATAAACATCAAACCTGGACAATCTTCCACATGAGGGACATTCTGTATTGTTACAGGTTCCTATATATTTATCTTTGTCCTGTACACCGAAAAACGCTATAAAGAACATACGACTCACTCTTTTTCAATGATAATTTTCTCTATATATAAAATATAACCATCAAAAAAATAATATCAACAAGAAAATGAAAAAGCAAAGGCAAAACTTATTGTAATTACTTCAACTCACAGCTGGCAGCGATTATTATTTTCATATCTCCATGAACAATATGCACCAACAAGTAAAAACTGTTAATACTTAAGCAGTATAGCCTTCCCCATGGATTCCC
>DATCKN010000124.1:0-17444 GCA_036562185.1 Thermoclostridium sp.
ACGGGATTCATGTACCTGACGGGAACTGGAGAAAGTTCATGGAAAACAAGGGAGAATGGATATGTACCGGAGTTTTTTGATTATAAAGCTTTCGGTTATGTGGAAGTAATAAGCCTGCCGGTACTATCCTGCCGGAAAGTAAATATGCCATTGTCAGACATTACCCAACCGATGAAGTAAAATACAAGTTTAATTTGATGGTCCCTTGTAATTGAGTCCCTGGAACATTCCATGTTCAGTCATATAATGGTGCAATCCATTTAGAACATGCCGTTTGTGAGCGCTCCATTCAGGAGCAGCAAGGTTTTTATGATTACCGTCACCGGTAACCCTGTGGATAACAATTTTAGGAGGTATCCTGGTTATTGCCTCTGCCACCCATTTGATATAAGTTGCTTCATCCAATAATGGGAATGGATTTTCCAGGTACTCTTTATACAAAGGACTGTCTTTCAATATATGCAGCATTGACATTTTGATGCCGCTTATGGGCTGATTTGCCATATAATCAACTGTAGCCATAAAATCATCGTAAGTCTCACCCATAAGGCCAACAATCAGATGCACAATTACCGGGATATCAAATTGAATTAAGCGTGCAACAGCATTTTCGTAAACAGGCAGATCATATCCCCTGTGAAAGAGATCTGCTGTCTTTTGATGGATTGTTTGCAGGCCCAGTTCAACCCATAACGGTTTGATTTCAGATAAACGGCCAAGCTCTTTTATCATTCTGTTTGAAAGGCAGTCCGGCCTTGTACCGATTGAAAGACCTACAACCCTTTCATCAGAAAGAATTTCCTCATATACAGGCACCAAGAGCTTCACAGGCCCATACGTGTTGGTAAATGACTGCAGGTATGCAATGTATTTATTTGAACTGCTTTTAGATGATACCATTTGAATGGCTGAATCAATTTTTTCACGAATGCTCATTGGCCCTGCTATTGCAAAATCCCCGGAACCTCTTTCTGAACAAAAGGTACAGCCGCCAAAGCCTTTAGTGCCGTCTCTGGTCGGGCAGGTGCAACCAATATCCAGCGAGATTTTATATACTTTATCGCCATAGATTTCACGATAGTACTGATTTGCAGAATAATATGGTTTTTTGTCGGGCCAGGTTTTCATGCAATGTCTCCCAAACTGATGAATTTTGATAAAAACTGTCAAATGAACAGTATTTCAGGATTTATCAATGGAAAGCACTTCTCTATTATAACATATGTGAAACACCTGTATGCTTATTTTTCCATTGACCGGGCGTCTAAATAATTCAAAACCACAATTCATGCCGAAAAAATAGCATTTCATGCAGCATGCAGTTTTTGCGGGAACCTCCTGATAGACTAATATAAGGGAGAACATTCTCCAACAAACAATACTTCAGGAGGGATATTCAATGAAAAAAAGGCTTATGAGTATCTTGATCACTTTATGCATGGTGCTGGCTCTGCTGCCAACGGCAGTGTTTGCGGCAGACACCGCAACACCAAGCAGCACGAGATTTGTGATTAATGGCAAGTCCTTATCGGTCACAACGGCATATATCATTAATGACACAAATTATTTGAAGCTTCGCGCAATCGCATCAATGCTGAACGGAACTTCCGCACAGTTCGATGTAAACTGGGATGGCCAATATGCCGTAATTGAGCCGGGAAAGCCATACAGCGGTACTATTACCGAGACCAAGCTCAAAAAAACCACCGACGTCAGGAAGAGCGATACAAAGTTCAAAATGAACGGTAAAGTCTTTACCTTAGTGAAAGGTAATCAATATGCCATTCAGAGTGTTGAATCCGGCAAATGGTGGACAAGCAGCGGAACAAAGGGTTCTGTGCTCACGCAAACCGACTCCGGATCCATCGGGGATGCTAACCTGTTTACGTTCATAAAACAGAAAGACGGAACCTACCGAATCATGGACAGCAATGGGTTTTATGTAGGAATTTCAAATGGCGATGTAGATGATTATACAAATGTCATTCTGTGGACAGAGGCATCAGATGGAAGCCAGACATATTTATTTGAAAAAATAAATTAGAAAATCATGGTTTGTTTATTGAGTATTTAAAGAGCTGGCTCAGGTGCATTGAGCCGGCTCTTTTTTCACAGGTTAAGCTGCATATTGATGATATAAAACTATTCTCAAATTTACAGATTTTGTGCTATATTATTTATGAATTTTCATGATTATCAAATGCTCACATCAAATCCATCTACTCGACATAAACGGCAAAAATGCTTCTTAAGATAGGTTTACTCCGGACGGAAGGCATTTAAGAAGTTTAGAATGAAGTGTTGGGTGAATTAATATGGTAAATAGCGGAAAACTGAATATTTTACTGGTAGACGATGACGAAGATCTATGTGGGCTTCTAAAAGATTATTTAATAAAGCAGTCGTATAATGTGGACGTAAAAAATAACGGTATCGATGCCTTATTAAGCATAGTTAAAAAAGAATATGCTTTAATTGTGCTGGATATAATGATGCCTTTGATTGACGGATTTGAAACTTTGGTAAAAATAAGAGAAAACAGTTCGGTGCCGGTATTAATGCTTACGGCCAAAACCGATACCGATGATAAAGTTAAGGGATTTAATTTGGGAGCAGACGATTATTTAACCAAGCCTTTTGAACTGGAAGAGTTTGGGGCGAGAGTAATGTCTTTAATCCGCAGATCTACGAAGTTTAACCAGGGCAATGAAAGCAAAAACAGAATATATTTCTTTAATAATTTACAAATTGACGATCTTCGTAAGAAAGTTTTTCTGGATAACGAGGAAATTAAATTAAACCCTAAGGAATACCAGGTTCTTTTATATTTTTGCCAGAATCCCAGCAGGGTACTTACCAAAAAACAAATCTATGAGGCGGTTTGGAGCGCATCGTATGAATATGATGACAGCAATATTATGTCCGTGATAAGCAGGCTGCGGTCAAAGATCGAACCGGACGGCAACAAATACAAATTTATTGAAACTATAAAAGGGATGGGTTATCGCTTTGTTTCGGGTGAGAAAAAATGATTTATTTTATCTTAGTTATATTAGGCTTATTGTGCCTTTTTTTACTGTATGAAAATTACCGGATGAAAAATACAGTTAAAAGAGTGAATAAGGAATTATGGGAGATGAGTTCGGAGGATTCTACGGGGAGAAAAATATTAATAAAAGCAGACGATCCTTTTTCGGAGATTGTTTTTTCCATAAATAAAATTATCGATAAAAAGAATGCCGAAATAGAAAGGTTAAAGATATCGGAAAAAGCCCATAAAAGCTTATTGACCAGTCTGGCTCATGATTTAAGGACTCCGCTGACAACTCTTATCGGGTATCTGGAGGCAATCGATATAAATATTAATAAAGAAAAAAATACCGAGTATCTGCAAATCGCACTGGGCAAAGCCAAACAATTGAAGGAAAATGTAAACCAAATTTTTGAATGGGCAAAATTATATTCAAATACCGAAGAACTAAAACTAAAGAAAACCGATTTATCCGAATCAACCAGGGCGATTCTTGTCGACTGGATACCTATTTTTGAAAAAAAGAATATCAGTTATGATATTGATATTCCGGATGACAGGTTAGACGGATACATCGATGAGATAAGCTATCATACACTCGTAAATAATCTTGTCAAAAATGTAATAGATCATGCCAAAGCCAAAGAAGTAAAAGTGAGATTGTATGATAAGGAAGATAAAATAATGCTTGAGATCCACGATGATGGTATTGGAATTGAAGATAAGATAAAGGACAGGATATTTGAAGAGTTTTATAAGGGAACAAAATCGCGGGGAAATAAGGGAAACGGTCTTGGCCTTTCTATAGTCAAGCTGCTTGTCGAAAAACAGGAAGGAGAAATATCGCTGGATACGGCAGTAAATAAGGGCACTACCTTTAAAATTACTTTTCCGAAAGCCAAATAGATGATCTAGTGAAAACCTCGGTAAAATTCGAGGTTTTCATTTTTATTTCAAGATAATTGCAAGGTTGTTGCAAGGTTAAGTGACTATAATTTGCTTAAAGATAACAGTTTAAAATAAAACGGATGAAAGGATGGGATATATGGATGAGCTTATTATTGAAACAAAAGGATTAACAAAAAAGTATGGCGAACAATATGCAGTTAAAAATGTGGATATACATGTAAGAAAAAATACCATATATGGTTTATTGGGGCGAAACGGGGCCGGTAAAACTACTATTATGAAAATGATGCTGGGCATTACCAAACCGACCGCAGGTGAAGTGCGCATTTTCGGCAAAGACATAAGAAAAAACGAGAAGGAAATTCTTCCACGTATCGGAAATTTAATAGAAAATCCCGGTTTTTATCCTAATTTAACGGGAACAGAAAATCTTAAAATATTTGCCGAATTGAGAGGAGTGCCTCAGAAGGATGCGGTTGAAAAAGCCCTTGATTTGGTATCTCTACCATATAAAGACAAAAAACTTTACGTTGAATATTCTTTGGGGATGAAGCAGCGGCTGGGGATAGCCCTGGCAATATTACATGATCCGGAACTGCTTATTTTGGACGAGCCGGTAAACGGCCTGGATCCGATAGGCATTGCCGAGATGAGGAAATTATTGCGGCAATTATGTGATAAAAGAGGAAAAACAATTGTAATCTCAAGCCACATTCTTTCGGAAATCCAATTAATATCCGATGATATCGGTATAATCGATAACGGTGTGCTGCTTGAGGAATTGTCAATTTCAGATTTGAGGAATAAAATCAGAAAAAGTATCGGCTTTCTTGTATCGGATACGGGCAAAGCGACAACCATACTGGAAAATGCATTCAAAATCAGAAATTACGATGTCAGATCCGACGAAAAAATATTTATATATGATCTGAATTATGACATATCCTCGCTTATAAAAGCATTTGTAAAAAACGATATTGAAATTTATGATGCCCATGTATATGAAAATACCCTCGAAGACTACTTTAAAGAAGTTACCGGAGGTGTGGGGATTGCTTAGTTTAATAAAATGCGAATTATTAAAGCTTAAGAGAAAGAAGATAATTTATTTAATTATCCTTTCTGCGATACTCTTTCCGTCGGCAACCGCATTGCTCTTGCTAAATAGGCGCGCTTCCGGCAGCCCGGCACAGCTTTATGATGAATTATACATTAATTCAATAGGTACCGGGATTCAGTTTTTATTACCTATAGTAATAAGTATTCTGGCAACCATATTATTTTTTACTGAACGGGATAATGATACTTTTAAAGCGTTAAGAACAGTCCCAGTTACCTCAAGGCAGCTGGTTTTAACTAAAATTACCATACTGTTTTTAAGCAGCACCCTTTTTGCTTTAGTTACTCATTTACTGTCGATGGTTCTGGGCAGCGTATTTTTTTCTTATAATGAAAGCCCCGAATATATTTTAATAACGCTTGCCAACGGCATATTTATAGCTTGCGGCACTCTCCCCCTGATTATTCTGAATGTATCTTTTTCCAGAACATATGTCTTCTCTATTTTGATAACTGTATTTTATACGGTTTTAAGTTTTTTCCTTGTTGCTTTAAGCCCTTTTTTACCAAAAACAGTTTTCCGGTTTGTACCTATTACAAGTACTACTTTATGGACGGCAGGAGTTCTCGGTAAAATGGGAAAGTTAAATTTAGAAATGTATGAGGCCAATTTAAGGTCGGCAATCCCTTCAACATTAAATATAAGTATTTATATGGTCGTTATCGGAACAGTTTCAATTATTATTATAGTAAAATTATACGAAAGGTGGGAGAGCTGATGTTCGTTCTTTTAAAGAGCGAATTGACTAAAATAAAACGCTATAGGCTGATATATGCGGGAATCCTTTTGATGCTTTTATCTGTCGTATTAACTATGATTACAACTACCGCACAAGACGGCAGGGTGTGGGATTATCAAATTTTGTATGAACAGGTTATCCAGCAAAATATGACTATGATCTTTCCTATGACAATTACATTAATCATAGGATATATAATAAATAGAGAAATCAGGGATGATACATTAAAAAACTTAATTACGGTACCCGTTAAATATTCAAAAATACTGGGTTCAAAATTATTGCTGGGATGTATTCTGTCCTTGATATATGGAGCGTTTTCGTGGTTTTTTACCCTAATAGCCTATAAATTGTTAGGCTTTGACGGGTTAACGGTTAAGCTCTTTTTTAAATCTTTTTTTCAGATTACGGTATTTAACCTGTTTCTATATATAGGTATCAGTCCTCTTATAGCTATTACGGCAAAATCTGGCATAAATCATTTAATGTCGGTCATTTTGGCTTTCGTCTTCGGATATGCCGCAATGTTCGTAAGCGGCAATAAGCTGCTTGTGAACATTTATCCGGTTACGGCTGGCGGGATGATTATCGGGTTTAGGAATCACGTTCCAGCCGTAAAGGAAATGGCAAACCCGGTACTTGCCGCTGTTTCTCTTACAATTACATTACTTATAACGATGTTCATTGTCAAATCCACTAACGAAATTAAAAGTGCAAGAAAGAATGAAGCAAAGGTTAAGCTCAGGCCAAAGAAAGGATGGTAAGATTCCATATTATTCACCGGGCACAGAATTTTAAATGTTCTATCCAAACATAGAGCGATTACCTGAAGCACCGTCATCCAAACTGTTTAAACCACTGGCGGGTATCCTGTATTTACAGCTTGCCCATAATATTCAGCAGGCTCTGGTAACTATCTACATTATGATACTTAACCTTGCCTGTGGTCAGTTGATTGAAAAGTTTTCTTGCACATTTTATTTTTGCCTGCTCGATAGGACGCAGGTTTAAACTTTCCATTGTACCTTTGGTTTCAGCTATGAAATAGATATGTTTTACAGTGCCTTCATTAAATGCAATTGCCCAGTCCGGAGTGTAGTTGCCAACCGGGGTGGGTATGACAAATCCTTTAGGCAGTTTGGCATAGACACAGACTTCATCGGCATTGTCCATATCTTCAGCAAACCTGCGTTCCACACTTTTTTCGGCTGTTCCGTCTGTAAATACATAATCCTGGATGTTTTTCCTTGCTCGGAAAGCCTTTGTAAAATCGCCTGTTCCTTTATCAGCGGTAAAAATGGTGCTGTCGTACTTTTTTTCAATCTGATCGTAAGTAATATGCTCAACAATCATTGTGGACTTTTGCTCATTTATTAAACGTATTGCTTTGGCTATAAATTCTTCGGGATTTTGCTTAAAGCAATTAAACACCGGCTTTTCAATTCCGGTAAGTATGGCGGCGACTGTCCGGCGGGTCAGGGTAGTCCCTTCGGCTATTTTCCCTATCAGGTCATATTTAATCTGGCTGGAAGCTGTATATTGCAGGGTTTCTGTCCTGGCTTTATTCCGGATAAAGCCGTTGCCAAGGGCTATGTCTTTTCCGTCCAGTCTGCCTGCGAGGCTGCCAGTGGTGACTGTATACTGGAGCTGGGATACATACATGTTTTCATTTATATGCTTAATGGCTTTTTCAATAAGCTCCTGGCTGTCAAATTCGACAGTGTATGCATACTGACGGTTAATATAGTTCCACAGAGTTTGAAATTCTTTCTTGTAAAAATTCTCATTAAGGGCATTTTCCTGAATTTTGGTCTTGTTCCCGTTTTCTATCATCCTGCTGAAAATACTTTCATCAAATACGCTCTGTATCAGCGCATGCACACCTTCGGCAAAAGGTACCAGGGATTCGGGCAGTGAAGCCAGACTGTTGCTTTCCAGGTCTGTCCTGTAATTCTCTGTGATGATGTCATTGCTGTCAATATAATCGTTCTTAATAAGATAACGGTAAATGTCCTTGGCCTCCTGCCCGGTGAGTACATGCATTTTTTCTCCGGACACGACGGTTTTGCCGGTAAAATATTCCACCGTTGCTTTAGTCGGCCGATCGTACAGTGCTTCCTTAATACCAGTTTGCAGATCGGCAACGAAATCTTTGTAACCTTCGCTCGCGATTACCGTCAGAACATTGATAGAGTGGACCGAATCACCGCACTTTTCCACATCCATACGTTCTCCTCTTTGATTTACACATAGACGCAGGCCCCTGCCGACTTCCTGGCGCTTCTGGGTGGGGCTTGCACCGCCGTGCTTTAATGTGCAAATCTGAAAAACATTGGGGTTATCCCAGCCTTCACGCAATGCTGAGTGGGAAAAGATAAAACGTACGGGTTCGTCAAAGCTTAAAAGCCGTTCTTTATCCCTGAGAATCAAATCATAGGCTGATGTATCATCGCTTTCGTCACTTCCGCGTTTAACAGGGCTATCCACTTTACGTCCGTGTTTATCTATGCTGAAATACCCTGCGTGAGTTTTTGAAGGCTCTATGCTTTTCAGATACCGGATATATGGTGAGTCTTCCAAGGCGATGTAATCATTCAGCACATTTTTATATTCCTGCTCAAACATCTCGCCGTATTCGGAATTGACTTCCTCGCCTGCCTCATTATACTTGCGGTATTTTGCCACTTCGTCAATGAAGAACAGGGAGAGGGTCTTTATGCCGAGTTCGAACAGGTGCCTTTCTTTTTCAAGATGCGAAATAATTGTTTCCCGTATCTGGATCCGGCGCAGATCCTTTTCGGAAACATCTCCTGCAACTTCACCCCGGGATAATGCCGCGCCGTTGGTAAAGGTCACTGTACCGTTTATCGGGTCAATATCGCTGATGACATATCCTTTGTATTGTTCCATTCCGTTGGATACATGATAAAGATTATCTCCAACCCTGAGTATGCGTGTTTCTCGATTAATTGACTTTTGGTATTTGATTTCCAGTTCAATCTTTGCCATGGGGGGGTTTTTGGGCGAGATTACTATATTTTCAAGGAACAGATACCTGTCGGTCCCTCGTAAGTTTTTAACTTCAAATCCTTTCACTTCGATTCTCTTTACCAGGCGTTTATTGTAAGCATCCACCGCATCCAGAACGTAAACAAGGTTATGGTGTTGGACGTGAGTGGCCGAATAATTAAGGCAGAACAGGGGATTAAAGTTTTTAAGTGCTTTCTGGGTTTTTTCCCCGCCCATTTTCTGCGGTTCATCGAGGATGAGGATGGGGCGGTTGGCCTTTATCACATCGATTGGCCTGCGGCTGCCGAATTCATCCAGCCTTTCGTAAATACGGCGGGCTTCTTTACTCTTTGCATCTTCTTTTAATGAAGTATTAAACGCCTGGATATTGATGATCATGACATTAATGCCGCTGCCGGCACTGAAGTTGTCAATCTCTGACAAGTTCTGGCTGTTATATATAAAGAAACGGGCCTTTTTGCCATAGTGCTCCATAAAGTGATCCGTTGTAATCTGAAAAGTCTTGTATACCCCTTCACGAATGGCAATGGAAGGAACAACCACAATAAACTTGCTCCAGCCGTACCTTTTGTTAAGTTCAAAAATGGTCTTTATATATACATAGGTTTTGCCGGTTCCGGTTTCCATTTCCACATCCAGGCTGCAAGCTCCCAGGTGGTCGATCAAAGTTTCGGACTGTTTAATGTTGTTGCGGGCTTGTATATCGCGGATGTTTTTTAATAATTGCTCAGGAGTGAGGACAAGCGGTGCATTTTCAAAACCCACCTGAGCATCATTTCCTTCAGAGTCCGACGCATTAAAGATGGAAATCTGAGTATACTGATCTTTTCTTATAATACCTGAATCACGGACATAAGCTACGCAATTCGAATAGGGTTGCCCGGAAAAAACATTGATAACGCTGTTGACGGCATCAGTCTGATATTGCTGTATCTTGAACTGGAATTTCACTGCGGCACCTCCGTTTACAGAACTTTTCTAACAGTCGACGGGCTGTAGGTTTCAAAGATTTGGTCAAAGTTGGTGGCGACGCTGTCACTTGCCATACCGCTGTCGCGGAAAACCGCATAATAAGGCTGCCTTTTGGCAATCTCCCGGACCACTTCCCCGGTTATGTCTTTATCAAAACAAGCCATCAGGTAACCGTCTGCAACATTGAATACCTTTTTATCGCCGATGGCTATTTCATCTATTTTGCTTGACAAAAGCACCCCCAAATCCAGCATAACCTGGAAAAGAAGGTCTTCGGGGGTACGATCGGGCTTAATATTGTCGGTTAGGGCGAAGAGCAGTTCCTGGGTATATTCCCCTGGTTTGTAATAGACAT
This sequence comes from Thermoclostridium sp., assembly GCA_036562185.1. Lineage (GTDB taxonomy): Bacteria > Bacillota > Clostridia > DSM-8532 > DSM-8532 > Thermoclostridium. The sequence goes on from DATCKN010000124.1 coordinate 10,157, forward strand.
CCTGCATATTGGAAGAATCCAGTTTCAGAACCCTGAACCCGGTATCCAGTTTACCGGCTGCTTCAGGATGTTCTTCCAGGATCTTCTTACCTGCCCTGCGGATGCGTTCCCTGCCAATATCAGCAATGGTCTTGTAGCCTGCTTTATATGCTTCGGAGTTTTCAGCGCAGGGCTCAGGCAGCTGTATCATGATAAATTTGCGGTTTCCGCCGTCTTCGGCGTTAAGCTTCATAACTGCATGGGCTGTTGTGGAGGAACCTGAAAAGAAATCCAGAATTATTGCATCTTTATCGTTATATGTTACGGCCTGAATTAAAAGTTTCAGTAATTTTACCGGTTTCGGCGTGTCAAAAACTTCACTGCCGAACATGGATATTATCTGGCCCGTGCCGTCTTCGTTTGTCTCGCAATTGTAGTGGGAGGGAGAGAGGATGTTTTTCATCTTTTTTATTTCTCCGCCGCTTTTTATATGGTTTGGCCTGAACGGTATTTTGCTTATTGTTATCTTTTCGCCGTTCCTGACAATTTCATCAATCTTTTTTTGCGAATACCTCCATTCGCCGTTTAAAACAATTTCGGTCTGGTTTTTATAGTCTTTTACAACAACTGTGTTCAGCAATTCGGTAAAAATATTGCCCTCGGACATATCCTGGGGTTCAATTACCATTTCGGGGAAAGGAAACTCCACAGACAAAGGAGGAAAGGTAATAATGCTTCTACCGTTCCCGGCATTGTTAATAGGGTATTTTTTACCCTGGGTGGTAGTTTCAATTGAAAAAGGGGATGTTTTTTCAGACTTTTTTGCATAGCACAAAACATAGTCGAATAATTTACCTACGTTTCTATGAAGGAATGAAGGCTTTTTCTTTTTCTCCCATATAAATTCCGTTATAAAATTCCTTTCTCCGAATATTTCATCACAAACTTTCCTTAAGTTGGAGTTTTCGCCATCGTCTATTGTAATAAAAATAACCCCGTCATCGCTAAGCAAATCCTTTGCCAGCTTAAGCCTGGGATACATCATATTCAGCCAGTCGGTATGAAACCGTCCGTTGCTTTCGGTATTCTGCACCAGGCGGTTTCCGTCTTCGTCGAACTGCCCGCTTTTTGCCAGGTACTCGCCGGTATTTTGGGCAAAGTCATCCTTATACACAAAATCGTTTCCTGTGTTGTACGGCGGGTCGATAAAGATCATCTTAATTTTCCCAAGGTAGGTTTCCTGTAATAGTTTGAGTGTATCCAGATTGTCGCCTTCTATATACAGGTTTTCGGTCGTGTCAAAATTAACGCTTTCATCGCGGCAAGGGCGCAGAGTTTTGGCGATTGGAGCATTGGCCAGCAATATGGATTTTTTCTTGTCCGGCCAGGTAAACTGGTAACGCTCCTCAGAACCTTCTACAATAATATCCGACAGTTCCTGGCGCAGTATATCGAAATCAATGGCATGCTCAATTATGGGCGTGCCATCATCCTTATAACCTTTTATAACCTCAGTCAGTGTATTAGGAAACAGTTCAGCAATTTTTCTGATATTTTCATTTACTTTGTTAACAGAGTGCATTTTGAGTCTGTCCATGCTCATACTCCTTTTTCTTCTGTTTATTCTTTTTCATAGTAATTTTATCACAAATCTGATTCGTTACATGCAAAGGAGCAGAAAGGTTGGGAAAGAAGCTGAAAAAATGTTAGTGCTCCTGTTGATATCCGGGGTATTTCGGCCCGCTTGTTTTAGTGTATCAGAAAAACGTACCCGAAGCTTAATGTGATAAAAATCTTCTATTGAATAAGGTTTTTTATTCTGCTACAATTTAGCTAATACCGGTGATATGGTTTATATATTAGACTTTGGATGATAAATTCCGTAATTTAATGATGAGTCAGTTTGAATTAACCAAATAATCAAAAATCTAAAGAAGAAGAGGTTTGCTATGGCTGGATTTTTCGGATTGTTTGACTATACCAGGGAAGGACCTGGAGTACCAAAGGATGCGCCTCCTAAATCGAGGTTCAGAATATTTTTTGAGGTTCTGGGCAGGAAATTCTGGAATATAGTTAAAGTTAACATGTTGTTTGGTATTTTTAACATACCGGCCATTATATTTTTGGCTGTGTTTGCCGGGTACCTGCAACTGCTGTTAACACAGAATGCAGGGCTGAGCCCTGAAGACATGGTTTCTAACTTATTTTTCGGGACAATTCCGTTAATGTCAATTTTTATTTGTCTGCCTTTAATTACAGTAGGGCCTGCACAGGCAGGTATGACCTATATTTTAAGGAATTATTCCCGTGAAGAACACGCATTCATCTGGGGAGACTTTAAAGAACATGCTTTGAAGAACTTTAAGCAAAGTATGATTGTAGGCCTTATCAATACAGTTTTTACTGTACTCGTAATTCTGGATATTTATTTCTATTTGAACTTCCGGACCGACAACCTGCTTATTGTTGCTGCCAGCGCTTTCATTATTGTAGCGTTTGTAATTTTTATGATGATGAGCATGTATATCTACCCGATGATGGTTACATTTGATTTGACCATCAAGCAGCTTTATAAAAATGCATTCCTTTTTGCAATAATGAAATTTTTCCCCAATCTTTTGATACTGGTAGTTATATTCGTGTTGCTGTTCTTCTCGTTTTATTACCCGGTGATAGGTTACATTTTGTTCATTTTTATTACAATGGGATTAATAAGCTTTATTACAAACTTCTATGTTTACTCGAAAATTGACAAGTATATGATTCAGCCTGTTAAAGAAACAAATAATGAAGACAACGGTGATGAAATAGAAAATGTATTTTCAGACAGCCAGATTATTAACGATACAGAAGAAAATGCAAGTATCAGAAGAAGCAATGATGATTAAGTGGGATCATGAAAGGGGCGGTTTCTAAACCGCCCTTTTTAAATATTCAGCAAATCTTTCATAGTATAGAAATTTGGTTTTTTGTCATGAATAAAAACTGCGGCTTTTAAAGCTCCAACACCAAAAATCTCCTTGCTGTTTGCAATATGTCTTAATTCTATGATTTCATCATTCCCTGCAAAAATAACGGTATGGTCGCCTGCTATATTACCGCCTCGGATTGCATGTATTCCAATTTCATCCTTGCTGCGTTTAACACGGCTGGTATGCCTGTCATAAACATAACGGTATTTCTCGGGCAAAGCCTGATTTATTGCATCGGCAAGAGCAAGGGCTGTTCCGCTTGGTGCATCTATCTTTTGATTATGATGCCGTTCAACTATTTCAATATCAAAATTGCTGTACAGAAGTTTTGCAGCCTTCTGAACAAGCTCAAGCAGAAGATTCACACCAAGGGACATGTTTGCCGAATGGAGGATGGGGATGGTGCGTGAATATTCTTTCAGCTTTGATACCTGTTCATCAGAAAGACCGGTTGTTGCAACTATAAGAGGAATCTTCCTGGATACGGCAAAGTTTAAAACTGTTTGCAATGCTGCGGGGTGTGAAAAGTCAACGATTACGTCAACTGTCACATTACATTGATCCAATTGAGTGAATACAGGGTAATCATTCCTTATGGAATCGTTTATATCAAACCCTGCAACAATTTTGACATCCTCTCTGTAGCGTGCGAGGTTTGTGATTACCTGACCCATTTTTCCGTTACAACCACTTAACAGAATTCTTACCATGATAATTCATCCTTTCGTAAGACAGCTCCAAAGGATATGCCCGGTTAAATCAGGCCGTACTCGGAAAGCGCCGCACGCAAGGTGTTCAGACCTTTTTCACTGATATCAACCAGTGGCAGGCGGCATTTTCCAACATTCATTCCCATCTCGTTCATTGCGGCTTTAACGGGAATCGGGTTCACCTCACAGAAAAGCGCATTTACAAGATTAACAGCTTTAATCTGCAAATCACGGCTTGTTTCTATGTCTCCGTTTAAAAATGAATGAACCATTTTATGCATATCTGCCGGAATAATGTTTGCAGCAACCGAAATAACACCTTTTCCACCAAGAGCCAACAGCGGGACAACGTTTCCGTCCTCACCAGAATATATAACAAGGTTATCACCGCACAAATACCTGGTGTAAGCCACCTGGTTCAGGTTGCATTCCTTTACGGCAACTATATTGGAAACTTCTGACAAACGCTTTAAAGTTTCGGGATTAATATTTAAGTTGGTTCTGGAAGGTACGTTATAAAGCACAACAGGAATATTAATCGAGTCGGCTATGGCTTTAAAGTGCCTGTAAAGCCCTTCCTGCGTGGTTTTGTTGTAATAAGGTGTAACCAAAAGGACTGAATCAGCACCAACAGACTCGGCATACCGGCTTAGCTCAACAGCATGTTTTGTATCATTGCTGCCCGTCCCGGCCATAACATGTACTCTTCCTGCTATTTTCTGCACAGCGAATTTTATTACTTCCTTATGCTCTTCGTCAGGCATGGTTGATGATTCGCCTGTAGTACCGCATATCAGAATGGCATCTGTTCCTTCTTTTATTTGCCATTCAATTAAGTCCTCCAGTTTATCGTAGTCAACCCCGTTATCGGTAAAAGGGGTTACTAAAGCTACGCAAGACCCCACAAACAATGGATTCTTCAAAAAAATCACTCCTTATCGAAGTATTCAATAAGTTTCTGCGCAATCTGTACTGCATTTGTGGCTGCACCTTTGCGGATATTGTCGGCTACAACCCATAAGTTTACACCATTTTCAACACTTTCATCCCTGCGGATTCTGCCGACAAAAACTTCATCTCTGCCGCTGGCAGTAATGGGCATGGGGTAGATATTGTTGCCTGGATCATCCTGGACAATAATGCCGGGAGCTTCTCTGAGTGTATTCTTCAGCTCCTCAAGATCAAAAGGTTTTTCAAGCTCAACATTGATTGATTCACTGTGGGAGTTGAATACGGGTACTCTGACAGTTGTGGCAGTAATGCGCAGGCTTTGGTCGCCCAAAATTTTTCTTGTTTCATTAATCATTTTTAATTCTTCTTTGGTATATCCGTTCTCGGTAAACACGTCAATATGAGGCAGTAAATTACCTGCAATCGGATAAGGGAATTTCTTTGGAGGCTGGCCGGCAAGACCGTCTTCCAGGTCTTTATAACCTTGCATTCCAGCGCCTGACACGGCCTGATATGTTGAGTAAACCACTCTTTTAATACCATATTTATCGTATAGAGGTTTTAATGCAACAACAGCCTGAATAGTAGAGCAGTTCGGGTTTGCGATAATTCCCTTGTTCCATTTGATATCTTCAGGATTTACTTCGGGAACGACAAGGGGTACTGAAGGATCCATTCTCCATGCACTGCTGTTGTCTACTACAATGCAACCTTTTTCTGCAGCGATAGGAGCGTATTTTTTGCTAACGCCTGCTCCGGCTGAAAACAGAGCTATGTCTATGCCTCTGTCGAAAGAGTTCTCATTCAGTTCTTCAACAACATATTCTTTTCCCTGAAATGTGATTTTCTGTCCTGCTGATTTACTGGATGCAAACAAGTACAATTCTGAAATAGGGAGATTACGTTCTTCAAGAACCTTTAAAAATGTACGTCCCACCATTCCTGTGACGCCAACAACAGCAAATTTGTATTTCTTCATATTTAACCCTCCAAAATATATATACTACATATAATATTGATTTACAACATTGATATTACAGCTTAATTTATGCCTTTATTGCATAATTGCCTTTATAAAACAAAAACTGCTGATAGAACATCCCAGCAGTTATAATATGCCTGAAAAGGCATTACTACCGATAGCGCTCCATCAATAAAAAATTGATGACAGTCCAGCAGTTATTCACTGATGAACCAGGAAAACCTCTATGGGAAGAATTTTCCTTCGGCATTTTTTCCTTTCAGTTCAATTCATTGATACCCATATACCTCATTGAACCTACTGATAAAAAATGCACCTCTATCTTGTCAGTTATTAAGTTTTCAGTTTGCCTTTATTATAGTATAATCTTAATTGAATACATTGTCACAGCAAACTGTAAATTGCTGTTTTTAGCTAAAGATTATAGCTATAATAACATCAAATATTATCCATGTCAAACAAAAATATTATATATTTATAATTTAATCTGACAGATATGATAACGAATCGCTACATCCTGAACTAAACCTGATTGATTTACTTCTGAATCCGACGTTAAAGCATATTTTTATTTATAAAATTTAAATTGACATTCACTACACTTGTGTAGTAAAATAAAATTACTACACAAGTGTAGTGAATTTGCCGCAGACGTGTGGCAATAAAACGGAGGGTGTACACCATGACTAATTTTCAAAAACTGTCCGAAACAGAAATGGAAGTAATGCAGATCATTTGGGCATTTGACCATCCGGTAACATCCAGTGAACTTCTTGATATTTTTGCTCGGGAAAAGGGAAAGGTATGGAAAGGGCAAACCATAGCAACCTTTCTGGCAAGGCTGGTCGAAAAAGGTGTCTTGACTTCCATAAAACAGGGAAGAGCGAATTTATATAAACCTCGCATGTCGCAAGAGGAATACCGGAGACAGGAAGCAAAGAGCCTGCTGGAAACATTATATGAAGGTTCGGTTAAAAATTTTCTGGCAGCGCTCTATGATGGCAAAGAGCTTACAAAGGATGAATTAACCGATTTGAAACGATGGTTTGCAGAAAAAGCAGGTGAGAAAAATGAGTAATCCGTTGCCCGCTATCTTTAATATGTCTATTGCAGGAAGTGCGGTTGTTGGGTTGATGATACTGCTTAGGCCTATAACAGTTAAAATTTTTTATGCCAGGTGGCAATATAGAATTGGGAAAATGGCAATCGCTTTTTTTCTCCTGCCGGTTTTTCTCCTTATCAGAAAACTCTCTTTAATTCAGCCTGTTATTGAAAAATATCCTGCCAGACTGCCAATTTTTCATAAACCGTTACCTGCAACCGGCTTTGTGGGTGCAATGGATACTCTGACAGAAAAGCATTTGACGGCTGAGCTTATGCAAACCTGTTTATTCATTTGGTTTGTAGGAGCAGTTGTCTTTGCCTGTTGGCACTTATATTGCTATTGCAGATTTACTAAAAAACTTCAGGCTGGCAGTTTCCCTGTACAGGAAAATACTGAAGTCACCGACCTGTTTTCCTCATGCAAAGCTAAATTAGGCATATATGGCAAAGTAAAACTCATGCTGAATCCTGATATCTCTAGTCCTATGCTCGTGGGGGTGTTCCGTCCCGTTATATTTCTGCCGGCTTTAAATATTCAGGAAACCGACTTGAAACTGATATTGACCCATGAGCTCATGCACCTGAAACGC
>DATCKN010000125.1:0-16346 GCA_036562185.1 Thermoclostridium sp.
TTCCAGTCTCTCGGATTAAGGGCGGCAATAATTATTTCAGGACTGGGCTTCGGTTATTTCTCGTCAGGATTTGATATATACGGTGGCTATGGTTTTATCTCTTTGATATGTTTTGTATTCCTGTTATATTTCTTAATTTCATCGAAAGGTGTTATCAAAGAATAATATAATCAGTGAAGGGGCAGGCAATCTGCCCCTTCAGGAAAATACCGGAAATCAACAACCCGTCCACAGCCATAGCAATTGCCTCAACTGCATTTGCCAATGTATTTAAAAAGCTTTTATATCTGATTACCGAGGGGAGAAAATTTATATGATTTGCCAATTATTAAAAGAAACTATTCAAAATACGGTTAAAACTTCTGATTTCAAGCTGGCTGAAATTCATGGCGGTTTTTCAAAACAGGTGTATAAAATCACAACAGATAATGACAGCTTTATTCTGTATATATGGCGAAGGCCGTTTGAAAACAATCTGACTGAAAACCAAACCGACGGGGTGGAATACCTGTTTCCTGACGGATTTGCATATTTCATCCATAACACTGAACTGTTGACCGGTTTGGGTGTCCGCGTACCCGGTGTTATAACAGCCGGGCATAATGACGACGGCGGCTTTGATTATGCAATTGTTGAATTCCTTAAAGGACAAAGCCTTCAGGAATACATGAACAATGGCGGTAAAATTAAAGACGTCGCCGGAAGGATCATAGAAATTATTGACAGGATGGCGGCAGAGAAACGTCCATTTTATGGATCTCCGATGGTTAATGAACCTTATAATCTTTCTGCAACCGGGCTGGTATTCAATTTTTATGCTGAAGAGTTGAATATAGCATCGAAACTGGATAATGAGATCTCTTTGATACAGAATGAAATATTGCATTTATTACGGCAGAAAATGAGTGAAATTACTGAACCAAATGCACGTGAGTTCAGCCTGATTCACGGGGAGCTGACGCCACCCCACGTATTTATACTTGATAATGGCCAAATCGGACTTATTGATATTGAGGGTATTAAATATTTTGACACTGAATACGACTGGGCGGTAATTAACTCAGTCTATGGGGAAATGGTACCGTTACCCGGCTCGTTAAACTTAAAAAAGCTTGAGTTTTATAAATTATGCCTTAAGGTCGGTCACCTTTCGGTAGCAGCCGATTACCTTACTCATGTAGACTGTAATGACAAATGGTTCATAAATGTCCGTGAAGGAAATTTACATGAGTTAAAGAAAATGTTATGAAAAACCGGATTGAAAGATAATAATCTTAAAGGGAGAATTACTCACGTAATAAACGTGGGTATTTTTTTGTGCATTGATGCAATATGTAAATTTATCGTGAAGTTAATATAATTAATATAAAGTCGAATAATGTCGATAATTAATTATAGTTTTTTCTATATGTCGAATTAGTTTATTTAGATTTGGGTATTAATTAAAAGAAAAATGAAACAGAAAAATGCTAATTGCAGTTGATACTATAATTCCATATGTTATCACGCAGTCTGGCATAATATTCCTATTGCTTTGTTGCACAATTTTCATTGGATGGTGGTAAACATGAAAGATTTCAACACTAATGACGCTATGGTGGAAATGTTTCTTTTTGAAACGTATCAGTTACTTGAACAACTTGAGCAGGTTATCCTGTCAAGCGAAGCAAACCATTGTTACTCAAGTGAGAACATTAATGAGATATTCAGGATAATGCATACCATTAAAGGGTCATCAGCCATGATGATGTACAATGAAATATCCGTTTTGGCCCATGCAATGGAGGACTTGTTCTCATATATACGGGAAAAGAATCCTGAAAATTTCTTTAGTGCGTTTTTAAGTGATTTAATCCTTGACTGTATTGATTTCGTTAAAATTGAGCTGGAGAAAATAAGAAACAATGCCAGTGCCGATGGTAATTCGGCCGGGCTGGTTAACAGGATTCAAAGTTATCTTTCGGATTTGAAGGAAAATGGTTTTATCCCGGCAGATGAAAATATGAAAGAAGAAAAGGTTAACTATTTCAGAGCTGTGGTATATTTTGAGGAAGGTTGTGAAATGGAGAATGTAAGGGCCTTTGCAATTATACATAACCTTGAACAAGCAGCAATCGGACTGAAATATTATCCAAAGGATATTATAGACAATGATGGAAGTGTTGAGATAATAAGGCGTGAAGGATTTCAGATATATATAAAAACAGCAGAAACACAGGAGAAAATCTATGAAGGCCTGATACAGACTGTTTTTTTAAAGGGACTGGAACTGGCAGAAATTGATGAACAAACATTCTCAGAAGGTTTTGAAGTTGAAAAAGATGCTGACTCATCTTTGGAGGCTTTTTTTGATGAGCAGGATGAAGAAGTGCTTGAAAGCCAGGAAGAGGAGAAGTTGCCTTCTCAGGAAAAAAGCAGTTTTGAAGACGGGCAAAAGCATCGAAATGCTGAGCATCATCATGTTTTACCAACACAGAGTATTATAAGCGTAAGTGTAGCCAAATTGGACAAGCTGATGGACTTGGTGGGTGAAATGGTTATAGCCGAAGCCATGGTATTGCAGAATCCCGATTTAGAGGGACTGGAACTGAGTAATTTCCATAAAGCCGCAAGCCAGTTAAGCAAATTAACCAGTGAGATCCAGGACATAGTAATGTCTGTAAGAATGGTGCCTTTGTCTGCTACTTTCCAGAGAATGAACCGCATTGTAAGGGATATGTGCCGGAAACTGGATAAAGAGGTTAATCTGGAGATCATAGGCGAAGAGACGGAGGTTGATAAGAATATCATAGAACGTATAACCGATCCTTTAATGCACCTGGTCAGAAACGCGGTTGACCATGGCATAGAATCTGCTGATGAAAGGCAGTTAACCGGTAAGCCAAAATCCGGGAAAATAACCCTGGAAGCTAAAAATGTCGGCAACGATGTACATATTATCGTTAAAGATGACGGAAAAGGACTGGATAAGGATAAGATACTGAGAAAAGCCAGGGAAAATAACCTGATTACCATGAATGAGGCAGATATGTCTGATTCTGAGATTTATAAACTTGTAATGCTGCCTGGCTTTTCAACCCGTGATAAAGTTACTGAATTCTCGGGCCGCGGTGTCGGGATGGATGTTGTAGCAAAGAATATTGAATCCATTGGAGGAAGTATATCAATCGACAGCGAGAAGGGCAAAGGAACTCAAATAACCCTTAAAATACCACTGACATTGGCCATTATCGACGGAATGAACCTGCAGGTAGGAAAATCCACTTTCACCATTCCGACGATTACAATAAAGGAGTCATTCAGGCCTAAGGGAGAAGGTGTTATTACAGATCCTGACGGAAATGAAATGATTATGGTAAGGGGACAATGCTACCCCATTATAAGGCTTCATAAATTGTTTAATTTAAAGACAGATGTAACCGATTTAACTGAAGGCATTATAACCATGGTTTCGCAGGACGAGAAAACGGTATGCATTTTTTCCGACCGGTTATTGGGTCAACAGCAGGTGGTTGTAAAATCCCTGCCTGAATATATAAAAAGGTTCAAGAAAATCAATGGAATATCGGGGTGTACGTTACTGGGCGACGGAAGTATAAGCCTGATCCTGGATATTGCCAATTTAATTCACAACAAGTAATTGACACAATTTTACACTACTAGCAAAGGAGAGAAAACAGGATGAATGAAATTCAAATTAACATGATGGAAGAAGAGAATACACAGGAGGGGAGATACCTGATATTTTCCATTGACAATGAGAGTTATGGAATTGAAATAAGGTATGTAACCGAGATCATTGGAATTCAGACAATAACAGAAGTACCTGAACTGCCTGAATATGTAAAAGGAATAATTAATTTAAGGGGAAAGATCATCCCGGTTATAGATGTCAGGCTGAGATTCAGAAAGGCAGCAGGGGAATATAACGATCGGACCTGCATAATCGTTGTGGATATTTTGGGTATGTCAGTTGGCCTTATTGTAGACAGCGTATCCGAGGTAGTTACAATTAATGCATCTGATATTTCTGAGCTTCCACAGATGAAACAGGTAAATCATAACCATTATGTTAAAAACATCGGAAAGATAGGTAATGATGTAAGGCTTCTGCTGGACTGTGAGAAATTGTTGAATGATGAAGACATAGATAATCTGCATGAAATTTTATAATATGGAGTGAAAATATGGGTTGGTACAGAAACTTAAAAATATCTGCAAAACTTATTATCGGTTTTCTGGTTGTGGCAGTTATAACAGGATTTATAGGGCTGGTGGGAATTATTAGTCTGAGCAAAATCAGCGACAATGCAGAAGTTCTTTACGCTAATGCAACAGAACCTATGGCTCAGCTTTCAGAAGTATTGGAATTATACCTGGAAATACGGGTAGAACTTCGAAACCTGGTACTTATCGAAGATGATGCTGAGACTCTTAAAGAAAGAATCAATGGTATTAATTCAAGGATAGAAGAAATTGTAGCCATTATGGCGGAATGCGAGAAAACCGCATATGAAGATTCGACAAGGCAAATGTTCGACACTTTTGATTCCTCGGTCGAAGATTTCGTTGTTATTATGAATCAAGTAATTGATCTGGTTCAGGACGGAAATATAGCCGAGGCAAAAATAGTACTGTTTGATGAAACAATGGCTAAAATAGCTACCACCGTCCAGGATGTAATCGAGAGCCTTGTAGATAATAAAGTATCCGGCGGAAAGTCACAATATGATACCATTGTCAGCACATCTGAAAACTCGAAGTTAATGATGCTTGTATTTTTGTTTTTGGTATAGCACTTGCAGTATTTTTAGGTGTGATGATATCCGGAAGCATAAGCAAACCGATAAAACATATTGTTGAGGTTGCCGATCAACTGGCTATTGGTGATGTAAGTGTTAATATAGAATCAAACTATAAAGATGAAACAGGGGAACTGGCGAAGGCTTTCAAATCCTTGGCAAATGCTGTAAAGGAACAGGCTCATGTTGCTGAGAGAATGGCAGAAGGCGATTTTTCGATGGATGTTGAACTTCGTTCAGATAAAGATGTTCTTGGAAAAGCATTAAATGTAATGATAAACAATATTAATGAGCTGCTGGGAAATGTCGTAAACTCTGCAGAGCAGGTTGCTACAGGTGCAAAGCAGATTTCCGATTCCAGCATGGTTCTTTCCGAGGGTTCCACTGAACAGGCCAGCACAATAGAACAGCTTACAGCTTCTTTGGAGGAAATTTCGTCACAGACAGGGCATAACGCAGAAAATGCCAATAAGGCCAATGAACTGACAAAGGTTGTCAAAACAAAGGCAGATCAGGGTAACAGGCAGATGCAGGAAATGCTAAAAGCAATGGAAGAAATAAACATTTCGTCCAATAATATTAACAAAATAATAAAAGTGATAGACGATATAGCTTTCCAAACCAATATCCTTGCACTGAATGCTGCTGTAGAAGCTGCCAGGGCCGGACAATACGGAAAAGGATTTGCGGTTGTGGCAGAGGAAGTCAGGACACTTGCCGCAAAATCGGCGAATGCTGCAAAAGAAACTACTGAACTGATTGAAAATTCAATCAGCAAGGTAAACGAAGGAAGTAAGATAGCCAGGGAAACAGCCAATTCCCTGAACGAGATTGTTGGTTCAATTGATGAAGCGTATAACCTTATCAATGAAATAGCAAAAGCTTCAAATGAGCAGGCTGCAGGGATAAATCAGGTTAACCAGGGAATTGTCCAGGTATCCGAGGTTGTGCAGACCAATTCTGCCACAGCCGAAGAAAGTGCTTCAGCCAGTGAGGAACTTGCAAGCCAGGCCGAATTGTTGCGGAATATGGTAAGCAGATTCAAACTCAGGAAAATCAGGACCAATAATGACATTAACATGTTAAGCCCTGAAGTTGTTGAAATGATTAAGTCAATGGTCCAAAAAAACAATGAAACCGGTAAAGGCAATGATATAAAGGATGGTAAAATCGAATCACAGATAATATTAAGTGACAGTGAGTTTGGAAAATACTGATAATAATAAAAAGCATCGGGTGGTTAAACTGTGATTACAATTACTAAACAAGAATTTGAAAAATTTTCAGAGTACATAGAGCAAAACTACGGTATACATTTGAAAGAAGAAAAAAAGGCCATTTTAATCAGCAGGCTGTATAATGAACTGATTAACAGTAATTGCAAGAGCTTCACGCAGTATTTTGATTATGTCCGTTCTGATAAGTCAGGTAAGGCTTTAATTACGCTGGTCAACAAAATAACCACCAATCATACGTATTTCATGAGGGAAGCAGATCATTTCTATTATTTCAGGGATAAAGTGCTTCCCTACCTTGTTTCAACTGTGAAAAACAGGGATTTAAGGATATGGAGCGCCGGGTGCTCATCGGGCCAGGAACCTTATACCCTTGCGATGATAATTGATGATTTTTTAAAAAATGATAAAGCCCTGTGGGATGCAAAAATACTTGCTACGGACATTTCAAGCAAAGTGCTTGCTGAAGCTGTCAATGGGGTTTACAGCAAGGACGAGGTGGAGTCCCTGCCATCCCTGTGGAGGCTGAATTACTTTCAGAAGCTGGATAATGAGAATTACAGGATAAATGACAACATTAAAAAGGAAGTTATTTTCAGAAGGTTTAACCTGATGGAAAAAGTATATCCTTTTAAGAAAAAATTCCACACCATTTTTTGCCGTAATGTTATGATCTATTTCAGAAATGACACAAAAACTGATCTTATCAAAAAATTCTATGATATTATGGAATACGGAGGATACCTGTTTATCGGACATACTGAGTCCATAAACCGCAATGATACCGGATTTCAATATGTTATGCCGGGGATCTACAGGAAGGGATAGTGTCAGGAGGTGATTCGGTGAGAAACGGTAAAGCAATAAAAGTTCTAATTGTTGACGACAGCATTGTATTTCGGGAAGTGTTATCGATGGGAATCTCATCGGATCCGGGAATAACAGTTGTAGCTACTGCAAGGGATCCCTTTGAGGCAAGGGATAAAATACTGTTGCATAAACCAGATGTTGTAACCTGCGATGTGGAAATGCCAAAAATGAATGGCATAGATTTCGTTCGCAAACTTATTCCGCAATACCCTATACCGGTTATTGTTGTAAGTTCGGTGAGCGATGCTGTTTTTGAAGCAATGAATGCAGGTGCGGTTGATTTTGTAGTTAAACCGGATATGGGCAATCTTAGGAATGTGGAACAGTTTATTTATGAACTGATTGAAAAGATAAAGATTGCATCAAATGCAAAGATAGTACAGGATACGGTTAAAAATATAAACAGCGGAAGGACGTTTGGAATTTTTGATTCCCGGAAAGTAATTGCCATAGGAGCTTCCACAGGGGGAACCGAAGCCATTGCCAAAATATTAAAAAGTATGCCCTCTACGATACCCGGAATTGTAATAGTTCAGCATATACCACCGGTGTTTTCCAGGCTTTTTGCTGAACGGCTGAACCTATCAACCAACCTCCGGGTAAAAGAAGCAGAAACCGGGGACTATGTTGAGCGGGGTAAGGTTCTTATAGCGCCCGGAGATAGGCATATGAGAATTAAAAGGGTATCTGGCAAATATAAAGTGGAGTGCTTTCAAGGTGATAAGGTGAACGGACACTGCCCGTCGGTTGATGTCCTTTTTGAATCGGTTGCGAGAGAAGCGGGGAAGGATGCCATTGGGGTTATCCTTACCGGAATGGGGTATGACGGAGCTAAAGGCCTTCTGTCAATGAAAAGAAGCGGAGCACAGACAATTGGCCAGGATGAAAAATCATCGGTGGTCTATGGCATGCCAAAAGTGGCATATAACATTGGAGCGGTGTGTAAACAGCTTTCATTGGACAGGATTGCACTCACGATAATGGAAATGCTGAAGTAATCCAATTTTAATCAACCCCGGAAACAGGTATGATCATATACCCGTTCCCGGGGTATAATTGTTTAAGGGTAAATCATGTCAGGCATGACGCTTATTCGGCCTGCATACCGACACGATAACTGAAATCATGCCGACTGTTAATAAAACAATTCTCCCGGCAACAAATCCGGATGAAAGAGCAAGGAAATGTTCTTGGCTAAGTGCCTGAACAAGAGCACTTCCGTTAATATCGATAAAGGCCGGAAGTGTTATTTTGAAAACACTGATGATTAAAACCGCAACCAGCAAGATATAGACCGCTGCCGGATTCCGTTTTCCTAAAAGCATTGAGATGCCAGACAGGAAGATTGCCGGCGGAATGATTATAAGCATACCTTGCAAAAGCAGTGTCCCAAAGAATGTATAATCAAAAACCAGGCTGTAGAACACAAAGCAGGCAATAAAAGGTAAGGATATTGCAACAAGGAATGCGCACCCAATTGCACTTAAGCGTATAAGTCTGAATATATGGAATGGCATGCTGGTTGTACATATAATGGCCTCTGCGCCACGTTCTGATGTTCTGAACTGCCTTGCGCACAAAACAAGCAGCAGGACGAAATAGAAAGGGGACAGGGAAAAGCAGTAAGTACCGAAGGTCAACAGCGAGAACGGTGCGGTATAATTTACACCGTATATAACAACCCCGCGTAACAGGGACATACTGTATACAAGTACCACGATAAGCAGCAGCAGGTATTCTTTTGAATACATCAGCCGTTTTATTTCATACCTGAAAACCGTTCTTTTATTCAAGCTCAATCACCTCCGCTGCAAGACCGGTTGCTGACAAAAAATCATTATATGTTATCAGTTGGCCTAAATGCGATAAATAAAGCTCGGAAAGCTTTTTAACGAAATTCTCGGTACCGCCAAGAGCGGTCTCGCCATTCAGCATCATGAGCGGCATGATGCTATACAGCCTGATGCTCCGGAACGAACCTATAATGTTGGATTTATCTTTATCAGAAAGTTTTTCAAGATATTCAGGATGCTGAATATAAAAGGCGTTCCTGTAAGTGTCCAAGTCTTTCATCCAGGCATCTGTAAAATGTTCTTGCGCATACTCCTCTCCAAAGTAGTATTTCATAAAACAATAGGTGCTGTAACAGGTGATTCCCTCAGCCGACCAGCAGGATACACCGTCCTGTATCGGCATGGTGGCAATTCCCCACCACTGATGCGCGATTTCATGCACAAGAACGTCTATGCCTCCACCGGAATGCAGCGAAAAAGATTCGGCAGGAATAAAACCTTTCAGATTAAAACTTGACTCATCCATAGCACTCATGTTACCACCGGCAAAACCGCCGCTTACGTAAGCAGGAAGTTCCAGAATCGTAAGGCTGTTGCGATAGATTAAAGGGCCAAATGCTTCTGTAAAATAGTCAATGGCTGCTTTTATCACATTTATCGCATCCATTTCCCTGATGGACTTGCCGTGCTTTGCAAAATGCTTCAGCTCAATATTAAGCCCTCCGGCTTCAAAGGTTTTGGTCATATACTCAGCGGCAAATATGCTTGTACTCTGACTGCCTGTAATCCCTGTATACAGCCATTTTGTCCTTCCGTTAAGGGTTTCTCCCTTTGAAAACGTTCCCCTGGAAAATATGGGCTCAAGTTTTTCATCCAGTGAAAGCGTACCATAAAAAGTGCAGTCGCCGGATACATTGATATCCAAATTCGGAAAAGCACCGATTGCAGGAAGCCAGACAAACCCATCTGCAATACCGTATGTAGCTCTCTGGACTATTGTGTTGTCATTCAGCATCCGTCCTGAATAGTAAATTTCAATTTCATATTCTTCTGACGCAGGAAGCTCGATGCTCCAGTTGGCAGTACTGCTTTCTCCGGTTTCGCCCCTGACGGCTTTGCCTTCAGCATTGTTAATCAGGACCCTGTCAATTTTAATACCGGTATTTGTCTGGACCGGTAATGCCTGGGTATTTCCATCTTCATTACTGAGCTTGTACTTAACAACACCTGAAAGTTTACCGGCTTTTGCGTTAACATCAAGACTGAATACTTTTTCAGTAAGCACCAGGTTGGGATTTCCGGTTTCGTTGCCGATACTTGTGAAAGTAGCTACCCCTGTGCCGGAACTTACCATACTGCTGAAATCCATAGGCCTGCTGTCGTCAAATATCGGCTCAAACGCATAACATACACAAGATAACGGGATGGTGGTTATTAGAAGGACTGGTATCCAGGCACGACGGCAATTCGCAATAAATGAACCGGGCAAGCCACAGCCGTAGCGCCTGAGCGAGCTTAGCCCCAGTATCCATACAGATAAAGACACAAAAAGACAAAATAAACGATTCCAGAGAAGCATATCTATCTGAAACCGGTTTGTTACCAGGTCGGAGAAGCTGTTCGCAGTGGTCTGCACCCAGTAAAAAAGGTAGCTGGGATTCAGTGAAAACATGCTTTCAAGCAGTTTTGACAACAATACCAGCCCCGACATGATAATCAATGATATTTCGAGACGCATTGTCATCATATAAAATCCTGCAGAAAGCAATACTGCGAATACAAGGGCAGAAAGAAAAATTAAGTACCATGCAGTAAAAAAGGTTTCAAACTGAAAATAATCGCCGGTTTTTGCAACTCCATACGGAAGAGCGAACAGTGAAATCAGAAGCGTTGTGGCAACTGCAACGCAAATAAGCGCCAGTGTCCTCCGTACCTGGTGATGTAACGGATCGGTGCATGTAACGATGATTACGTCTGTATTATTCCTAAAATCCCTGTGGAACTGCAAAAGTGAAAGCAGCGAAAAGAGGAATGCCCCGAAAAAAGCGCTGTTTTTCGCTGCACTTATGATAAATATATCTGAGGCGGTTTTTCCCGTCCCGTTAAGGCTGAACCATACAGCACCTGCTGCCGTCATTGCTATTAAGATTAGCGTAATACGTTCACACAGCAATTTCCTTACTTCATGCAAGAACTTTGCAACTGCATTCAAACGTTATCACTCCCTTCCATAAGTGACATATAGGCAGTTTCAAGAGAACCGGCGTTTTTTTGCTGCATCAGCTTGCCGGGCAATCCGGCGAAAAGAATTTCACCATGGTTCAGCACAATAAGATAATCACAGGCCGACTGCACGTCTTCGATGATATGCGTGGAAAGGATAATCAGCCTGCTCTTTGACAATTCTGCGAACAGGTTTCGGAATCGCACTCTTTCGGCCGGGTCAAGGCCCGTGGTAGGCTCGTCAAAAATGAGCAGATCAGGCTTACCAATCAGGGCTTGCGCAATACCTACCCGCTGCTTTTGGCCCCCTGACAGCGTCCGGATTTTGGATTTGCGCTTATCCTCCAAATGGGTAATTTTGATGACCCTGTCAACTTCATCCCTGGCATTTTTCCTTTCAATACTTTTCAGTGCAGACATGTAGTCCAGAAACTGCTCAGTCGTCAAATCTTCAAACAGGCCGAATTCCTGGGGCAAATATCCCAGGCTTGATTTAAGCAATTTTTCCTGCTTCAGAATGGGCAGCCCGTCTATTAAAATTTCTCCGGAACTGGGGAGGAGGTTTGCGGTAAGCAGCTTCATAAGGGTGCTTTTGCCTGCACCGTTTGGCCCGACAAGACCGATCAGGCTCGGGCTTGCCAGTGTCAGGCTTATATCCCTCAGCGCAGTCTTTCCGCCTTTGTACTTCTTATGAAGATTTTTAAGCTCAATTTTCAAAAAAACCACTCCTTTCACGGTAATGCTGTAAACATAACACCGGATATTGGAGTGGTTATGGAGCCTGTGTGTAGCAGATGTGAAATTCAGAAATTGATGGTAAAACGCATTCCCCTGGGTGATGCAACCGGCTCAAAGCAATAATCCAGTTCGAGCAGGTGCAGTATTGTCTTTACAATGTAAAGCCCAAGCCCGTTACCTCCTGTTTCCCTGCTGCGGGAAATGTCCGGCCGGTAAAATGGCTCGTACAGTCTTGAAAGATGATCTTCAGGTATGGGTTCGCATTCATTTTCAACAATTAGGCTGCGCTCTCTGAAATAGACAGAAAACTTACCCCCGGGTTTTGTGTAAAGCACGGCATTGGAAAAAATATTAGACAGGGCTTTTCCCAGTAATTTAGGCGGAGCTGTGACAAGAAAAGAATTGTTGAAGTCGATATTAAGAACAAGTCCTTTTGCCCGGGCAATAACAATGTAAGGCTCCAGTACTTCAGAACAAATGGTTTCTATATTTTCTGAAACACATTGTTCTGATACGGTTTCAAGCCGCGTGGCATCAAGAATATCACGTAGCTTGTCCGATAAACTGTCTATCAATTCCTTGCACTTCGGAAGCCATTCATTATGGTTTTTATATTTTCCCACACCGAGAATCATGTTGTCCATAATTACTCTTAATGCTGTGACAGGCGTCTTAAGTTCATGAGAAGCAGCCCGAAGAAAATCAGTTTTTGCTTTTTCTGTGGCTGTAACCTTTTTCAATTCGGCTTCAAGTGAATCTATCGTATTTAATAAAGTTTCGTAAAGGTAATTTACATTTGAAGCAAGTTCACCTATTTCATCCCCGGACTTTATCCGGCATTTGGCATCACGTACAAGTGATGTCATGTGACGTGTTTCATTGGAGATTGCCTTGATAGGGCGAGTAATCGCACGTGCATACAACAGTGAAAACACGACAGCGATTACAACGCACATTAAAATGGACACAGGCAGCAATGAGATAATAACATCAACAGCCTCTTTGACGGGGGCCAGCGTCATAGATACTGTAAGCGTGCCGGATTCGTTATCCATTGTGAAATCGCACTGTGTTTCAATTGTTTGGGCCATGTTGAAAAAATTATATAAAACGGGAGAGAAATCACCTTCGGAAATTTTGATACCGTTGCCCTTAACGCTGTCGACGTCGGTTATGGCGACATTGAAGACCATATCATCGGAGCCGGTAATTGATGTGGATGAAACAGAAACATAGGAAGTAAGGGTCAGGTCTGACCCTGAGGGGTTGCTCCATGTAATTAACGCATATTTTTCTTCGCCTATGTTAATGATAATGTTTGTTTGGCCGCCGGCATAATCACTAATCAGGCTGACAATATCCTCACGTTTTGCAGAGCTTAGTTTTTGCACCAATTGCTCTGCCTGGAAGGTTAATTCCCGTTGTTTCTGTTTCGTATAGAAGGTTGGCATGAGTGTATATATGAGCCAGCTTGCAAGCAGAGCAATCAGTACCAGTAAAACCAGCGTATACATGAATGTTTTCTGAAAAATTTTCATCACACATCCTCCAGTTTATAACCAACACCTGTTACGGTCACTATACAGTCCAAATTGAGCTTTTTACGCAGGTTTTTGATATGAGAATCCACCGTCCGGTCAAAAACAGGCCTGTCGTCTCCCCAAAGTTCGTCCAGGATACGTTCGCGCGTTAACACCTTCCCTTTATTTTCCACCAGAAGCCTTAAAAGCATAATCTCTTTCGGAGTGACATCAATCGGTCCGTTCTCTCCTTCTGCTGTAAAGCCTGTAAAATTGACCGTAACATTTTTGTAGTGCCATATGTATGGTGAATCTGCTGGCTTTCTCCGCCGTAGCAGTGCCTTGATACGTTTTTCAAGCAGCAGGATGGAAAAAGGCTTGGTAACGTAATCATCCGCCATACCGTCAAAACTGGCAACTTGCGTATGCTCATCACCAATTGCGGTAAGCATGATGACAGGTACATCGCTTGTTTTTCGCAGCTCATGAAGTACTGTGAGTCCGTTTAGTTTGGGCAGCATTACGTCAAGCAGGACAAGATCAAAAGAGTTCTGTTTTGCCAGGGCCAATGCTTCTTCGCCGTCGTATGCAGCAGTTACATCGTATCCCGTTTCCCTGAAGTATTCACAGACTCCTTCGCTGGTATCATGGTCATCCTCAACTACAAGAAGTTTCAAATAAACCACCTCCATAAACAGTTTAACATAAAAATGTGTAGCAGATGTGAAAATCAGACGTAATTACCTCATGAAGAGCCCATAGGGGTTTTCTGTAATGACATTTCAGATTCTTTCGGCCATTACTGAAAAATCGAAAACGGGCGAGTGATGAAACTTATTGATTTTTGAAGCAAAAAAACCGGGAGCATATCGAGGTCTGTGAAATATGCTCCCGTAGGGATGTGTTTTTATCTATATATTTTTAACATCCGGAAATCCGGTGTTTAGCTGATTAAGGTTTTTGGTACGGTTCTTATATTGCGCTATTATTCTTCGTCCTCATCCTGCAGCGCATCGTATCCTTCTTCGCCCGTTCTTATTTTGATTACATTTTCAACATCGTAGATGAATATCTTACCGTCGCCTACGTTGCCTGTATAAAGCGATTTCTTTATTGTATCAACCAGTGTTTGTGTGGGTATCTTGCACACCACTATATCTACCTGAACCTTCGGAAGAAGCCTTGTTTTTACAGGCACACCGCGGTAATACTCAAGATGCCCTTTCTGCATGCCATAACCAAGAACATTTGTAACAGTAAGTCCTGTAATTCCTAATTTGTCCAGGTCTGTCTGGAGCTTGGCAAACTTATCCTGGTTGGTGATTACCGTAACTTTGGTCATCTTTGCACCCGGACGTGATTTGTTTACAACCGGGATTGCTTCATCCTGGGATACTGCGCTTTTAGCCGAAGCCGGGGTTTTAGCGGGAATTTGAGTGACTTTTTCTTCATATACACCTCCGTTGGCTGTAGCCAAGATCGGAGCAACAAGAGCAAAGTCAGGATAAGCAGAGTTACCATGTTCACCGATATCAAGACCCTGAATTTCTTCTTCAAGACTGACACGGATACCGGTTGTATATTTAAGAAGCAGCCATACCACAGATGATGAAATAAACACAAATAAACCGACAGCAACTATACCAAGAATCTCAACACCAAGCAGTGACAGGCCGCCACCGAAAAACAGGCCATTGACTGTTGAAAGGCTGGTTACTCCTTCCTGGGCGAAAAGCCCTACACAAATCGTACCAAAAATACCGCAGACCAGGTGGACAGAGGTTGCACCAACAGGATCATCAACTTTAATACGATCAAAGAACAGTACCGAGAATACAACAATGATACCTGCTATTGCACCAATAATAAGCGAACTGTCAACACTTACAAAAGCGCAGCTTCCCGTGATGCCAACCAGTCCTGCCAGACAGCCGTTTATAGTCATACCTAAATCGGGCTTGCCGATAAAAATCCATGATGTAGCGGTACAAGTAAGTATGGCTGCTATCGCGGCTGTATTCGTAGTTAATACTATATGCACAACATCTGCGGGATTTTGGAAACTCATAGTGGATCCCGGGTTAAATCCGAACCATCCCAGCCACAGGATGAATAGGCCTATAACTGCCAGAGACATGTTGTGACCTGGAATTGCTTTTGGTTTTCCGTCTTTGTCATATTTTCCATAGCGAGGCCCGAGGATAATGGCTCCGGACAGAGCAGCCCATCCGCCTACCGAGTGTACAACGGTATCTCCGGCAAAGTCCAGGAAGCCAAGGCTTCCAAGCCATCCGCCGCCCCAAATCCAGTGGCCGACAATTGGATATATGACAAGTGTAAGTATGAACGAAAACACGATAAAGGAAATGTACTTAACGCGCTCTGCAACTGCTCCGGATACTATGGTCGCCGCAGTACCGCAGAAGACCAGCTGGAAGAAGAATTTTCCCCAGAATGGTACATTTGATGTCAAAGTATCTTTATAGAAGTCCAGATTGGAATTACCCAGTATAAAAAGTTGCTTTGTTCCGACAAACGGGTTGTCACCGCCGAACATCAGCCCCCAGCCAAGCAACATGAAGCCAAGCGAGGATACTGCAAAAACGATAAAGTTCTTTGACAGAATATTGACTGTATTTTTTGATCTGGCAAATCCAGATTCAACCGCTGCGAAACCAAGGTTCATAAAGAACACCAGTAAAGCTGCAAGTACGACCCAAAAAGTATCAACTATCATTGTAATATCCATAAATCATTCCCCCTTAAATAATTAAAGGCGTGTATTCTATCATGGCATCCGGGGACACCAATGATAAAACCACGCCTTTGTGTGCATATAGCTTTTACAATGGACTATTTTGCCTGTATCGGCAGGTTCGGTAGCCTCAATCTCTTTAAAATAATCGGCCGATAGGCGGAGCTCCGCATAAATTTTCCATTCTTTCATAAAGATTGGGCATATCTTAATCCTACCATTTTTTCATAAAACATAAAAGTTAAGGCGCTATGAGTTTTACTCACAGCGCCTTTGCTATTAAAGCTATTATAGCTAAAGATGTTTTTTTTGTCAATAGCAAACATGGAAAAAGATAGAGTTAATTTACTGTAGGGATTTGAAGATAAGATGACTTCCTGAAATTACCACTCCGGTCACGCCCTTTACAA